>JAKFVH010000057.1 GCA_021732285.1 Reyranella sp. | reverse complement strand
TGTATTGGGGGCTGGCGGACATGGCGCGGTCTATAGACCCATCCGGTGTGCGTTGTAAGACGCCGCTTTCTAGATTAGGGTGCGACATTCTAGAATTCGGTTGAAACCATGGGCGTCAGCATCAAAAGCGCAGAGGCCGAGCGCAAATTGCGCCGCGTATCCCGTCTGCTCGGCAAGAGCATGACCGCGACGGTCATCGAATTGGCTGACGGCAAGCTCCGGGAAATCGACGCCAAGAAGGATCGCGAGCGGCGGCTAAGGGAGGTCGACGCCATCGTGCGGCGTTTCAACTCAAAGCCGCCCCTGACGGACAAGAGCGTTGAGGAGATTCTCGGCTACAACGACAAGGGCATGTTCGATTGATTGTCGTCGATAGCTCGGCCCTCATTGCGATCCTTCTCAACGAGCCAGAAAAGTTGGAGTTCGCGGAAGCGATTTTAGCCGCCGACGGTGCTCAGATCGGAGCGCCGAACTACTTCGAAGTTTCCATGGTGGCTGAGTCCCGACAGGGACAGGCGGGTTGTCGCGATCTCGACCGGTTGGCGGTTTCGCTGCGCCTTGGTGTCGTTGCGTTCGACGCGACACACATTGAAGGAGCCAGGGAGGCGTTTCGTCGTTTTGGCAAAGGTCGCCATCGCGCTGGGCTCAACTTCGGCGATTGCTGCGCTTATGCGTTGGCGAAGTCCCTCGATCTCCCGCTGCTGTTCAAAGGCGAAGACTTCGTGCTGACGGATATCAAGCGGGCGTCGTAGGCCTTACGCGTCCGCCCCCTCCAGGACCCGCACCTTGAAGCCCTCCGCCGACAGGGCCTCGACAAGCTCGCGAGCGTGGTCACGGCCGCGCGTCTCCACCGTGACGTCGAGCTCGGTCCGCTTGGCCACCACGGCGCCGAACAGCCGCTGGTGCTGCACTTCGACGATGTTGCCGCCCGCCTTGCCGATAAGGCCCGCGACGCGGGCGAGCTGGCCGGGCAGGTCGCCGATCATGAGCCGCAGCCGCACGATGCGGCCATCGCGCACCAGGCCGCGCAGCAGCACCGAGGCCAGCAGCCTTGTGTCGATGTTGCCGCCCGACAGCACCAGGCCGACCTTGCGGCCGATGAAATGCTGCGGATGGGAAAGCAGGGCCGCGAGGCCGGCGGCGCCCGCGCCCTCCGCCACCGTCTTCTCGACCTCGAGGAAGAGCGCGATGGCGCGCTCGATCGCCACCTCGTCGACCGTCAGCACCTGGTCGAGCAGGGCCTTGGCGATGGCAAGCGGCGTCTTGCCGATGTCGCGCACGGCGATGCCCTCGGCGATGGTGTCGCCGCCCGCCGTCACCGGCTCGCCGGCGAGCAGCTGGTGCATCGCCGAGAAGCTCGTGGTCTCGACGCCGATCATCTTGATGTCGGGCTTCAGCCCGCGCGCCGCCACGGCGCAGCCCGCGATCATGCCGCCGCCGCCGACCGGCGCCACGATGGTGTCGATCTCGGGCGCGTCCTGCAGCATCTCCAGCGCGATCGTGCCCTGGCCCGCGATGATGCGCGGATCGTCGTAGGGATGGACGAATACAAGCTTGTCGGCGTCGGCCAGGCGATGCGCCTCCGTGCCTGCCTCGGCCAGCGTGTCGCCGTGCAGGACGACGCGCGCGCCGTGCGCCCGCGTGTGCTCGACCTTGGTGTTGGGCGTGAAGGACGGCATGACGATGGTGGCCGGGATGCCGAGACGGCCGGCGTGATAGGCCACGCCCTGGGCATGGTTGCCGGCCGACATGGCGATGACGCCGCGCTTCTTCTCCGCGTCGGTGAGCTGCGCCAGCGTGTTGAGCGCCCCACGCTCCTTGAACGACGCCGTGAACTGCAGGTTCTCGAACTTCACCCAGACATCGGCCTTGGCGATGCGCGACAGCGTCTCGCTGCGCAGGCACGGCGTGTGCACCACCGCATCGCCGATGCGCGCGGCGGCGAACTCGACATCCTCGAGTGTGACGGGAAGCTTTTGCATCACGCGGCCAGACGGCGGTCGATCCAGTCGCGCGTGCGATACCAGGCGCCGATCATGGGCAGGAACCACGGCTCGCCGTTGTAGAGCGCGTGCTCGGGGAAGTCGCGGTCGTCCAACGGATTGATCGGCTCGTTGCGCCCGCCGGCGATCTTCTTGGCGGTCTGGGTGCCGAGATAGGTCATCATGGCGACGCCGTTGCCGTTGCAGGCCAGCAGATAGTGCAGGCCCTGGTCCATGCCCATGTGCGGCATGTAATCCAGCGCGAAGGCGACGTTGCCCGTCCACACGTGGGTGATGCGGATGCCTTTCAGCTGCGGGAAGCGGTCGATCATGTACTGGTAGAGCACCGGCGCGCTCACCTCGGGCGGCGCCGCCGTGAAGCGCGCGCGGCCGCCGAAGATCAGGTGCTTGCCGTCGGGAGAGGGCCGGTAATAGGTCAGCACGCGCTTGGTGTCGGCGATCGAGCGCAGCTCGGGCATCAGCTTGCTCGCGTGCTCGGGCAGCTCTTCGGTGGCGATGATGTGGCTCGCCACCGGCACGACGCGGCGCTTCAGGCGCGGCGTCAGGTCGCCGGTGTAGCCGTTGGTCGCGATCACGACCTCGCGGCATTCGATCGGCCCCTTGGAGCTCAGCACGCGCCAGCCGTCGGAAATCTTCTCGATGCGCTCGGCCTCGACGTTGGCGCACAGGATGGCGCCGGCGCGGTGCGTGGCCTCGAGCAGGCCCTTGTAGTAGAGCGCCGGATGCAGATGCCCCGAGCGTCGGACGTACATGCCGCCGTAGTAATAGTCGGAGGCGATGAACTCGCGCTGGCGCTCGCGCGGCACCATCTCGGCGCCGACATCGGCGTACTTGTTGAACATGTCGACCTTGGCCGCCTGCTCGGCGTAGTGCCGCGGCGTCCAGGCGCCGACGAAGCGGCCCTTCTTGATGACGCCGCACTCGATCTTCTCGCGCGCGATGATGTCTTCCAGCACCGAGAGCGAATCCGCACCGGCGCCCAGGAATGCCGCCTTCTTGGCTTCGAACTCCGCCGCGGCCTGGTTCTTGCCGCCGAGCCCCTTGCCCATGTTGACGCCGCCCGAGATCATGCCGCCGTTGCGCGTCGAGGCGCCGACGCCGAAGTCGCCGCGCTCCAGCACCACGGCGCTGACGCCGTTGCGCCGCAGCTCCAGCGATGTCGACAGCCCGCCATAGCCCGCGCCGACAATCACCACGTCGGTCTTGCCCGGCGGATCCTGCGACAGCGCGTTGTTGGGCTTCCACGCCTCCCACCACCAGGGAGCCGCCTTGAAGTCGGGATGGAAGATCTCTTTGCCGGGGGTCATGTCGTCACTCATTTCTGTCGTCCTGAGCGTAGCGAAGGACCTCATCGCCATTTGCCAAGGGCATGAGATCCTTCGCTACGCTCAGGATGACGGACTTAAAAGTCCGTCACCTTGCCGTTGAACTGCCAGTCGCCGTAGCGGGTCGGCTCGGGACCGGGCGGTCCGCCGATCTCCTCGACCTTCTTGGGCTTTTCCGGCGCCGGAACGGGCTTCTGGGGCTCTGGATTGGCCGTCTCGGCCGCGGGTTTCTTGATATCCGTCATGGCCGCATGATGCCGTTCCCTGCCTTGATTCGCCACAGTCGCTGACCATCTTTCCGGCCATGAACTACTTCCGCACCGCCCTTCTCCTGGCTGCCCTGACCGGCTTCTTCCTGGTCGTCGGCTACCTCCTGGGTGGCCAGGCCGGCCTCATCCTGGCGTTCGTCGTGGCGCTGGGCATGAACCTGTTCGCCTACTGGAACTCCGACAAGATGGTGCTGCGCATGAGCAACGCGCAGGAGATCGGGCCCAACGACGCGCCCGAGCTCTTCGGCATCGTCCAGGACCTCGCCCAGAAGGGCGGCCTGCCCATGCCGCGCGTCTACATCATCGACGAGGAGCAGCCCAACGCCTTCGCCACCGGCCGCGATCCCGAGCACGCCGCCGTCGCCGCGACCACCGGCCTGCTGCGCCATTTGAGCCGCGAGGAGATCACCGGCGTGATGGCGCATGAGCTGAGCCACGTGCGCCATCGCGACACGCTCACCATGACCATCGCCGCGACCTTGTCGGGCGCCATCGGCATGCTGGCGAGCTTCGGCGGCCTGATGGGCGGCGGCCGCGACGAGAACGGCCGGCCGATGATGGGCGGCATCGCCGCCATCGCCATGATGATCCTGGCGCCGCTCGCCGCCTCGCTGGTGCAGATGGCGATCAGCCGCAGCCGCGAGTACGAGGCCGACCGCATGGGTGCGGAGATGTCGGGCCAGCCGCTGTGGCTCGCCTCGGCGCTCGCCAAGCTGCATGCCGGTACGCAGCAGATCCCCAACCAGGCAGCCGAGGCCAACCCGGCGACGGCGCATCTCTACATCGCCAACCCGCTGTCGGCCGGCGGCCTCAGCGGGCTGTTCTCAACCCATCCGCCGATGGAGGAGCGCATCGCGCGGCTCGAGGCGATGGCCGGTGCGATGCCGGCTTATACGCAGCCGCGGCCGCAGATGTCGCCCAACGGTCCGTGGGCGCAGCCCGCGCCGCAGGCGCCGCGCCGTGGTCCCTGGGGGTAGGGCTTCCTAGTTTGGGGGCGCGGTCAATCGTAGGGAGCCAGGGCTTCAAATCTCCCATTGCCGCCAGCCAACTCGCAATTGCCGATGTTCCGGCGTCCTGAGGTCGGTTTCCGAGTTCCCGCGCCAGGCAACTTGTTTGCTGGTGCAAATGCTCTCAGATCGGCTTGAAATTTTATGTCCCAATTTTGACGCGAAACTGTCTTAAGAAAACCACTCAATCAATTGATAATAAATGAGAATATATGTTCTGGACGGTGTGTAGCCCGATTCCTATACTTCGGCGTTCGGTTCATTGGGGTCAAGGGCCGGGGTAACAGGCCGACGCCGTTACTCAGGAGGACGGCCGTGATGCATGAACTCTTCATAGCGCTGCTGGTATGTGCAGGGCTTTCGATCGCATTCGTTTTCATCTCGATCGGATGGTCGATTCTGCGCTCTGATCGCTCAGTGTACGAGCGCAACCGCCTGCGTACGCGGACAACTGGCGATGCGATAAAGGGCGATGTGTCCACGTTCTACGATGGTGCGCGCGACTATCAGATCGCGGCGGGCGTGGCCATCGAAGATGGTCGTTGGATCGAACAAGGTAAACTCTCAAACGAAGCAGTGGGAAACGTATTGCGCTAGAACGCTGGAGCGATTAGCCCGAGCGTCTCTGGATGCCTGCAATACGCTTTCGCAGTTGGCTGCCTACCGTGACGGGTAGGCTTTCGTTTAGTTCTTTTGGTCACTCTCTCCATCCGTCTCCCACCGAATATACAAACCGGGCAGCAGCCGATGAGCGTTGCTTGGTCTGCTCGCAAGGGCGCATCGGAATAGACGCAACGATCCCTTTGTCTCTGGCGCAGGCGATTTGGGATCGAGATGGCGACTTGGTCTATGTCGCTCTATGCAAAGCCGTAGCCATTGGTCAGCGTCGGCAGGAAGCGCTTACCGGGCACGTTTTCATTGTTCAGAGAAAAGTTGCGTGGCAAGAAGCCGAACAGATCGTAGAGGCACTAAGACGGCTTCTGGCAAGTTATGTCGATCCGGAACGCAGCGGGCAGCTCTCTACCTTCATTGAGAATGAATGGGACAATTGCATCCGAGAACTCAAGCGCAGGTGCGCGTTCGAGGTAGAGGTGGAAATTTGTCGTTCCGGCAAGACCACCATCACAGTAGACGAAGAAAGTCTCACAAATCCAAACCGGCCTTCACTAGGTAACACTCGGCAGTTGCAAGAACGATTTGCGCATCGGCTCGCCGCTCAAGTCTTCTATTTTCTGCGGGACATTGGTCACCATCATCAACACCATGACCCAACAACAGATACAATTGTCGATCTGTTTCGCTTTGATGGAAGTGATGACTTCTCGTGGCGAGAGCAGGTCCTATACAACATTTACCGAACAATCATTCAGTACAAGCGCAACCCACAAAACAAGCAGTTCCATGAGTGCTTAGGACTGTTGGCCTATGCTTCGACTTTTCAGGAGGTGAGCAAGCAAGAGCTTGATCCAACAACTGCGCAACAACTGCCCTATTTCCACGCCATCGGTCTTGAGCGGTCGCTCAGCTCAATGCAGGCCGTAAGCCAACTTGCTAACGAAAGAGCAGTTCGGCGCAATGCAATCCTCCAGAACATAATCCTTTGGGTGGTTGGCTTTGTCATCTCAGTGATTGGTCTGCTGCAAGTCACCGAAACAAAAATTGAAGAACCGTCGGCGATGTTGCGGTTGTTCGGACGGTTTGCGGTTCAATCTACTGAGTACCTCGCAGGCATGGTGGGCTTTGCAATACTTGCGACCGTCATGCTGCATTCGGAGACACGGTTTAATCCCAAGAAGTGGCGCGTAGTTATCAATCTTGTTCGGACCGTATCTGCATGGCCCAAATCACTTAGCGGAGGGTTCTTCGTCTTAATCGGCTTTCTAGTACTGGCGTTGCTTTATTGGGTAGTTCAAGCGGTCTAGTCGTGAGCCCTCAATGGCGGCCCGATGTGCAAGACGCGGGAACGTGCTTTAGTCATTTCGTCCCCTTGGCATTCTCCGCAAAGGGCAGCGATTCGGTCTGAGGCTTCGGCAGCTCCGGCTCCTCGCCGAGATCGACGTCGAGGATGCGCTGGCCGCGCTTGGTGATGCGGTCGGCCGAGGTGTCGATGTCGCGCAGGTCCTTCTCGGTCTGCGCGAAGTGCGTCTTCAGCCTATCGACGCGGTCGTCGAGTCGCTTCACGTCCTCCAGCAGCAGGCCGACCGTCTTCTGGATCTCGCCCGCCTGCTCGCGCATGCGCACGTCCTTCAGCACGGCGCGCACGGTGTTGAGCGTGGCCATCATGGTGGTGGGCGACACGATCCAGACGCGCGCGCGGTAGCTTTCCTCGACCAGCCCGGTGAAGTTGGCGTGCAGCTCGGCATAGACCGCCTCGGAGGGCAGGAACATCAGCGCCGATTCGGCGGTCTCGCCGGGCACGATGTACTTGTCGCGGATGTCGCCGATGTGCTTGCGGATGGCCTGCTGGAAGGCGCGCTGCGCCACCAGCAGCGCCGGCCCATCGCCCGCCGGCACGGCGCGCAGCGCGCTATAGCTCTCCAGCGGAAACTTGGCGTCGATGGCGATCGAGCCCGGCGGATTGGGCAGGTGGAGCACGCAGTCGGCGCGCGCTCCCGAGGACAGCGTGTGCTGGAACGCGTAGGCCTGCGGCGGCAAGGCGCTCTGCACCAGGTCGTTGAGCTGGACCTCGCCGAAGGCGCCGCGCGCCTGCTTGTTGGACAGCACCTCCTGCAGGCTGACGACCTGGGTCGAGAGATCGCCGATCTTCTTCTGCGCCTCGTCGATGCGCACCAGCCGCTCGCGCAGGTCGGTGACGATCTGGCCGGTCGCCTTCTCGGTGCGGTCGAGCCGCTCGCCGACCGCCTTGGAGAGCGCCTGCTCCTGCTCGCGCAGCGAACGCTCGACCCGCTGCACGGTCTCGGCCTGCTGGCTCATTGCCAGGCTGAGCTGCTGGCGCATCTGCTCGGCCTCGCGGCTGCCGCCCTGGCGCATCAGCACGACGGCCAGTGCCACGCCCAGCAGCACGACGATGGCTAGAAGGGTGATCGTCAAAAGATCCATTGCCAGCCCTTATAAGCCCTCGGCTCGACAAGCGCACGGACGGCGGCTAATCCATCAACAAATGCCGCCCAAACACGACCCCCCAACTCACGATCCAAGCGTCTGGCTGTTCGACCTCGACAACACGCTCTATCCGGCGCGCTGCAACCTGTTCGCCCAGATCGACGTGCGCATCGGCCGCTATGTCGCCGACCTGCTCAAGGTCGATGCCGAGGAGGCGCGGCGCGTGCAGAAACAGTACTGGCGCGAGCACGGCACCTCCTTGCGCGGCATGATGACCCTGCACGGCGTCGATCCCACGCACTTCCTCGATTACGTGCACGACATCGACTACTCGCCGGTCGAGGCCAGTCCCGACCTCGAGGCGTCGCTCAAGGCGCTGCCCGGCCGCAAGATCATCTTCACCGCGGGCGACGTGCCGCACGCCGAGCGCGTCATGGAGCGCCTGGGCGTCGCCCACCACTTCGAGGCGATCTTCGACATCGCCGCCGGCGACTATTGGCCGAAGCCCCACAAGCAGATCTACGAGAAGCTTATAGCGAAGCACGGCATCGATCCGACGCGCGCCTGCATGGCCGACGACATCGCCGTCAACCTGAAGCCCGCCGGCGACATGGGCATGCGCACGGTGTGGATCCGCACCGAGGAGAGCGTGAAGCGCGCCGCCGACCTCGATCTCAGCCACATCCATCACGAGACCGACGATCTCGCGACCTGGCTCGCTGAATGGATCGCCGAAAGGAAAATCCAGAAGTGAAGATCCTGATCCTGGGCGCCGGCGCCGTCGGCGGCTATTGGGGTGCGCGGCTCACCCAGGCCGGCATCGACGTCACCTTCCTGCTGCGCGAGAAGCGCGCCGAGCTGGTGCGCCGCAACGGCCTGGTGGTCAAAAGCCCCAAGGGCGACTTCACCGTACCGGTGAAGGTGGTGACCAAGGGCAACGAAGGCGGGCCCTACGACGTCGTGATCCTGGCTTGCAAGGGCTACGACCTCGACTCGGCCATGGATTCGATCGCCCCGGCGGTCGGTCCGGACACGACCATCGTGCCCATGCCGAACGGCCATGCCCATTTCGCCACGCTCGATGCCCGCTTCGGCGCGGCCCGTGTGGCCGGCGGCCTGGCGCGCATCTCGGGCATGCTGGGGCCCAACGGTGAGATCCTGCACAGCGGCGCCTCCGGCGTGTCGTTCGGCGAGCGCGACGGCAAGCCCGCCCGCAAGGCGCTGGTCGAGCTCCAAGCGGCCTGCAAGAAGGCCGGCATCGACGGCGGCATCCATCCCGACATCAACCAGGACCTCTGGGACAAGTGGGTGATGCTGGGCGCCATCGCCTCGATGTGCGCGGCCATGCGCGGCACCGTGGGCGACATCGTTGCCGCCGAGGATGGCGCGGCGCTGATGCGCGAGACCTTGGACGAATGCTGCCGCGTCGCGGCGGCCGCGGGCCACGCGCCCAGCGACAAGGTGCGGTCGGGCATCGAGACCAGCCTGACGCAGCCCAGTGGCAAGTCGGTGGCCTCGATCCTGGGCGACATGGAAAAGGGCGGCGCCGTGGAAGCCCACTCGATCGTGGGCGACATGCTGATGCGCGCGCGCAAGGCGGGGCTCAGTGCGCCCAACCTGCGCTTCGCCTACGCGCATCTGCAGGCCTATGAGGCGCGTCGCGCCCGTCTTGGATTGAAATGAGGGGAGCGTTGAAGTGAAAGTCCTGATCCTCGGTGCCGGCGCCATCGGCGGCTATGTCGGCGGACGCTTGCAGCAGAGCGGCGCCGACGTCACCTTCCTGGTCCGCGCACCGCGGCGCGAGCGGCTGGAGCGCGACGGCCTGGTGATCAAGAGCACCAAGGGCGACATCACCCAGAAGGTGAAGACTGTTTTGGGCGGCGGCGAGGGCGGGCCCTACGACGTCGTGCTGCTGACCTGCAAGGCCTACGATCTCGACTCGGCGCTCGAGGCCATTGCGCCCGCGGTCGGCGCCAACACCACGGTCGTGCCGCTGCTGAACGGCATGCGCCACATCGACATCCTCGCCGCCAAGTTCGGCGATGCGAAGGTCGTGGGCGGCCTGGCGCGCGTCGGCGTCGCGCTGTCGCCCGAGGGCGCGATCCTGCATACCAGCCCGTTCGCCGCCGTCTCCTTCGGCGAGCGCGACGGTAAGCCCGCTCGTTCCGCCCTGGTCGAACTCGACACCGCGATCAAGAAGAGCGGCGTCGATGGCGGCCTGCATAAGAACATCGTCCAGGATCTCTGGGACAAATGGATCATGCTCTGCTCGCTGGCCGCGATGACCACCCTGATGCGCGGCACGGTGGGCGACATCCTGGAGGCGGGCGAAGGCCAGGCGATCATGCTCGAGACGGTCGAGGAATGCCGCAAGGTGGCGGCTGCCGCCGGCGGCGATCCCGGCGAGAAGGGCATGCAGAACGTGCGCGGCTACCTCACGCAGAAGGGCTCGCGCTTCGCCGCCTCGATGCTGCACGACCTGGAGAAGGGTTCGGTGGTCGAAGCCGACCACGTCGTCGGCGACATGATCGACCGTGCCAGGAAGGCCGGCATCGCCACGCCCAATCTGCGCATGGCCTATGCTCAGCTGCAGGTCTACTTGGCCCGGCGCGCTCGGGCCACTGCGTGAAGCGCTACACCTACCAGTACTGCATATCTACGTTGGCGTAGATACAATATCTAGCTCGCCTGCCGGCCGCCTTTAAGTAGGGCCCAGCTATTCAGCACTTGCTGAAATACTGGCCCTTGCTGAAATACATTGTTATTTCAGTAAAAATCCCTATTTCAACAAACGTTGAACAGGTGCTTGCCAATGGACGCTAGTGACCTAAATGCTCAAGCGCTTACTGCCATAACGGCAAGCCTCAAGCACGTTCCAGGATTACAGGCGACGCCGGTGCCAACGCCAAAATCGGGCGCTGACTTCATTCTCTCGGCTTCCTGGCATCGAAACGAACCATGGATTTTGGTGTGTGAGGTCAAGCACTCAGCACAGCCTAAGCAGCTTCGAGAAGTTGTGGAGCAGCTAAAAAGCTACATGCGGCGAGACGAGCGCACCTATGGAGTCATAATTGCGCCTTACCTCTCACCACAGACAAAGAAGTTGTTGGAGGGCGAGGGGGTCGGGTACGTAGACCTTCAAGGGGCGGCGCGACTGGCGTTCGATACAGTTTACATCGAGACCCCGCCCGAAAGCCCGAAGCGCGCGAAAGCCGAGGATCGACGACAGCTAAGATCTGTGTTTGGCCTGAAATCGGCTCGCGTGATGCGAGCTCTGCTAAAGCATCCTCTCGGAAAGTCCTGGCGGGTCGTTGAACTCGCAACCGTGGCAAAGGTCAGCGTAGGGCAGGTCAGCCATGTTCGCCGGTTTCTTATTGACCAAGAATGGGCGGAAGCCGATCCAAACAACCACGGTTTCCGGGTAGAGCGCCCTGGCGACATCTTGGATGCGTGGCGCGACGTCTACAGCAAGAGCCGGCCAAATCGAACCAACTATTACACCGTACTGAGCGGTCGAGCGCGCCAAGAAGCCTTGCGGCAGGCGCTTGAAGAAGCGGGGCAAGGCAGGGACGCGCTGTTGTCGTCATATTCGGCGGCAAACTGGATGGCGCCATACGCCCGCTACAACACCGAGCGGCTAGTGGCGACGTTTGCAGGAGAAGCGATTCTACAGAAGCATCTGCAGCTAGAGCAGACTGTCCGAGGGGAAAACGTCAGTGTCGAACGGCCGAAGGATGATGGGCTGTTTGACGATCGCCTCGATATCTCCGGCATGTGGTGCACCGGCCTGATACAGACATATCTCGATCTGTGGATCAGTGGCGATCGGGGACGTGAGGGCGCCGAGCACCTGAGACGGACAAAGATCGAGCCTCTGTGGAAGGTAGTATCGTGATCGAGTTGCAGCGAGCGGCTGAGTACACCGATCGCGGCACGCGAGCTGCGTTCTCGGTGCTGATCGATCTTGGCCAAGTGCTCGGGGCATACCGAGAGCGCTTTGCCGTCATTGGCGGGATGGTCCCGTACCTGCTGTTCCCCGACGCGAAGCCGCAACATATTGGTTCAGTTGATATCGACTTGGCCCTCAATCCTGAAGCCCTTGGTGGCAACGAATACGTTGAACTGGTCAAGGCAATGGAAAGCGCAGGCTATCAGCGGGGTGAGGACGTAGAAACTCGGGCCTTCCAACTCGCTCGCTTTGTCGACTTGGACGACGGTGGAGGTCCAGTAAAGATCATTGTCGATTTATTGATGCCACGCGAGGCGACCATCAAACGCAACAAGCCGCCTATTCTGGAGGAATTCGCGGTGTTGAAAGGAGATGGTGTAGCGGTTGCCTTGACGCATAACCGCCGGCTGACGCTATCGGGGACCATGCCTGATGGACGGTCAAACACGGTGCCTCTGCTGGTAGCGGACGTTCCAGCGCTTCTCGTCATGAAAGGCTATGCCCTAAACGGCCGCAGCAAGCCGAAGGACGCATACGACATATGGTTTTCGATTCTCAACTATGAGGGCGGGCCATACGTTTTGGCGGAAGCCTGCCGGCCCCTTCTCGAAGATCCAATTGCCCTCCAAGGCTACAAGCACATCGCTCAGAAATTCTCGGCAATAGATGCATTCGGGCCGCAAACTGTGCGCCTATTTCTGGAGGGTTCGGACAACGCCGCTGGACTTGATCGCTATCAAATCGAGCGCGATGCCTACGGCCAAGTCTCAACTTGGTACAAGGCGCTCAGGCTTTAGAACGCCATGGTTTCGGTCGAAGCCCGGAGTGACACCGGTCCGTCCTTTGAGCTTGATCTTCCCGCCTCAGCCCCCAATTCTTGGGGTATGAGGAAAGCCGCCGCATATTTGTTGGTGGCGCCGCGGAACCAACCGGGCGCCAAAGCGTAACCTGAGGTCCGGCCTTGCTGCGCCCGACCTTGGGGCGCACGCTTCGTCTGAGAACGAAGCCCAACCCTCTAAGACAATCGGAGTGCTTATCAGGAGATCGTCCATGCGTGACGTCGTTCGTACCCGCTCGGTTCCCCAGATCATCGTCAGCAATGCCGACTACGAGCGGCTGACCGATCTCGCCACCGCGTCGCTCGAACGGCTGCCCGAGGTCGCGAACGAGCTTCTGTCGGAAATGGACCGCGCCAAGGTCGTGCAGGACGGCAGCGTGCCGGCCGACGTCGTGCGCATGGGCTCGACCGTCACCTTCAAGTCGGACGACGGCAACACCCGCACCTTCAAGCTGGTCTATCCCGCCGAGGAGAGCCTCGACGAGCATCGCATCTCGGTGATGACGCCGGTCGGCGCCGCGCTGGTCGGCCTGGCCGAAGGCCAGTCGATCTCCTGGACGGCGCGCGACGGCCGCCGCCATGAGCTCACCGTCGAGAAGGTGAAGAACTAGTCATACGCGGGCCGGAGGCCCGCGGTCCGCGTATGACTACGGGCGATAGCGCAGCAAGGCCAAGCCGAAGCCCGCGAAGATCACGCCGCTCGCGCGGTTCAGTCGTCGCCGCCACACACCGCGGACAAGGTGCGCGGCCAGCCGTCGGCCGCTCAGCGCATAGACCATATAGAAGGCGAGCTCGACGGCGACGAAGGTCGCGACCAGCAACGCGAACTGCGGCAGCCACGGCGCGCTGGGCGTGATGAACTGCGGGAAGAAGGCCGCGGCGAAGATCAGCAGCTTGGGATTGCTGATGCCGACCAGGAAGCCGCCGCGGAAAGTCGCGGCAAGGGAAGCCTCCGGCGCGATCGTCAGGTCGTCTGGCTCATCCGGCGCACGCCACGTCTGAATGCCGAGCCAGATGAGATAGGCCGCGCCGAGATAGCGCAGCATGTCGAAGGCCATGGGCAGCGTGATCAGCACGGCGCTCAAGCCCGCCACCGAACCGACCAACATCAGCACCAGCGCCAGCAGGCAGCCTGCCATGGCGCCGCCGCTGGTGCGCAGCCCGTACTGGATGCTGCGCGTCGTGACGTAAAGGACGTTGGGACCCGGTGTGCAGGCGATCAGGACGATGGCGCCGAGATAGAGCCACCAGGTTTCGAGCGTCATTGCGCGGCGAGCAGCGTGTGACCGCCGGCAGAAGCGTTAAAGCGGTCGAGCACGTGGCCCGGGCCCTTGGCGTGCTTGACGTAGTTCTTGCCGTCGAACGTCCTCACACCGTTGCAGAACACGCCATGCACGCCGGTCGGCCGGCGGATGGTGCGGCGGCCGCCGCCCGGCAGGTCGGCGACGCGCTCGGCCGGGCTGATGCCCACGGTCGCGGGATCGAACAGCAGCATGTCGGCCTGGGCGCCGACGGCGAGGCGCCCGCGGTTGGGGATGCCGTAGAGATCGGCGGGATGGCTGGTCAGCCGACGGATGCCCTCCTGGATCGTGAAGTCGCCGCGTGCGCGCACCCAATGCGCCAGGAAGTGCAGGCCGAAACCCGCGTCGCACATATAGATAAGGTGGGCGCCGGCGTCGGAGAGCGCCACCACGCCCGCCTCGTGCTTCAGCAGACGCGCCACACCCTCGTCGCCGACATTGAGGAAGCGGCCGAGGAAGGCGGTCTCCAGGTTCTCGTCGAGGGCGAGGTCGAGCATGACGTCGAGCGGATCGCGATGCTCGGTCTTGGCGATCTCGCCGGCGTAGCGGTTGACGTACTTGGCGTTGGCCGGCTTTTGCGCCACCGCTACCATCACGCGATCCCAGTTGCCCTGGAAGATCATGCCGGGCACGGGATTCCTGGCGTTCTCGCGGAACTTCTCGCGCCACGAATGATCGCGGAACACGACCTTCAGCTGTTCCGGCGAATAGGCCTTGATCGGGTCGAACGCCGAATGGCTGTAGAACGGATAGGCGTTGGCCATCGTGAAATCGAACGACAACGGCTGGCAGGGGATCTGGATGTAGAGCCCGACGCCGCGGCGGATGGCGGCGGCGCTATCCTCGAACATCTTGAGCGACCGGGCAGGCTCCTGCTCGTTGTACATCGCCACACCGGTGCCCTGGAAGAACGGCCGGCCGTACTTGGCGGCCATCGGCTCCAGCTCCTGCGGCGTCTTCACGCCCGAGGCGATCTCGACCACGCCCCTGCCGCGCGGACCCATGGCGCCGACCAGCGCCTCGAGCTCCGACATCGGCGCGATCGTCGACGGCATCGGCACGCCGCCATAGCCCGAGTGATTGAGCGAATAGGAGGCGCCGAGCCCAATGGCGCCGTTCGCCATGGCGTCGGCTACCATGGCCTTCATCTTCGCCAGTTCCTCGGGTGTCGCATCCTTGCGCTGCGAGGCATCCTCGCCCATCACCGCGGTGCGAATGGTCGAATGGCCAGCCAGCACCGCCATGTTGGCGTAGGCGCCCTTGCGGCGCAGCATGCCCATGTAGTCGCTGAAACTTTCGAAGTCCCACTTGATGCCGGCGCGCAGCGCGTCGAGGTCCATGCCCTCGACGACCGAGAGGTTGCGGATCACGAGGTCGCGCACCGCCGGCGGCGCCGGCACGATGCCGAAGCCGCAATTGCCGATCACCGCCGTGGTGACGCCGAGCGACGGCGAGGGCGAGAGCGTCGCATCCCACGTGACCTGCGCGTCATAGTGCGTGTGCACATCGACGATGCCGGGCGACAGCACCAGCCCGTCGGCATCGACGGTCTCGCTGCCCTTGTCGCTGACCGAACCGATGGCTGCGATCTTGCCATCCTTGACCGCGACGTCGGCGCGCTTGGGGTCGTTGCCCAAACCGTCGACAACGGTGGCGCCGCGGATGACGAGATCGACCATCAGTCCCCCCTTTCGTCCTTGAAGGCCCCGTTCTTCAGCGCGCCGTAGGCCGCGAGCGCGGCGTGATTCACCAGGTCGCTCACCGTGGCGCCCATCTGCACGATTTGCATCGGCTTCTGCAGGCCGTCGATCACAGGACCTATCACCGTGACGCCGCCCAGTCTCTGCATCAGGCGCGACGATATATGCGCCGAATGCAGGCCGGGCATGATCAGCACGTTGGCCGGGCCGGTCAGTCGCACGAACGGATAGGTCTCGCGCAAAAGCTCGTAGTCGAGCGCCATGTCGGCCTGCATCTCGCCGTCGTATTCGAAGTCGACCTTCTCGGCGTCGAGCAGGCGGATCGCCTTGCGGATGCGGTCGATGCGCTCGATCTCGCGGCTGCCGAAGTTGGAGAAGGAGAGGAAGGCAACGCGCGGCTCGTGGCCCATGGTGCGGGCATTGCGCACCATCTGCTTGGCAATGGTGGCGAGCTGCTCAGGCGCCGGCGTCTCGTTGATCGAGGTGTCGGCCAGAAACACCGTGCCGTGGCGGGCCACCACGATCGAGTAGCCGATCGGCACCTTGCCGGGCTCCTCGTCGATCACGTTCGTGATGTCGCCGTAGCATTCGGGGAAGCGGCGGGTGATGCCGGTCACCATGCCGGCGGCGTCGCCCATCGCCACCATGCTGGCGCCGAACACGTTGCGGCCCTGGTTGACCATGCGCTGCACGTCGCGGCGCAGGTAGCCGTCGCGCTGCAGGCGCTTGTAGATCAGGTCGGTGTAGGGCGCGTTGCGCGTACTGAGCCGCGCATTGTGGATCTCCATGCCGGTGGAGTCGGTGATGCCCAGCCCCTTCATGGTCTCGCGCACCAGCTCCTCGCGGCCGATCAGGATCGGCGTGCCGTAGCCGTTGTCGCGGAACACCACGGCGGCGCGGATGGTGCGTTCCTCCTCGCCCTCGGCGAAGACGATGCGCTGTGGGTTGGCCTTGACCTGCTCGAACAGGCTCTGCAGCCAGTGGCTGGTCGGATCGAGGCGGCCGGCGAGCGCGCGGCGGTACTCCGCCATGTCGGGGATGTTGCGCCGCGCCACGCCCGAATCCATCGCCGCCTGGGCGACCGCCGCCGACACCGTCGAGATCAGGCGCGGATCGAACGGCACCGGCACGACGTATTCCGGCCCATAGCGCAGCCGGCGGCCCGAATAGGCGCGGTCGACCTCGTCGGGCACGTCCTCGCGCGCCAGCTTGGCCAGCGCCTCGGCCGCCGCCACCTTCATCTCCTCGTTGATGGTGCGGGCGCGCACGTCGAGCGCGCCGCGGAAGATGTAGGGGAAGCCTAAGACGTTGTTGATCTGGTTGGCGTAGTCCGAGCGGCCGGTGGCGATGATGGCGTCCTTGCGCACCGAGCGCACGTCTTCCGGCGTGATCTCGGGATCGGGATTGGCCATGGCGAAGATGATCGGCTTGTCGGCCATCGATTTGACCATCGCCTTGGTGACCGCGCCCTTGACCGAGAGGCCGAAGAACACGTCGGCGCCCTTCATGGCCTCTTCCAAGGTGCGCGCCTTGGTGCGCACGGCGTGGGCGCTCTTCCACTGGTTCATGCCCTCGGTGCGGCCCTGCCACAGCACGCCCTTGGTGTCGCACAGGATGGCGTTCTCGTGCGGCATGCCCATCGCCTTGACGAGCTCTATGCAGGCGATCGACGCCGCACCGGCGCCGTTCACCACCATCTTGATGTCCTTGATGTTGCGCCCGGTGAGATGCAGCGCGTTGATCAGGCCGGCGGCCGAGACGATCGCCGTGCCGTGCTGGTCGTCATGGAAGATCGGGATGTCCATCAGCTCGCGCAGGCGCTGCTCGATGATGAAGCACTCGGGCGCCTTTATGTCCTCGAGGTTGATGCCGCCGAAGGTCGGCCCCAGGAAGC
>JAKFVH010000061.1 GCA_021732285.1 Reyranella sp. | reverse complement strand
GGCGGCCGACCGTCGCCGACACCTTGGGCCGCGCAGGACGACTGGCGCGCCACGCGGCGGGCATGCGGACGATGACGCCGGCACTTTCCAGATCGCCAGCGCTCGCCAGGAAGCGGGAAGCGTCCGATGGCGTCCAGCGCAGGGGGTGATAGATCTCTCCGGCATCGACCATCGGTCGCAGCCAGGCGCACGTCTCGGCAGCGCGCTGCACTGGCATCAGCAACGACAGCAGCTTGCTGCGGTTGGCGGCGCCGGCATATTCGCGCAGCGCTTGGCCCAGCGGCATGTGCTGCGCCTTCGCCTGCGCCGACAGATGCGTCGTGTAGGTGGCCATGAAGGCGAAAGGCGCGTCCGGATCGCCGCGATTCTCCGCCAGGTTGAAATAGACGCGGCCGACGAGGTTCCAGGCCGGATTCAATCCCTTCAGGAAGCTTTGCAGGTCTGTCTTGGCCGCGGCGAAAGAAGCCG
The DNA here is from genome assembly GCA_021732285.1 of Reyranella sp. Taxonomy (GTDB): domain Bacteria; phylum Pseudomonadota; class Alphaproteobacteria; order Reyranellales; family Reyranellaceae; genus Reyranella. Next base: position 16,988 of record JAKFVH010000061.1, on the reverse strand, counting down.
ATGCGGCTTGCGCGATCTCGTCCCAGAGGCGGCGCAGGACCTCGGCCGTCAGGTACTCGGCGCCCGCCATCATGGGCGCTGTCAGCACCAGCGTGGCGAAATCCCCGTCGCCCGGCACCGCAATGTCGGGAACGAGCCTTGATCGCGATTCCCCACCAGCCTCCGTGGGTGCCTGCAGGCAGAGTGCTGCCACGTACCGTGCGGCGAAGGCGCGCCACCAGACGAAAACCGGTGGCAGCGCCTGGCCGACCTCGCCGGCGCCGAGCCATAGCAGCCCGGCCCCGCTTCCCTGGGCGAAAGCGGGCTCAAGGCGTGCCGCCGCAGTGTCGTCGATCTCCGGAGCGTTTTCGGCAGCCTCGGCGATCAGGCGCCCGTGCGGCGTCAGACGCAGGCTGAGACGGGACATCCGAACGCCGGGGAAAGGGTGACCACGCGGGAGTACCGAAGCTGTGCGGAGGTAACGACGCGCCTATACCACGCGGACAACCCGGCGTTATCCACAACTCCGTCGGTCATGGCCCGCCAACACAAAGATCAGCCCGGCAGCACGAACCGCACCCCGGGCCGGGCCACCCCACCACCTAGGGCAACCGGCGCACCGTCGGCCCGCCAGCAGGCCGCACCCGTCATGCTGCCGTCGTCGTCGAACTGGATGGCGTTCATGCCGCCCGCGACGGTCGGCATGACCTGCAGCTTGTGGCCGCGCTCGCTCAGACCCTGGCGCACCTTGTCGGGAATGCCGTGCTCGACCTCGAGCACCGGGCCTTCGGTCCAGATGCGCGGCGCCTCGACCGCCTCCTGCAAGGTCATGCCGTGGTCCAAAAGGTTGATCAGCGCCTGCCAGGCCGAGGGGAAGATCTTGCGGCCGCCGGGCAGGCCCAGCGCATAGATCAGCCGGCCATCGCGCAGGGCCATCATCGGCGCCATCGAGGTCGTCACGCGCTTGCCGGGTGCGATCGACAGCGCGTTGCCCGGCCGCGGGTCGAAGTTCGACATGTAGTCGTTCGGCACCATGCCGATGCCGGGGACGACGAAGCGCGCGCCGAACAGGCTGTTGATGGTCTGGGTGGTGGCGACGACGTTGCCCTTGCCGTCCGCCGTCGTGAGATGCGTGGTGTCGGCGCCTTCCTTGCCGAGCAGCCCCGACGTCCAGCGCCTGGCGCGTACAAGGTCGATGTCGGCGCGGCGCTGGTCGGCATAGGCCTTGGAGGTGATGCGCTCGACGGGCACGTCGACGAAAGCCGGATCGCCGCTCGCCTGGGCGCGGTCGGCGAAGGCGATCTTCAGAACCTCGGCCAGGAGATGCAGCGTGTCCACCGTGCCGAAGCCGAGACTCTTGATGTCGTAGCCTTCGAGGATGTTCAGCATCTGGGTGATGTGCACGCCCGACGCCGCGGGCGGCGGCGGGCCGACGATCTCCCAATCGCGATAGCGGCCGCGGATCGGCGTGCGCTCGACGACGCGGTAGTCGGTGAGGTCCTTCGCGGCCACGAAGCCGCCGGCCTTCTGCATGCATTCGACCAAAAGGTCGCCCAGCGGGCCGCCATGCAGTGCCGTCTCGCCCTTCTGGGCGATCAGGGTCAGGGCCTCGCCGTAGTCGGCCTGCACCAGCCGCGTGCCGGCCTTCAGCGGTGTGCCGTCGGGCAGCAGGCGGGCCGCTGCCAGCCTGTCCTTCAGAAGATCGGCGGCGGCGCTTTCGATGCAATCGGACAGGTACGGCGTCACCGTGAAGCCGCGGGTCGCGTGGCGGATCGCGGGCTGCATGACGTCGGCGAGCGACATCGTGCCGTAGCGGCGCAAGGCCAGGGTCCAGGCCAGCAGCGAGCCGGGCGCGGCGACCGCCTTGGGGCCGACCTGGTTCTCCCGGCCTTCGACCTCGTAGACCTCCGGCGCAGCGCCGGCGATCGGCCGGTACATGTCGGGACGACCGGAGAGCGGCACGGCGCTCATGCCGTCGATGACGGTATGCCTGCCGTCGGCGAGACGAATGTGGCAGGTCGTGCCGCCGATCAGGCCGACCATCATCGGCTCGACGACGGTCAGCGCGAACTGGGCGGCGACGGCGGCGTCGACGGCATTGCCGCCGGCCGCCAGCATTTCCATGCCCGCAGCGGAACCGAGCGGATGGTTGGTTACCACAACGCCCTTGGTGCCGTGCGCCGGCTGCTTCTCACACTTGAAGAGCGTGCCGGTGCGCTCCCGCCAACCCGACTTGTTCATGATGTATTCCATCCCGGAAGCCATGACCTGCCGACTATTGCACGAATGGCCGTCGAGAAGAGTTGATGCAGCGCTCGCATTTTTGACTGGCGGATTGGCCGAACATGAGTTGTAATGGTCAATGGGGCGGCTACTTCTAAGTGTAGCAGGGAGATTTGGGGGAGGTGACCATGACGCGAACGGTGGCGTTCATCGTGGCCTTGGCTGCGATCGTCCTGACGGGCCAAGCGCAGGGCCAAGGCCGGGACGAGGGTTGTGCCCTCGTCGCTGGGAGAGATGCCCAAGGCAACCTCCAGTTCGAACCGTCTTTTGAAAAGGCACACCCCGATGAGGCGTGGCATGACGCGGCGTATAAACTGGTGAGAGTGCGGCAGCTGCAGTATGTCGACGGCAGGCCGGCCTGGGACGGCGCCGTCGCGTTCGCCGTCTACAAGAACCTGTCCGGGCAGGAGCAGTACCATCCGCAACCTGGCACCAGCGCCCTAGACGCGATCAGCTCGGCCCTGTCGTACGTCGGCTCCATGAGTCCGCTTCGGGATTACGGCGTCTACGTGCGATGGGTACGCTGCACCTCCAGCGCGCCGTTCGACCCCCGGGACCAAAAGCAGCTGGAACAGCTCACATGGAACCCGAACGTGTCGCGCTTCTATGCCGGCTACCAGATCGTGGTCCAAAGCCTCACGGGAAACACCGGCGCCATCCACGTCGTCGCGCCGGGCGGCGCGCCACCGCCCGCGCCGACCCCGGCGCCGTCGGCCTGGGGCACCCCACCCGTGGGCTGCTGGCAGCGGTATGACTACGCAAACCGTCCGGACGGGAACGCCGTCTATATCGGCCCGCTCTCGACCAACAGCGTGGGAACCCCGACCTACGAGGGAAGGCATCTCGCGCTGTCAGCCGGCCAGGTCGCCAATCAGCGGCAAGTGAATACGTGGGCCATCTCCCTTATCCCGCGGTCGGACGGCCGGTACGACGGTTCCTATGAGACGGTAACCGGCTCCCACCAGATGACAGGGTTCGACGTGACCGCCGACACGATCGACACCCACATACGATCGCAAAACCAGAAGTTCACCTGGCGGCGCGTGCAATGCCCTCAGGGCGGCGCCCGCTGAAGCGCCTCAGTAGATCGTTTCCTTGAGGCGCTGCGGATATTCGCGGTCGTACTTGTCGGCGTCGAAGTCGGCCTGCGCCGCCTTGATCATGACGCCGCTCGAGGGCAGCGCGCTCTCGGGCAGGTGGCGGCTCGCGTCCCACAGGTGCGAGCGCACCAGCGCCTTGGGGCACTGGGTATAGACGCTCTCGGCGGTGACGATGATCACGCTGCGCGGGATCTTGCCTTCCATGGTGAACGAGGCGCAGAGCTCGGGGTCGACGCTGATGGCGGCGCGGCCGTTGATGCGCAAGGTGCGGCCGATGCCCGGGATCAGGAACAGGAGCGCAATACGCGGATCGCGCACGATGTTGCGCAGCGTGTCGATGCGGTTGTTGCCGCGCCGGTCGGGCAGCATCACGGTGTTCTTGTCGACCACCCGCACGAAGCCCGCCGGATCGCCGCGCGGCGTGCAATCCAGCCCCTCGGGGCCGGCAGTGGCCAGGACCACGAACGGCGAGACTTCTATGAAGCGGCGATAGTGCTCGGAGATGTAGGGGATCTCCTTGATCACCGCCGGACCGGCCGGCTTGCCATAGATTGCTTCGAGTTCGGCTTCGGACGTGACGAGATGCTGCACAGCGACCCCTTTCGTCAGGTGCGTCGTCTGTTATCCCAGCGCACCCCCATCGACAAGCCTGCCGGTCACCGCAGAGACTGCGGACCATGCCGCCCCTCGAAATTGCGATTCGTCGCGCCAGCTGACGATTTCGTCATTTCCCTATGGATATCGGCCAAGTGAAAAAGGCATAGGGGGACCGCCGTGCACTTCGCCACCGCCGACAAGAGCCTCGGCACCGACCCGACGCGCGCCGAGCACTGGCCGGTGCCGCGGCGGCAGGCGTGGTTCGCCTTCGTCATGGCGTTCCTGCTGATGGTCTTCGACTACATGGATCGCCAGGTCGTCGTGTCGATGTTCCCCGCACTCAAGGCGGAATGGGGCCTGAGCGACAAGGAGCTGGGCGCCTTGACCGCGGCCGTGTCGATCACCGTCGCGGTGTTCGCCTTTCCCATCGCCTTGCTGGCCGATCGCTGGAGCCGGGTGAAGAGCATCGCCGTCATGGCGGTGGTGTGGAGCCTCGCCACCATCGCCTGCGGCTTCTCGCGCAGCTACGGCCAGCTTCTGGCGGCGCGCGCCGTCATCGGCCTCGGCGAAGCAGGCTATGGCGCGGCCGGCGGCGCGCTGCTCACCAGCATGTTTCCGGCAGCGCGGCGCGCCACGGTGGTCGGCGGCTTTCTGGCGGCGGCCGTGGTCGGCTCGGTGCTGGGCGTGGCGCTGGGCGGCTTCCTCACGGCGCGCTGGGGCTGGCAGGCAGCCTTCGGCGTGGTCGGTCTGCCCGGCCTGGTGCTCGCTCTCCTGTTCCTGCTGGTGCGTGACTATCGCACGGTGCCGCTGACCGATCCCGAGGCACGGCGGCTGGGCGTGCGCGGCGTGCTGCGCGGCCTGCTGGGGCCACGCACGGCGCTCCTCTGCTACGCTGGCGGCGCGCTGCAGCTTCTGACTGTCTCGACCGTCTATGTCTGGCTGCCGAGCTACCTCAACCGCTTCCATGGTCTTGCGACCGACAAGGCAGGATTGATGACGGCGCTGGTGCTGGTACTCGGCAGTGTCGGCATCGTGTTGTGGGGCTACGTCGCCGACCGCGTGGGCGACAGCAGCCCACGGCGCAAGCTGATGGTGCCGGCGGCGTGCCTCGTCATCGCCGCGCTGCTGCTGTCGGTGGCCTTCGGCGCGATGCAGCCCGGCAGCCTGCAGTTCGTCGTGATCGCCGGCGGCGGCTTCATGATGACGGCAGCGTCCGGCACCGTCCCCGCCGCCGCCATCGACGTCATCCATCCCGGCCTGCGCGCGACCGGCGCCGCCATGGTCGCCGTGGTGCAGAACCTGTTTGGTCTCGCCGCCGGGCCGCTGATCACCGGCGTGCTGTCCGACGCCTTCGGCCTGGTGACGGCACTGTCGATCATGCCGCTGTTCTGCATCGCCTCGGCGGCCGTGCTGATGGCGGCCACGCGCGTCTATCCCGCCGAGCTCAATGCCGCGCGGACGCTGGCAGCGATGACGATGCAGTCGGACTAGGAAGGATCAAGCTCTTCCGGACCGCGAGCCTCCGGCTCGCTCATGATTCTTGAGCGAGCCGGAGGCTCGCGGTCCGGAAGACCATGACTAACGATTCGCCCGCGCCACCGCTGCATTCAGCAGCAGGTTGGCGCCGGGCACGGAGCGTACAAGCTCGATCGCCTCGTTGACGTTGTGGCTGATGCCCTCGAAGCAGGGCGTGAAGATCATCGCCGTCGGCGCCATGGTCGCCACGGCATAGGCGTCGTGTCCGGCCTGGCTGCGCATCTCGCGGTACGGCAGGCCGAGCTCCCTGGCGGTCGACTTCAGCAGTTCTATGCACTCCGGCGCGAACAGCTCGGTGCCCCAGCTCCAGCCTTCGGCCACCTCGATCTCGACATTGGCCTTCTTGGCCGAAGCCGCGATCGCGGCATCGACGTCCTTGCGCATCGCCTTGAAGCGATCGGCATCGATGTGGCGGAAGTCGATGGTGAGCTTGACCTGCTCGGCATAGGTGCCGGGCAGGTTGGGGAAGCTCTCGATGCGCGTCGTCGTGGTGCGGCCCTCGTCGGCGGCGTAGGCCAGGCCGATGTCGTTGACGGCAGCGATGACGTAGCCCGCGCCGACCAGGGCGTTGCGCCGCATCGCCATGGGCGTGCCGCCGGCGTGGCCGGTATCGCCGTTGATGGTGAGGCGCAGCGCCTGGGTCTTGTAGCCGCCGACCACGATGCCGATGTCGCATTTCTCGCGATCGAGCACCGGCGCCTGCTCGATGTGCAGCTCGAGATAGGCGTCGAACGTGCGCTCGCCCAGTGGCGCGGGCCCGGCATAGCCGATCGCGTCCAACGCCTTGGCGACCGTGATGCCGTCATCGTCGGTCGTGGCGAGCACGCTTTCCACGGGCAGGACCTTGGCGAAGGCCATAGAACCCATCATCGGCGGGCTGAAGCGCGCGCCCTCCTCGTTGGTCCAGCAGATGACTTCTATGCCGCGCTTGGTTGAAAGCCCGCGGTCGTTCAGCGTGCGCACCACCTCCAGCCCGCACAGCACGCCCAAAATGCCGTCGTAACGGCCGCCGCAGATCTGCGTGTCGAGATGGCTGCCGATGGCGACCGGCGGCAGGCTGGGATCGCTGCCGGCGCGGCGGGCGAAGATGTTGCCCAGGCGATCGATCTCGATGCTGCAGCCCGCCGTCTTCGCCCAGTCGACGAACAGGTCGCGCATCTGCTTGTCCTCGGCCGACAGCGCCAGCCGGCGCAGGCCGACATCGCGGAAGCGCCCGATCTCCGCCGATCGCTCGAGGCTCTCCCACAATCGCTCGGCGTTGATCTCCAGGACGTTGGTGGCCACGGCTGCCTCCTTGCTTCGGGGCGTTGGATTTCGCCCCGAAGCGTGCCAGTGAAGACGGACAATGCAAGACGATTACGACTTCATCATCATCGGCGGCGGCTCGGCCGGCGCTGTCCTGGCGGCGCGGCTGAGCGAGGATCCCGCCCTCCGCGTGCTGCTGCTCGAAGCCGGCCGCGACTTCCGCACCGCCGAGACGCCGCAGCACCTGCGCATCCCCAATCCGCTGCGCGCCATCGCCGACGACGATTATCGCTGGCCCAAGCTTTTGGCCCGCCGGACGGAACGCCAGGAGCCCAAGCTCCTGTGGCGCGGGCGCGCCATCGGCGGCAGCTCGACCATCAACGGCCAGATCGCCATCCGCGGCATTCCCGAGGACTTTGAGGACTGGGTCGCCGACGGCGCCAAAGGCTGGAGCTGGCAGGAGGTCCTGCCTTACTTCCGCAGGCTGGAAAGCGATGTCGATTTCGGCGACGCGCCGTATCACGGCAAGACCGGCCCGATCCCCGTCTATCGCGCGCCCGTCGAGCAGTGGGGCCACGTCGACCGCGCCCTGATGAAGGCAGCAATGGCGCTGGGCTACGGCTGGTGCGACGACCACAACGCGCCCGAGGGCACGGGCGTGTCGCCGTATGCGATCAACAGCCGGCAGGGCCTGCGCATCTCGGTCAATGATGGATACCTCGAGTCGGCGCGCGACCGCGCCAACCTGACGATCGTCGGCAACGCGGTGGTCGACACGCTGACCTTCGAAGGCAATCGCCCGCATGCCAATGGCGTGCTGGTGCAGGTGGGTGGCGAGCAGAGATCAGTGCGGGCGCGGCGCGAGGTGATCCTGTCGGCCGGCGCGATCCATTCCCCGGCGATCCTGCAGCGCTCCGGCATCGGGCCGCGTCGCCTGCTGGAAGGCCTCGGCATAAAAGTCGTGGCCGAGCGGCCGGTCGGCGAGCATCTGCTCGACCATCCGATCCTGGGACTCTCGCTCGAGCTGCGGGCCGATGCGCAGGTGAGTACGCTGGCGCACCGCCACACCAATTGCTGCCTACGCTACACGTCGGGCCTCGCCGGATCGGGCGTCAACGACATGATCATGATCGCGGGCAACCTGCGGCCGGCGGAGGATGGCGGCACGGCGCGCGCCCGCCTCGCCGTCTCGGCCTTCCAGGCGCTGAGCGAAGGCAGCGTGCGCATCGCCACGCGCGACCCCGCCATCGATCCCCGCGTCGACGAGCGCATGCTGAGCCACGACAGCGACCTTTTACGCATGCGCGACGGCGTGCGCCGGCTCTGTGAGATCGGCCTGCACGAGGAAGTCCGCGCCATCGCCACCCGCGTCGAGTACGGCATGACCGGCCGCCCGATCGACCAGCCCTTCCCGGCCCGCGAGCTCGACGACTGGATGTTCGCCGAATGCTCCGACGCCCAGCATGCCAGCGGCACCTGCCGCATGGGCGACGCCCGCGACCCGCGCTCGGTGGTCGATCCGGACTGCCGGGTGATCGGCTGCAGCGGGCTTCTAGTCATCGACGCCTCGGTCATGCCGACCGTGGTGCGGGCCAATACCCATCTGACGACTGTGATGATTGCCGAAAAGATGGCCGACCACCTCAAGCAATCGGTCAAAAACTCACGACATGCGCAACCAGTAGGGTAGCCGTGCGGCAAACCGCATCGTAAAAACGGACCGTGGCCCACGCCGTCAGCGCCTTGTCGCATCGTTCTGAGCACATGTCCCCGGCGGCGGTGGCGTTGGCGGTGCTGTTGCATGCCCTGGTCGCGCTGGCCCTGTGGTGGGTGGCGCAGGAGCCCAAGGCACCGGCCGAGCCGGCCCTGGAGGTCTATTTCGAGCCGCCCAAGCCGGTCGAAAAGCCACCGGAGCCCGAGCAGAAGCCCGAACCCAAGCCGGAACCCCAGCCGCAGCCCCAGCAGCAACAGCCGCCGCCAATGCCGCCCATCGAGGCGCTGCGACCGCCCGCCGAGATCGTCTCCGACAAGCCGACCCAGGCGCCGCCCAAGGGCGACAAGCCAAAGGACGCCGAGCTGGCGCCGCCCCCGCCGCCATTGCAGGACATCCTGCCGTCGCCCGACCAGGACCTGGCGCCGCCCACGGCGGCAGACTTCGCCAAGGTCGAGCCAGCCCCCACGCCGCCGACGCCGGCGCCAACCACACCGGCGCCAACACCCGAGCCAACGCCTGCGCCCGCGCCCGCGGTCGAGCAGAAGACGCCGAGCGCGCCGCCATCGACCGCTGGCGAGCTTCCCAAGCCGCCGCCACCGACGCCGCCGGCGCCGCAGCAGAAGGAGTTGCCGCCACAGCAGCAACAGCATGCCTTGGCCACGCCGCCGCCCCCCAAGCCGCAGCCGCCGCAACCGCCACAGCCTCAGCAACAGCATCCCAAGCCACCGATGCCGCAGCTGCAGAAGCCGGAGTACAAGCCCTCGCCGCTCAGCACGGCGCCGTCGCGGCGGCCGCCGGCCGGCACGCAGTCGGAGAACCCCTCGCCCTCGCCGTTCGTCAATCCGGCCGACACCTACAACAAGGCGCGCGCCGCCGACAATTACCTCTGGCAGGTCGTGCGCCGCCTGCAGGGCTACCGCTACACCGCGAACGTCAGCGCCACCCAGGGCATCACCGTGGTGCGCGTGGTCATCGCCCGCGACGGGCGGCTCTTGAACGTCACCGTCTCGCGCTCGAGCGGCATTCCCGAGTTCGACCAGGGCGTGCTGGCCGGCGTGCGCTCGGGCTCGCCCTATGCGCCGTTGCCGCCCGACATCCACGGCGAGAGCGCCACCTTCGACTTGCCGCTGGTGTCCAGCAGGCGCTGAAGGCGGGAGTCAGCCGGCGGCGGCGTAGGGATTGACCCAGCGACCGCCGGTGAGGCGCACGACCAGGAAGCCGATGATCGCCAGGTTGACCATGTTGAAGATGATGCCGGTGGTGAAGGCGGGCGCGTAGTAGCCGAAGTGGTCGTAGAGGAAGCCCGCGAACCAGCTTCCCGCCGCCATGCCGCTCATCGCCGTGAACAAGGTCAACGGCATGCGCCACGAGGCTTCCGACGGCGGGAAGACGTCGCGGATGGCGATCGAGTAGGCCGGGATGATGCCGGAGAAACCGAAGCCGAAGGCGGCGGAAACCGCGAACAGGCCGGCCTCGTCCTGGGTGAGCGAGAAGGCCGAGATGGCGAGGGCCTGGCAGGCCGATCCCGCCATGATGGTGCGCAAGCCGCCGATGCGATCGGCCAACGCGCCCCACGCCTGGCGGGCGAGGAAAGCCGACGCCAGCATCACCGACAGCATGGTAGCGCTGGTCGTGGGCGAAATGCCGATGTCCATGCAGAAGGCCACGAGATGGGCCTGCGGCACCGACATCGGGATGCAGCAGCTGAAGCCGGCGAGGCAGAGCAGCAGCTGCACGAGGTTGGGATGCATGCCGCCGATGCGCCGGCCGGCGGCCGTCACATGCGGCAGGTGCTGCGGCACGACGGGCAGCGGCGCGGGTTTCAGCAGCAGGGTCGCGGGCAGGAGCACGACCAGCACCAGCACGCCGAAACCGGCCATCAACGTCTGCCAGCCCAGGCTTGCGATGATGCGTTCGAACAGCGCCGGCCAGACGACGCCCGCGACGTACTGGCCCGAGGAGATCAGCGCGATCGCCGTGCCGCGGCGGCGGTCGAACCAGCGGCTGACATAGACGAGGAGCGGCGGATAGACGCCGCCGTTGCCTAAAAGGCCCATCAGCGCGTGGCCGACGAACAGCGACCAGATCCAGCCCAGCGACGACAGCAACAGTCCGGCCGCGATCATGCCGACGCCGATCGCCACCGTGGCGCGCACGCCGATGCGGTCGGACAGCCAGCCCATGAAGATGCCGCCGGCGCCCGTGCCGACCCACAGGAAGGCGCCGGCCAGCGCCACCACCGAACGGTCGGTGCCGAGCGCTTCCTGGATCGGCTTCATGCCGACGACGATGAGCAAGGACGAGCCGAACGACACCGACAGGATCGCCAGGATCAACCAGGCGGTCCGCCACGAGGCCTTGCTCTCAACACTGGCGGGCCGTGTCGCCCCGCCGCCGGGCGAAGGCCCGTCCATGTCGTTCCTGACTGCAAGCTTCTTTGCCTGCTTGGCGACATTATCGCGACAAACATGCGTTACGGGAACGCGATTGGCTTCCGCTGTGCGCAACATTTGCTAGATTTGATCCATGAAAACCAAGCTTCTCGGCCGCACCGGCGTCACCGTCTCCGAACTCTGCTTCGGCACCATGTCCTTCGGCGGCGATGCCGACGAAGCAACCTCGGCCTCGATGTACAAGGACGTACGCGACGCCGGCATCAATTTCCTCGACACGGCCGACGAGTACAGCAAGGGCAAGTCCGAGGAGATTCTAGGCCGCCTGATCAAGGGCCATCGCGACGAGCTGGTGATCGCCACCAAATGCAACAGCCAGCAGGGACCCGACGTGAACGCGCGCGGCACGTCGCGCCGCCATGTCGTGCGCGCCGTCGACGCGAGCCTGAAGCGGCTCGGCACCGATCGCCTGGATATCCTGTTCCTGCACCGCTACGACGCCCTCACGCCGATCGAGGAATCGATGCGGGCGCTCGAGGACGTGGTGCGCGCCGGCAAGGTGATCTATCCCGCCGTCAGCAACTGGTCGGCCTGGCAGACCCAGCGCGGGCTCGACATCCAGGAGCGCAGCAACTGGGCGCGCCTGCAGGTCATCCAGCCGATGTACAGCCTGGTGAAGCGCCAGGCCGAGGTCGAGATCCTGCCGATGGCCGAGGCCAACGGCATCGGCGTCATCCCCTACAGCCCCGCCGCCGCAGGCCTCCTGTCGGGCAAGTATCTCGGCCAGGCGCCAAAGGACCAGGGGGGAAGGCTCAAGACCAACAAGATGTACGAGGCGCGCTACAGCGACGCCTGGATGTTCGAGGTCGCCGAGGAATATGTCGCCTTCTGCAAGGAGCGCGGCCTGCATCCGGTCAGCACGGCGATCGCCTGGGTCGGCGCGCATCCCGCGGTGACGGCGCCCATCATCGGCGCGCGCAACACCGATCAGCTGAAAGATTCGCTGGCGGCCATAAAGATCGACATGACGCCGTCGCTGCGCGCCGAGATCGCCGAGCTGTCGCGCACGCCGCCGCCGGCCACCGACCGGCTCGAGGAGCAGAAGGCCGCGAGGGCCTGAGCATGTACGCCAAGGACGTGATGTCGAGCCCGGTCACGACGATCAGTGCCGGCGCGAGCGTGCGCGATGCCGCGCGACTGCTGATCAACGCCCAGGTGAGCGCCCTTCCCGTCGTCGATCAGCGCAACGCCATGACCGGCATCGTGAGCGAAGTCGACCTGATCCGCCGCGTCGTCGGCGACTCCAACGATCCGACGCAGCTTCATGCCCATCTCGGCGATCCCGACAGCCAGGAGGTCCTGTCGCTCACCGTCGCCGATATCATGACGCGTGACGTCGTCACTGCCACCGAGGAGACCTCGCTGGAAGACGTGGCGACATTGATGCTGGAGCATCAGACCAAGCGCATCCCCATCGTCCGCGGGACGGACGTGGTCGGCATCGTGAGCCGCATCGACCTGGTAAAGGCCATGCTGTCGCACGCTAAGCCGGCAACGACAGCAGCGACGCCCACGCCGGCCCCTCAGCTGCGCGATGACGAATCGCTGCGCATGCAGGTGGCGGCGGCGATCCAGAAGCTCGGCATCTCGCTCGGCGGCTCGTTCGACGTGGTGGTGCGCCACGGCATCGCCCATCTCTGGGGACAGGTCGGCAATGTCGAAGAGGACAAGGCCTGCCAGATGACGGCCGCCAGGGTGGCCGGCATCACCGACGTCATCAGCCACATGCAGGCCCTGCCGCGGCGCTGACTGCCCTCAATTCCTCCCCCGTCTTGCGGGGGAGGATACAGGAGGGGGCGAGCCACCGTCGGGATCTCGCAAGTTTCAGATCTGAAATTACAGGCAGCGTCTTTGTTGCCTTCCCCCTCCCTGCCCTCCCCCGTAAAACGGGGGAGGAGGTCTGAGCTCTATATGACCTTCCGCGCCTTCAGATCCTTGATCTCCGCCGCGCTATAGCCCAGCTCGCACAGCACCGCCTCATTGTGCTGGCCGAGCTCCGGCGCGATGCCGGGCTTGGCCGGCGTCTCGGAGAACTGCCAGGGCGTGCCGTGCACCTTGAGCTTCTTGCCGTACTTGGGATAGTCGACGTGGGTGACGTAGCCGTTGGCGATCACGTCGGGATCGTTCGACGCTTCCAGGAGCGTATTGATCGGCGCCGAGACGATGTCGGCCTTGCGCAGCCTGGCCACCCAGTCGTCGCGCGTGCCGGTGGCGAACAGGTCGTCGAGCAGCGCCAAAAGCTCCTCGCGCTTGGCGTCGTTGTCGATGATGACGCCGAGGTTCTCGAAGCCCGCCGCCTTGATGCGGTCGAGGAAGCCCAGCCCCGTCATGGCGTCCTTCCAGTTCTCGGGGCCGGTGAGCTGGAAGACAAGCGGCTTGCCATCGCGGTCGTTGAAGGAGGCGCTGATGCCCGCCCGCTCGGGCGTGCCGGTGATGCGCGCCTGACCGGTCACCGGATTCTTGTCGCGCCACATCGTCGTGGTGAAGGTCCAGCCCATCAGGCGGACCAGCGAGCCCAGCAGCGACAGCTCGATCTTCTGGCCGACGCCGGTGGTGCGCGCGTGGGTGAGCGCGGCCAGCGCACCGCCGAAAGCCAGCATGGCGGTCGATTCGTCGGCCACCGAGGCGATGCCGGTGCGCATCTTCTGGCCCGGCATGGAATAGGCCTCGGCGATGCCGCCCAGCGCCTGCGCCATCGAATCGGTGCCGGGCAGATGGCCGTTGGGCCCACGCGTGCCGTAACCCGAGATCGAGACGTACACGAGCTTGGGATTGATCTTGCGCAGCTCTTCCCAGCCGAAGCCATTCCTGTCGGCGGCGCTCGGCCGGAAGTTCTGGCCGAAGATGTCGGCCTTGGCGACCAGCTTGTGCAGGATGGCGCGGCCCTCGGGTGACTTCAGGTTGAGCGTCACGCTCTTCACGCCGCGATTGTTGGTCTCGAAGAAGGTGCTCGGCATGCCGGGCAGCACGGTCATGCTGCGCGAGCCGTCGCCGCCGTCGGGCGTCTCGACCTTGATCACGTCGGCGCCGAGGTCGGCCATCAGCATGTAAGGCACGGTGCCCGCCTGCGCCGTCGAGCAGGAAACGACCTTTACGCCCTGCAGCGGGCCCCACTTTTCCGACATCACACTACTCCCGATCAGGCATTGTCGAATAAATGGCACGCCACGGCGTGCCCTGGCGAGACCTCGCGCAAAAGCGGTTCCTGCTGCGAGCAGCGCTGCATGACATAGGGGCAGCGCGTGTGAAACCGGCAGCCGCTTGGCGGATTGAGCGGCGACGGCACCTCGCCGCGCAGCTCGATCTCTTCCTCGCTGCGGCCCGGCCAGGCGACCAGCACGGCGGAGAACAGCGCCTTGGTGTAGGGATGGCGCACATCGGCAAACAGCTGCTCGGTCGGCGCCTTCTCGACGATCTTGCCGAGATACATCACCACCGTGTGGTTAGCCATGTGGCGCACCGTGGCGAGGTCGTGCGCCACCAGCAGGTAGGCGACGTTGTCCTGCGCCTGGATGTCCTTCAACAGGTTCATCATCTGGGCGCGGATCGACACGTCGAGCGCCGACACCGGCTCGTCGAGCACGATCAGCTTGGGCCGCGAGGCGAGTGCCGCGGCCAGCGCGACGCGCTGGCGCTGCCCGCCGCTGAATTCGTGCGGATACTGCTCGGCCTGTTCGGGCCTGAGGCCGACCTGCAGCAGCAGCTCGCGCACGCGCGCGGCGATCTTCGCCTGGTCGCCGCTCTTGCGGTCTCTTGAGGCGTTGACGATCAGCGATTCGGCGATGGTGCGCCCCACCTTCATGCGCGGATTGAGCGACGACCAGGGATCCTGGAACACCGCCTGCACCTTGGCGCGATAGGCACGCAGGGCCTCGCCTTGCAGGCCCTGGATCGGCTGGTCCTCGAGCAGGATGCGGCCTTCGGTCGGCTCCTCGAGGTTCAGGATCATGCGCGAGGTCGTGGTCTTGCCGCAGCCCGATTCGCCCACCAGCCCCAAGGTCTCGCCCGCCTTGATGTCGAAGGAGACGTCGTCGACCGCCTTGATGTGGCCGAGCGTGCGCGAGAACAGGATGCCCTTGGTGAAGGCGAAGTGCTTCTTGACGCCCTCGACGCGCAGCAGCGGTCCGCTCATGACGGCGAGACCTTCCAGCAGTCGGCCGTGTGCTCCTCGCCCACCCGAACGCTGCAGGGATAGGCGTCGAGGCAGCGCTGCTCGACGAGGGCGCAGCGCGAGGCGAAGCGGCAACCGACCGGCAGATCCATCAGCGACGGTGGCTGGCCTTCGATGGTGGTGAGCCTGCCCGCCGGGCCGGTCATCTTGGGCACCGAGGCGATCAGGGCGCGGGTGTAGGGATGCTGCGGCGCCTCGAAGATCTGCTTCACCGGTCCGCATTCGACGATGCGGCCGGCATACATCACCGCCACGCGATCGCACATGCGGCCGACCACGCCGAAATCGTGGGTGATGAACAGGATCGCCATACCGTTCTCGGCCTGCAGGCGCTTCAGGAGCTTCAGGTACTGCAGCTGGATGGTGACGTCGAGCGCCGTGGTCGGCTCATCGGCTATGAGCACCTCGGGCTCGCCGCTGATGGCGATGGCGCCGACCACGCGCTGCTTCATGCCGCCGCTCATCTGGTGTGGATACTGGCCGATGCGCTGCTCGGGCGCGGCGATTTCCACGCGACGCAGCGCCGCCACCGCCTCCTTCATGATTTCCGAGAGCGACGCGCCTTTGCGCCGGCGCTCGAGCGCCTCGCGCAGCTGGTCGCCGACGGAGAACACGGGATTGAGCGAGGTCTGCGGGTCCTGCAGCACCATGGAGATGCGCCGGCCGCGGATCTCGCGCATCTCGGACGGCGTGCGCTGCAAAATGTTCTCGCCGCCCAGCAGCACCTCGCCCTTGATGGTGCGGGCGCCGCCCTTGGGCAGCAGGCGCATCAGCGACAGCGCCGTCAGGCTCTTGCCGCAGCCCGATTCGCCCACCAGTCCCAGCACCTCGCCGCGCTTCAACGAAAAGCTCACGCCGTCGACCGCCTTCACCACGCCGCGGCGCAGGAAGAAGTGGGTGTGCAGGTCGCGGACTTCGAGGACGGTGTCGCTCATAGCTGGCGCAGCCGGGGATCGAGGCGGTCGCGCAGCCAGTCGCCGAACAGGTTGACCGACAGCACCAGCAGCGTGATGGCGACGCCGGGGATCAGCGCCACCCACCAGGCTTCGGCGATGCGGCCGCGGCCCTCGGAGATCATCAGGCCCCAGGTCGGGGTCGGCGGCGGGATGCCGGCGCCGAGGAAGCTCAAGGTCGCCTCGGCGATGATGACGACGCCGATGTTGAGCGTGACCAGCACCATGAAGGTGTTGAGCACGTTGGGCAGGATGTGGGTCAGCATGATGCGCAGCGACGAGCAGCCGCGGACCTTGGCCAGCGCCACGAAATCGCGCTGGCGCAAAGCCAGCACCTCACCGCGGATGACGCGCGCGAAGCTCGCCCACAGGAGCAGGCTTATGGCGATCACCAGGGTGCCCAGTCCCTGGCCCAGGGTGACGGCGAGCAGCAGGGCAAACAGGATGGCCGGGAAGGTGAAGGCGGCGTCGACCAGGCGCATCAGGATGCTGTCGACCGCGCCGCCGACATAGCCGGCGACGATGCCGATCGCGAGGCCCACGCCGCCGCCCGCGGTCAGCGCCAGCAGCGCCACGAGCAGGCTGACCCGCGCGCCGTAGATCAGGCGGCTCAGGATGTCGCGGCCGAAGGCGTCGGTGCCCAAAAAGTACTTATCCTTGCCGCCCAGCATCCAGGCCGGCGGCAGCAACTTGTCGCGCAAGGTCTGGTCGATCGGCGAATGCGGCGCCAGCAGGGGCGCGAAGACCGCCATGATGACGATCACCGAAATGATGACGATCGGTATCCACGGCACGCGCGCGGTGCGCCGCGGTGCCGCCTCGCGGCGCGGCCACACCATGGCGCGCCACAGGGACCAGCGGCGCTGCTCGACGGTGGGCGATGGGCGGTCAGTAATCGCCATTGCCAGCGCCTCGAATGCCTGCCTCCCCCGTCTTACGGGGGAGGTGCCCCCGTAG
>JAKFVH010000017.1 GCA_021732285.1 Reyranella sp. | reverse complement strand
CACTGCGCCTCACAAACTCAGCCCCGCGCCGGCTCTCGCTCTGTAGTGGAGACCTTTCAAACCCGCCCTTTGATCCCAAAGGACTTTTCCCCTCCCAACTCGCCCGGTTGAGAAAGTTGGGCTAACATGGCATTCTGATTGCGGACTGGGACCAAATAGATAGAGGCTAAGAAGTCCCAGTACGGTTTCGGGGAGGAGCACAAGTCTTGGCAACCATTGACTTGAGGTTGCTTGCGGCGATCGATGAAATCGATGCAGGCTTCGCCGTCTTCGATAGTCAGCTTCGCCTGCATTTTTGCAACGCCTGCTACGCGCCGATCCGCGGTTATCCTCCCAAACTGTGCCAGCCGGGGACGACCCTGGCCGAGCTATTTCGCTTCAATGCCTTGCGCGGCGACTACGGTCCGGGCGACACCAGCCATCAGGTGGCGGAACGCATCGGCCAGATCAGTGCCGGGTTTCCCATCGAGGTCGACCAGGAATTGGGTGACGGCCGCATTCTGGAGGCACGCTACCGGCCGCTGGCGGATGGCGGTCTGGCGACGACCTACCGGGACGTCACGGAGTTGCGCCGGACCGCGGCGGCGTTGCGCGAGGAGGGAGAGCGGCACGAACTCGTCTCCGAGGCGGTCAGCGAAGGGATCTACGACTGGAACATCGCATCGAATACCCTCGGAGTGTCCGATCGCCTGAACCAGCTTTTCAATTTTGCCCGCAATGAGCTGACTGCATCCGATTGGGCAGCGCGCGTTCATCCCGACGATATGCCGGCTTACAGTGCCGCAATGCGCCAACACTTCTCGGGCAAGACGCCGGTGCTGTCGGCGGCCTATCGTATCCGCGACAAGACCGGCGCCTACCGCTGGGTCGAGGATCGCGCCAAGGCGATCCGCAACGACGCGGGACGCGCGGTCCGGCTGGTCGGGGCGATCGACGACATCACGAGCCGCAAAGAGGCCGAACAGGCCCTCCAGGCGAGCGAGGAGCGTTATGCCCTGGCGATGAGCGCGATCAACGAAGGCCTCTACGACTTCGATCTCGATCGAAATCAAGTCTTCTATTCGCCGAGCGTGCACCGGGCCCTGGGCTTCACCGCTGCCGAGATGTCGACACCGGAGGACTGGATCGATCGCATTCACCCGGAGGACCTGCCCCTTTATCGCAAGGCCATGGCGGCGCATCTCCGAGGTGAGGCGCCGCGCTTCGTCTGCGAGATCCGCTACTTCCATTCCGACGGCACGTTGCATTGGGCGCGCCAGCACGGCACTGCCGTACGAGACGCTCGCGGCCGCGCCATTCGCCTGGTTGGCTCCACCGGCGACATCACCGCCGAGAAGACTCTGGCTGCCGAACTCGACAAGGCGCGGATACGCCTGTCGGAATCTCTCGAATCCATCTCACAGGGCTTTGCCCTGTTTGACGCCGAAGACCGGCTGGTGATGTGCAACGGCACCTATCACCGTTTCTTCGCCGTTTCCGCCGATCCGGAAGTCGCGGCCATGCTGGTTCCAGGCATGAAGTTCGAGGATTACGTCCGCAAGGCCTGCGAGAAGGGCATGTATCCCGACGCAGGGCCGGACCTGGAAGCCTACATACAGGCCCGGCTGGCCAAGCGGCGCGCCGACGGCGCATTCGAACTCCGCATGCGGGACGGCACTTGGCTCTACGTTACCGAACGCCGCACACACGACGGCGGACTGGTGGCGATCTACACTGATATTTCTGACGCCAAACGGCGCGAGACGGAGCTGCAGGCCGCGCGCGACGCCGCTGAAGCGGCGCTGGAGCGGCAGACGGCCACGGCCGACATCCTGAAGGTTATCGCCAGTTCGCCCTCCGACACGCGTCCTGCGTTCGACTCCATCGCGGAGAGCTCGAATCGATTGCTCGGAGGCCTGTCGACCGCCGTGTGGCGCTTCGAGGGTGACAAGGCCTATCTAGCGGCCTTCACCGCCACGAGTCCCGAAGGAGATGAAGCGTTGAAGGCCTTGTCCCCAATGCCCATCGTCGAGCTCGACGCATTCGTCCAGCTAAGCAGGGGGCAAATCGCACAAATCCCCGATACCGAGGATGGGCCGACCCGCATCCAGGCTCTCGCTCGTTTACGCGGCTATCGCGCGATGGTGTTTGTGCCATTGATGACCAAAGGTGGGCCGATCGGTCTCGTAAGCGTAACGCGAAAGGAGGCGGGCGCTTTCGCCCCCGACGACGTCCACCTGCTGCAAACCTTCGCCGACCAGGCCGTGATCGCGATCCAGAACGCGCGGCTGTTCGACGAACTGACACGGCGCACCGGCGAACTCGAGGAATCGCTGGAGCAGCAGACTGCGACTTCCGAAATCTTGCGCGCAATCTCGCAGTCGCCAACCGACGTCCAGCCGGTGCTCAACGCGGTTGTCAAGGCGGCCGTGCGATTCTGCGGTGCGATCGACGCCGTCATCACCCTGCGCGAGGGCGATGGCGCAATCTTCGCGGCGCACGAGGGCCCCCTTGATCACGGCCTAGGTTCGAGCCTTCCGCTCAACCGGGAAACGGCCCCGGGCCGCGCCATCCTGGACGGCCGAACCTGCCACCTGCCCGACATCGCGTCGCTCGATACGGTCGAGTTCGCTGCGGGCCACCGATTCGCCGCTGCCCACGGTTTCCGCGCCGCCGTCGCCGCACCCCTGCTGCACAAGGGCATCGCCATTGGCTCGGTGGCGCTGCGCAAGCCCGAGCCGGGAGCGTTCACTCTGCGGCAGATCGAGCTGCTCGAAACCTTCGCTGCGCAGGCGGTGATCGCCATCGAGAACGTGCGGCTGTTCACCGAACTGCGCGACTCGCTGGAGCGCCTGAAGGCTGCCCAGGCCAACCTGGTGCAGTCCGAGAAGATGGCCTCGCTCGGCCAGCTCACCGCCGGCATCGCGCACGAGATCAAGAACCCGCTGAACTTCGTCAACAATTTCGCGAGTCTCTCAGTCGAGTTGCTGGCCGAGATCAAGGAGGTGGCGGCGCCGGCGTTCGCTCAACTCGACGAGGACAAACGCGCCGAGATCGACGAGACGATGGCGCTGATCACCGGCAACCTCGCGAAGATCGCCGAGCATGGTCGGCGCGCCGACGGCATCGTCAAGAGCATGCTGTCGCATTCGCGCGGCGGCACCGGCGACTGGCAGGCGGCCGACATCAATGCGCTGGTCGAAGAAGCGCTGAACCTTGCCTATCACGGTGCGCGCGCTCATGACAAAAACTTCAACATCACCCTGGAGCGCGACCTGACGCCCACCAGCAAACCGATCGAGGTCGTGCCGCAGGACGTCACGCGCGTGTTCCTGAACCTGTTCGGCAACGGCTTCTATGCGGCCAACAAGCGCCGCCTGGTAGGCACCGATATCGGCTTCAAGCCGCTGCTCCGCGTCTCGACGCGTGACCTCGGCGAGATGGTCGAGATCAAGGTGCGCGACAACGGCACTGGCATTCCCGACGAGGTACGCGCCAAACTCTTCCAGCCCTTCTTCACCACCAAGCCGACAGGCGAGGGCACGGGACTCGGGCTCTCGATCAGCTACGACATCGTCACGCAGCAGCATGGCGGGACAGTCGAGGTTGAAAGCGAGGTCGGCTCCTTCACCGAATTCACGGTACGCCTGCCGCGCAGCCGGCGCGTTGCCCCAGCGGAGAGAACTGGATGAGCGTCAGCATCTTGATCGTCGACGATGAACCGGACGTGGCCGATCTGTTCCGGCAGCGCTTTCGCCGCGAGGTGCGCGAGGGCAAGTACGTGATCCACTTCGCGAGGTCTGGAGAGGAAGCGCTGGGCAAGCTCACCGACGGCGTGCGTCCGGAGTTGATCGTCCTGCTGTCCGACATCAACATGCCCGGCATGGATGGACTGGGGCTGTTGCGCGAGATCAAGCTACGCCACGCCGATCTGCCGGTGATCATGGTGACGGCCTACGGCGACGACGAACGCCGCCGCAAGGCCAGCGAATACGGCGCCGCCGAGTTTGTCACCAAGCCGGTCGATTTCGAACTGTTGAAACAGCATCTCCAGCAGCTGCCCCCGCCGCAACAGCGGGAGCAGGCGTGACCGGGCCCGCCAAGATCCTGGCCGTCGACGACGAGGCGGATTTCGAGGCGATGATCCGCCAGCGCTTTCGCCAGCGCATTCGTGCCCAGGACCTGGATTTCCGTTTCGCCCGCCACGGGGAGGAGGCGCTGACGGTGCTGGCGGAGGAGCCGGATATTGAGCTCCTTCTGCTCGATATCAACATGCCGGTCATGGACGGGTTGACCTTGCTCGCCGAATTGCGTGCGCGTCGGTCAGGGGTGCGCGCGGTGATCGTCTCGGCGTACGGCGACATGGCCAACATCCGCACCGCGATGAACCGTGGCGCCTTCGATTTCGTAACCAAGCCGGTCGACCTTGCCGACCTCGAGGTCACGATCGACAAGACGCTGGAAAGCATCGCCCATGTGCGCGGCCTCGATCGCCAGCGCGCCGCTGCCGAGC
Organism: Reyranella sp.; assembly: GCA_021732285.1. Classification (GTDB taxonomy): domain Bacteria; phylum Pseudomonadota; class Alphaproteobacteria; order Reyranellales; family Reyranellaceae; genus Reyranella. Next base: position 13,035 of record JAKFVH010000017.1, on the reverse strand, counting down.
GCGCCCGCGCCAATCTCGCGCGCTACTTCTCGCCCAACCTAGTCGAGATGTTGGCCGACCGCGACGAGCCGTTGGGCCCGGTGCGGCGCGAGACCGTCGCCGTGCTGTTCGTCGATATCGTGGGCTTCACCAGCATGGCCGAGACCATGCCGCCAGAGCAGGTGGTAACCCTGCTGCGCGACTTCCATGAACGGATGGCGGCGCATATTTTTGCCTGTGGCGGCACAGTCGAGAAGTATATCGGTGACGAGATCTTCGCCGTGTTCGGCCTCTTGAAGGCGGAGGTCGGCGACGCCGCCAACGCGCTGCGCTGCGCCAACGGTATGCTGGCGGCGCTCGACGACTGGAATGCCGAGCGCACCGGGCGAGGCAAGCCGGCGCTATCGATCGGGATCGGCCTCAACTACGGACCAGCGGTCATGGGCGACGTCGGCAGCGACCAGGGCCTGTCCTTCACCGTGATCGGGGACACAGTCAACACAGCGAGCCGGCTGCAGGCGCTGACCCGCGATCTGGGGACGCCGCTGGTGGTGGCCGATGCACTGATCTCCAATATCGAGGCCGCACAACCGGCGGACGCCGCGACCTTGCTCGGCGCTTTGACGAACCAGGGCGAGCAGGTGCTGCGCGGTCGCAGCGGCGCCGTGTGCGTCTGGACGCGGGCCGCCCGGGTCTGAGAGCGCAGGTTGCCCGGTATTCAGTGTCGGTTGCTGAGGCCATCGACCGACAAGGCGACCGACAAGGAGATAACAATGTTCGACCTTTACCAATTCATCGGCTGCCGATCGCGATAACCAGACAGGTGGTGAAGGACATGTGCTCTCCTCTTTTGGAGGCGGGCATGAAAAACCCGCCGTTGTGGCGGGGTCGATCTGGACGCCCCCTACCGCGAGCTCGTTGCGGTAGGAGTCATCAGCCCTTGTGGGCGGTTTCGGGGAACTCCATCCCCATCCGTCCAAATTCTGGCAACCCTGGTTGGCCGAAACAAGACTGCCTGTCGTCAATGCTTTCGGGCCGTCCGCGAGATGTTTTCGAGAAGGGTGATCAGGCAGCCGAAGAACAGAACACCCCCTGTGACGAAGGGAGGTGCGTCAACCCCGGCGGACATGACGGCCAGGACCACGACGCCGCCGATCGCGATCACCAAACTACCGTCATCGACGAACAGTCCAACCAGCTCGCGCATGACGAGGACAAGGACATTCACGATACGATCTCCGTTCTGCGACGACGCAACCTGGTCACGATGGCCAGGCTAAACCCCAGGAAGCCGAGCGCCATCGCCGCGATCGCGGCGTCGTGGCCAGGCCATGCGACGCCCAACCCTTCCCCGGCCCAGAAGACTCCGAACGACGACAGCATGATTCCGACAGCGAACTTGAGCGTGTTTTCCGGCACCCGCGCCAACGGCCGATGGACGAAGATGCCAATCAGCAGGACGAGTGCGCAGGCGGCAAGTGCGCCGATGCTCGCGGGAACGATCATGCCCCCTCCGGCGCCCACGGCAACGACGACGAAGACGACTTCGATCCCTTCGAGGACGACCGCCTTGAAAGCGGCGAGCCCCGCGATCCAGTCCGCCGCCGTCCGATGCCGACGCGTCTCTTCCTCGAGGTGAGTCCGTTCCTCGGCGAATATCGCGTCCTCATCGTGCAGCGGGATAAATCCGGCGGCTCGAAGGATTGCCTTGCGCAACCAGCGCAAGCCGAAGAGCAGCAGGAGTACGCCGATGACGAATTGAAGCAGGTGGATGGGAACACGATCCAGCAGCGGTCCCAATGTGGCAATCAGCAGGGCAAGCAGCGCAAGGCCGGCCAAGGTTCCCAGCGCGGCCGGCCGCCATCCCCGCAGCGTCCCCACCGCGAGCACGATCGTAAAGGCCTCGACGACTTCGACGAGCGACGCCAGGAATGCGGCGCCGACGGCGGGCGCCGCGACACTCCACGGGAATAGGTCCACGCTGGATCTCCCTTTTCGGCCGGGGCCGGAAGGAATGTAGTGAATACAACTAGCATTGAACGACTAGTAGCAATCACTACATTCGTCAAGAATGGAGTTTCCCGATGAAGTCTGCCGTCGCTTTCGATGAGAGAGTAGCTGCCCGTCTGGCCGGAATGAGTCCCGCAGAACAGCGTGTGGCACGCTTCTTTCAGGCAAATCGCGAGGAAGTCCTCATAGCTTCGGCAGCCGCACTGGCGACCAAGGCCGGAACCAGCGACGCAACGGTGGTGCGCACGGCCAAGTCCCTGGGCTTCGCCAGTCTGGAAGAATTGCGCCGCTCGCTCGCCGACGAATTGCGGTTCAGCCTGTCGCCAGCCGACCGATTGGCAAAGACGCTCGATGAAGTCGGCGACAATTTGCAGACCGCCTTCAACATGACCATCGAGATCCATACGAATGCACTGCGGAGTCTCCGTCGTGACATCACTCCTACGCAGTTCAGGACCGCGGTCACGCGCATCGCCGAGGCGCGCCGCGTTCTCGTGTTCGGTATCGGACCATCGAGCGCCCTGGCGAACTACTTTGTGATACAGCTCGCCCGGTTTGGTCTGGATACGGCGAGCCTGACGCGCACGGGGCTGCTGTTCGCCGACGATCTGCAGAAGATTCGCAAAGGAGACTTCGTCGTCGTTCTGGCCTATGGGCGAGTCTATCCCGAACTCGCCGTTCTATTGGACGAGACAGACCGGCGTCGTGTCGGGACGCTTCTTCTGACGGACACGCTTGCCACCGTTCTGAGCAAGCGGGTCGATCTCGTCCTTCCGGTGGCCCGCGGACGGGTCGACATGCTCAGCATGCATACGGCCACGCTCGGTCTCCTTGAAGCACTGCTGGTCGGGGTTGCCACCAAACGGCCTCGTCAGACTAGCGCGAGTCTTCGATCGCTCAACGACGCACGCACGAAGCTGGTCGGCAGGGCCATGGCGCTGCCCGTCTCACGACGATGAGCCGTCAGACGACATTGGGTCGGTTCCACCTTCGGGGAGACCTTCGAGGGCTGCCGGCCGACTGGGCGGCAGCCGCCAGGTACCGGTGAGGTACCTGGTCAACGAACCCGCGATCCATCCAAGGTGCTTGGCCGCCTGTTCGAAGATAACACCCAGAGCCCGCCGCCTGGCTTCCAGGGTTCCGCGAGGGTCCGGGCTCTGGCGTCGGGTCATAGCCGAGGAACGTCACCGCGGGCCGGAATTGGGTTGCCACAGGCTGGATTTCACCGTCCCCCAAGGTGGCATAGTCCCGGTCCCGATGCCAACCGCTGGGCCGCTTCTCGCTGCAAAATGATTGACTGAAAGCGCGCGAGCCTAGCGCCTCTTGCGACCGCCCAAGACCTCGGCATGGCTGGCCGCGCCCACGGCCTTGACCATCTCGAAGATGCGCTTGCGGACCCGGGTCTCGCGGATCTTGTAGTAAGCGCGCACCAACTCCAGCGTCTCGCGCTTGATGAATGGATCTTTCTGCTGCTCGAACGGCGTTCCGGCCTCGCCGAAGCCCTTGCGATCGCGGCCCGACATTGGACGGCCGGCAAGGGCATTCGATGGCATCTCGTCGAAGAAGTAGGACACCGGCACGTCCAACACCTTGGCAAATTCGTACAGGCGGCTAGAGCCAACGCGGTTGGAACCGCGCTCGTACTTTTGGATCTGCTGGAACGTAAGTCCGACGGCGTCGCCAACCTTTGTCTGACTCATGCCGAGCAAAGTGCGTCGCTGGCGCATCCGCATTCCGACATGGACATCGACGGGGTGTGATTTCAGCATCAGAACACGCGCGTTGGAGTCAAAGGAGGCCGTTGGCGTCAGCTGCATGGTGTCCGTTTTTGGACTGGACACTCATGCCGCCAATTACACTACGCGACGGATCTCTGAATAGGAACCTACTGGGGACCTTTGTCCTTGTCGCAGAAGTCTCGTTGCACTAAACCGCTACGCGGTAGCGGATGGGGAAGTGTGCGAGTTATTCGATCACCTCGTCGGCGCGCAACAAGATCGCCAGCGGCATATCAATGTCGAGTGCTTTGGCAGTTTTGAGATTCACCGACATCAGGATTCGCATTGGTTGTTCGACGGGCAGATCGGCGGGCTTCACTCCATCAAGAACCTTCTTCACAAAGTAAGCCGACCGCTGGTAGGTTTCACGTCGAGAAAGGCCATAACTGATCAAACCGCCGGCACGGGTGAGGTCAGCGTCGACTGAAACGACTGGAATCCGATGCTGCAGCGCCAAGGCCGCGATGCGCGCTCCCAAATCCAAAATGGCGGCATCGGGCACGACCAGCAATGCATCGGGTCGGCGCGCTGCCATCGCGCCAAACGCGGCGTTGATCTCGTTCAGTGTGCTCGCCACGAAATCGTGGACCGCGATGCCAAGAGGCGCCGCCCGAACTCGCACGCTATCCAAGTAGGTTAGGTTCGACGGATTCGCCGGATTGAAAAAAACCGCAATGGTGGTCGCGTTGGGAAGGAACGTATGCAGAAATTCGACTAACTTAGGCGTTACATCCTGATTCAATGTGGCCATTCCGGTTGTGTTGCCGCCTGGACGAGCAAGATTTGCCACCAGGCCGTTCCCAACCGGATCATTCAAACTCGCCATGATTATCGGGATGATGGAGGTGGTGCGCTGTGCCGCGCGAGCTGCTGCGATCGTAGTGACAATTATCACGCGAGCACCTTGATCAACCAGCTCATGAGCAAATGCGGGAAAACGCTTGTAGTTCCCCTCCGCCCAGCGTAGTTCGAGCACATAGTCTTTGCCCTCGACCAATCCATTTTCCCGCAAGCCTTGCTTTAACGCCTCTAAAAGCGGTGCGGTCGTTTCAGCAGTACCGGCGCCCAAGAAGCCGACGCCCGCGATGGTTTGCTGCGCTCGCACGGCGAACGGCCAAGCGAGCGCCGCCCCGCCAATAAGTGTGACGAACTTGCGCCGCTTCATTAGCAACCTCCGATCTCGCAAAAGCGCCAGCTAACCCACCTCTTGTTAGTAGGGAATATGGCACCACAGAGCCATTTTGGATACGTCGCACAAGATTACTTTCGCGCGCCTTCGAGTATCTGGAGCGGAGTCTACACCTGTCGGGACAACTCAGACCCACCGTCGGATCATAGTGCTATAGCGTAGATGTATTGCCCATCATCATTCGGCGCGGCCCGCCAACCTACGCTGCGCAGCAGCGAGGTTGCCCTCCGAAGCTCGTCAGAGCGAAGGAGGGCTGTCGATCCCGCGCAGCTTCGGTCGGCAAGCCATCCTGCTTCGCGCTGCGCGCTACGCAGGATAAACCCTGCCGCAGTCGAGGTGCAGGCGCGGCTCGAAGCGGACGCCCTCCGTAGCCTTGGCGTAGGAGGGCTGTCGATGCAGCGAACCGCTGGTGCGGTTCCTTCTGTGCCGCGACGGCCAGTCGCCATCGAATTGTCTCTTGAGCCGGCGAGTGCTTGGGATGGTTCTCCAACGGAAGCGGTTTGGAGGCCTCGGCAACGATTTCGCATCCGCATCCGCGGCATCGATAGATGCCCGGGTAGTGGGGTGTTTCTCCGGGCCTGTACTCCTTGTCGAACTCCGGACTGTTGTTGACTTCTATGTCATTGTTGCGCCTGAAGAGCGTCATGGATCACCCTCCTCCGTCCGCAAGCCGCAACCGTTCCAGGACCGAAGGGTGGCGGCGCTTTGCGGCCGACCAGCGGCGCGGGCCGTGAGGAACGATGAAGGCCACATGGAGATATGCTCCTGCTTCGCGCTTCGCGCTACGCAGGACACGTCCTCCGAAGTTCGCCAGAGCGAAGGAGGATGGCTGCAATTTGTTCGCCTTCACTTTCATGATGGCGAATGCCGTAATGCGGGCGTAACTCCCTATCCGAATGGCTCGAGGACTGATGAGATTTGGCACCCGCGTTGTCGCGATAACCTCCCTCCTCCTGCTCGCCAGCTTCGGAACGCTTGCCGCCGTTACCCTGGCCGACCTGCATGACAGCCTGCGCCAGCAGCAGGCCGTCGCCCTGCGGACCGTCAGCCTGACCTTGCGCTCGACCATCGACCGCAACTCGGCCACGGCGCTCGCCATGGCCAACATGATGGCGCTGCAGCCGGGCAACGTGACCGCGGTCGCCCAGGGCGATCGCGCCGTGCTCATTGAACGCATGGCGCCAGTCTACGACTACTTGAGCAAGCAGAGCGGCGTCGACCTGCTGCAGTTCCAGACCGCCGACATGAAGGCCCTGGTCCGGCTGCACGAGCCGGCGCGCTTCGGCGACGACGTGTCCCAGACCCGGCCCATGGTCGTTGCCGCCAACCACAATCGCCGCGGCCAGAACGGCCTCGAGATCGGCTCGCTCGGCCTGTCGCTGCGCGGCGTGGCGCCGGTGATGCAGGGCGACAAACTGGTCGGCACCGCCGAGGTGGGACTGGCGCTGTCGCCGCTGATCGGCGCCGTCAAGACCAGGACGGGTGCCGAGGTCGCGGTCATGCTGTCGGCGACGATGACCGGCGGCCCGCAGCGGGATCGAAAGCTCTACGGCGATCTCACCATCCGCGAGACGACCGACAACGCCTTGTTTGCCCGCATTCTCGATGCCGCCCAGCTCCAGCTCGCCCGGGAGGACGTCTTCACCGAGGCCGTCATCGACGGCGTGACCTGGGGTGTCGTCGCCATTCCGATGCTCGACTTCAGCGGCCGGATGATCGGCGGCTTCGTCGCCGTCCAGAACTTCAGCGCCCTGCAGGCGAGGTACAAGCGACAGATCTGGCAGCTGCTGAGCATTGCGCTCGGCTGCGGCCTGGTCTGCTTCAGCGTGCTCGCCGTCGCCATGCGCGCCTTCGTCGATCGCCCGCTCGCAGGCCTGGCCGACTGGCTCGAAGGGCTGGCGAAAGGCGAGCCGGCATCCGCTGCTCCTTCCGGTGGCGCGGCGGACACCGACCGGCTCGCAACGGCGGCGACGGTGCTGGTCGCAGGCAAAGAATCATCAAGGTGAGGTGCATTTTCACCCTCGCCCTCGCAGCGATCGGGCTGATCGTGCAGATGGGCGTTGCGATGGCGCAGTCGAGCGGCTGGCAGCCCTTGCCGAGCGGTGTCGAGCTGCCAATCCAGGTTCGCCTGACGGTGCGCGTCCTCGACGTCACGCGCGTCCTCGAGACGTCAGGAGAACTCGGCGCCTCGATCGAGTTCACGCAGCGCTGGACCGATCCCGGCCTGCGCTTCGATCACGTGAAGGAAGGCGCCGAACACCTCGACTTCAGCGGGCCCGCCGCCGAGGCCAAGCTCGCCAGCGTCTGGCAGCCCGCCATTGCGATCGACAACATGATCGGATCGCCGCGCGCCCAGACCGTCGCCCTGTCGATCTTCGCCGACGGCCGTGTCGTGCTGATCCGGCGCCTCGACGCGGATTTCCGGGTCAGCGTCAACATGTCGAAGTTTCCGTTCGACACCCAGAGCTTCCCGCTGCGCTTCAGCACGGCGCGTCACGCCGCCAACGAGGTCGTCCTGACGACGACCGAATTCGACCGCTCCTTCTCGACGATCAGAGGCGAGCTTTCCGTCACCAACTGGCAGGCGGGTGGCGTGGCCTTCGTGCAGGACAGCTTCTACGGCTGGAACGCTCGCGCCTTCTCGCGCATGACCTTCCTCGTGACGATCGACAGATCGTGGACGCGCTACATCCTGCGCATGTTCGTGCCGTTCGTCGCCATCATGTCGCTGTCGCTCTTCATCCTGTGGGCGCCCGACACGGTGATCTCGAGCAATCAGCGCGCGCCTCTGGTGTTCACGACCCTCCTGGCGCTGGCCGCGCTCAGCTTCACCTTCGAGGCGAGCTTTCCCGGATCGATCTCGATGAACTCGCCGATCGCGACCATGATCTCGATGGGATACTTTTATCTGCCCGCGGTTCTCGTCATCGACGTCGTTCTCAACATGAAGAACAGCGCGATCGCCCGGCGTTATCCGTACCTGTTGCCGGAGATGCGGCGGAATTTGCGGGTCACGGTGCCCCTGCTGTTCGCCGGGCTCTGCCTGATTTCGCTGTTGTTGTCGGGCGACCTGACGGGGTGAGGCGTCGCTAGGTCCGCGCAAGCGCCATGTTCGAGGCCGAAGAACTCTCCGTCTTCCAGACCACCGTCGACGAGGCCTCGCCGCTCAAGTTCCAGCCGCGACTTGAGGGTCTTCTCAAACCGCGCCCTGCAGGCTAGACAGGCGCGGCACGCCCATAGGTCGATCCACTTTGCCTAAGTAATTGCCGGTCTCGCAGTTTCACCCCGACCAGCACGGCAGCGCGAACGCGCTGCCGTATCCTTTAGCGTGCAAGCTCGTCATGGTGGCGGTTCGAGACCGGTTTGGCATGGTTGAACCGCGCCCGGAGGAGCTCCGGCCGGCATCCTGATCGGCGATCGCCACACCCTCCCCTGCCACACCGCGCCCAACATCGGGCCTCTCGTCCGCACAGCCGTCTCGATGAGCTTCCCAACGGGAAGAGCAAGCCGGCATGTCCGATGTCTTATGTGTTCAGTGGACGATCATTCCTGCGAACGCCCCCGAGCCCTGGCTGAATTGCAACCGGTGTCGCAGCACGATGCCGTTTCGAACCAGCGGCAAGATCCGGGTGAATGCCAACGGCAAGCGCGTCGATGCGTGGCTGATCTACAAGTGCACGTCCTGCGACAACACCTGGAACCGCCCGATCCTGGAGCGTCGACACGTCTCGACGATAGAGCCGCATCTTCTCGCGTCGCTGCAGGCCAGCGACCCGGAACTTTCCCGCCGGCTGGCGTTCGAAGAATGGCGGCGCAAGCTCAAGGTGGAGCACTTCGATGGCGTCACGGTGCGCAAGAAAGTCGTGTCCGGGAATGCACGGCCCGCCGCCCGGGTGGAGATTGCCTGCGTCGTTCCGGAGACGACCGGATTGCGCGTCGACCGTCTGGTGGCGAGCGAGTTGCGCTTATCGCGCAGCCGCATCCAGAGTATGCAGAATGCCGGCCTTCTTGCAGCATGGCCGGGCGATCTGAGCAGGCCCCTGCGTGACGGGCTGCGGGTGAGAATCGAGCTTCATGGCGTTCATGACGGCGACGAGATCGCTCTCGCCGCAACGGGTAGAGAAACATGAAGGCCATCTTCCTCGGCATCGCCCTCCTCGCCATTGGCGGCTGCGCCAGCAAGACGCCGCCGGAAGCTGCGCGCGTGCACGGCATCGCGGCGACGGATGCGCCAGCCATCGATGCCTGCTGGCGCAAGGTCCTGGCCAGCCCGCAGCACCAGGCGCTCAAGGAGAAGATGGGCGATCACGCCGACAGCCCGACCGCGGCGATGAAGAGCAATCCCGCGAAGGCGGCCCCACGGGAGGCAGCGCTGCTCCAGTCGCTTCAACAGGACTATCTCGCGCCCTGCCGCAGGATGGCGCTGGAGAGCGCGGCCAAGGTCCATCCCGCCATCGTGGCGATCCTGGCCGACAGCTACGCCAGGGCCGACGCCAACACCGCACAGCTGATCAACCGCGAGATCACCTGGGGCGAGTACGTGTCGGAGAACCAGGCCATCGTGACCCACCGGCGGGCCGAACTACTGGCGGCAGGAGAGGCCATGCAAAGGGATCAGCAGCGGTCCCGTCCCTGACTCATGCTCTTCCGGACCGCGCGCTTCCAGCGCGCCTCATGATCATGAGCGCGCTGGAAGCGCGCGGTCCGGAAGAATATGAGCGGATGCGTCGCGGTTTACCGCGACGTTGGAGGTCCGCGCTCCGGCAAGAGTCCTACGACACCAGGACGTACCAGCCTTCGACCCGCGAGGTCTCGCCACCCGTCCCGGCCTTGACGCGGATTCTCTTGCCCATCACGTCGACCGACGTCCCGACATTCACCTTGATGGTGCGCTTGGCGCCGTCGACCTCGACGATCATGGCGTTGCCGGGATCGGTGGCGCTGTGCGCCGAGCCGTTGTGGATGCGGTAGATGCTGGCCTTGTCGCGGGCATCGAAGATCGTCTGCCAATGGACCCTGTCGGCGCCGATCCGTCCGACCGGCACCTGGATGCCAACGCCGTCGCCCGGCAGTGGTCCCCTGGCCATGCCGCACTCCCTCAGCGCACGCCGTAGTTGGTGAATTCGTCGCCGATGGCCGGCTGCAGGGTGCGGGCCGCGCCCATGTCGGAATTGCCGCCCGCGGCGTCGCCGCTCTTGGTCTTCGCCAGGCCGCGCCCGTAGAGCGCGCGCGACCGCTGGGCGTCGAGCTTGAGCGAGGCGTTGAACTCGGCGATCGCCTTCGCATAGTCGCCCTGCTTCAGGAAGATGATGCCGAGATTGTCGTGGGCGTAGGGATCGTTGGGCTGCAGCTGCAGCGCCTCGGTACAGTCGGCGATCGCCTTGGGATAGTCCTGGCCCAGCACGGCGCGCGACAGGCAACGGTTGTTGTAGGCGGCGCTGATCCGCGAATCGAGCTTCAGCACCTCGTCGTAGTCGGCGATCGCCTTGTCGTACTGGCGCAGGCCGAAATGGGCGACGCCGCGGTTGAGATAGAAGCTTGCCTCGCGCGGCCTGAGCTTGATCGCCTCGTTGAGGACGGCCACCGCCTTGGTGTAGTCGCCCAGCGCGTTGTAGAGCATGGCCTGGTTGCCATAGACGCGGGCGTTCTTGGGATCGAGCTTGACCGACTGCGTGTAGTCGGCGATGGCGCGCTCGCTCTCGCCCTGGAAGCCCAGGATCTGCGCGCGATAGAAGTGGGCGGTGGCGCTGGTCGGTGCGAGCTTGACTGCCTCGTCGATGTCGGCCATGGCGCGCGCGAACTCGCGCTTCAGGGCGTAGGCGAAGGCGCGATGGATGAAGGCATTGACGTTGTCGGGGCTGAGCTTCAGCGCCTCGTCGAAATCGGCCAACGCCGGGTCGAGCTTGTCGACATAGGTCAGCGCCATGCCGCGGTTGATGAAGGTGATCGGGTCCTTGGGATCGAGCTTGATCGCCTCGCTGTAGTCGGCAATGGCATGCTGGAAGTCGTCGACCGCGTGATAGGCCGTGCCGCGCTCGAAATAGGCGAACGCCAGGCCCGGTGCGAGCTTGATCGCCTCGTCGAGGTCGGCCACCGCCTGCTTCTGGTCGCCCTTCTTCAGGTTGGCCGCGCCCCGTCCCAGGTAGGCCCGCGGCTCCTTGGGATTGATCCGCATGGCCATGTTGAAGTCGTTGAGCGCGCCGTCGTAGTCCTGCTTGTCGATTAGCGCCATGCCGTGCTGGTAATAGGCGTGCGCTACCTGGTCGGCCGTCTTGGCGAGCTCGGGATCCTTGCCGCGCTCGGCCTGGTTGACCAGGCGCAGGAGGTCCGACGTCTGCATGCCCTGGCGGATCGCCTCGCTGAAGTCGGCGAGCGCCTTGTCGGTCTCGCTGCGCTGGCGGAGGGTGATGCCGCGGTTGATCAGCGCGTTCACCTCCTTCGGGTTGAGCTCCAGCGCCTTGCTGAAGTCGCTGATCGCCGCCTCGTACTGGCCCTTCTTGGTGTAGTAGACGATGCCGCGGTTGACGTAGGGCGTCGGATCCTTGGGCGTGAGCTTGATCGCCTCGCTGTAATCCTCGAGCGCCTTGTCGGCCTCGCCGATGCGATGATAGGCGATGCCGCGCTGCAGATGGGCGAAGGCCTGGCCCGGCGACAGCCGGATGGCTTCGCTGAAGTCGGCGATCGCCCGGTGCAGCTCGTCCTTGGCCAGGTAGGCGGCGCCGCGGCCGACATAACCCGAGGCGTCGGCCGGATTGAGGCGGATGGCCTCGCTGAAGTCGCCGATCGCCTTGTCGTACTGCAGCTTGTCGTAGTAGGCGAGCCCGCGCTGGAAATGGATGAAGGCCGCTTGCAGGGCGAGGTTGTTCTGCTCCTGCGTCTGCGTCGAGAGCTGGCTGGTGATGGCGTCGGGCACCAGGTTCAGGCGGATCGGCTCGATCTTGGGCGGCAGGCACTTGATGCCGTCGCTGAAGTCGGTGATGGCCTTGTCGATCTCACCCTTGCGCTTGTAGACGATGCCGCGGTTGGCCCAAGCGGAGATTTCGCACGGCTTGATCTTGAGCGCCGCCGTCAGGTCGGCGATGGCGCCCTCGTTGTTGTCCTTGCGGAGATAGAGCAGCACACCGCGGTTGATCAGCGGATACGTCTCGCGCGGCGCCAGACGGATGGCGTCGCTGTAGTCCAGGATGGCGCGGTCGGCCTCGCCGATCGTCTGATAGATCACGCCGCGCTGGGTGTAGTAGTAGGGGTTCATCGGAGAGCCGATGATCAGCTCGTTGAAGATGCGGATCGCCGCCTTGTAGTCGTCCCTCGATCGCACCTCGCTGCCCGGCCCGCTCTCCGACAGTCCGCGATGGAGATAGGCGAGCGCCTGGTCCTGAGGGGCGAGCTTGTGCTCGTTGATCGCTTCGGTGCAGGCGGCGACCTTGGTCGGCGCGTTCGCGCCGGTGAGGCCCTTGCACACGTCGAAGGGTTTCGGCTTGGCCGGTTCGCCCGGCTTGGCCTGCGGCTTTGGTTGGCCAATGGCAGGCGCGGACACGCCGACGCCAACGCAACCGATGGCGACGACGCAGGCAACCGCCCGCGCGACCCTACCCAAGCAACCCCGCATTGCCGTCCTCACACCTGCCACGACCCGGCTCCCACAGCCGTTTCGCGATACGGCGCCAAAGTGACAAGATTTTGCGGCTTTTCAAGCGACGGAAGAGCGCAATTCGTCGATTTCGCTGAAAGCCGTCGACGGCCCGAACCCCGTTTGGCACCTTCGCGCAACTTATAGGGAGGAAACCAAGTGAAGAGTGCAAAGAGTTGCGTCGGGCGGCGGGCCGTGCTCGCCGGGCTCGGCGGCGCGCTGGCGGCGCCTGCCATCGTGTCGGCCGTATCCGCCCAGAGTGGCAGCTACCCCAACAAGCCGATCCGCTACATCAACCCCTTCCCCGCCGGAGGCGCCACCGACACGCTGTCCCGCATCTTCTGCGCCAGGATGCAGGAATTGAGCGGCCAGCAATGGATCGTCGAGAACAAGGGCGGCTCGGGCGGCAACGTCGGCATGGATGCGCTGGCCCAGTCGCCGGCCGACGG
>JAKFVH010000301.1 GCA_021732285.1 Reyranella sp. | reverse complement strand
TCCGCGTACAGCACCGTCTTGACCATGACCTGGACGTCTCCCTCGTGAGGGAGCGCATCCTAGCCGTCGAGCGCCGTCGCCCGCCATGGCTGGTTGCGCCTGACCTTCGCCTCGAACGCATCGATCCTATGCGCCCTGGCGACGGTCGCGCCGATCTCGTCGAGGCCCTCCAGCAGCCGGCTGCGGCGCGAGGGTTCGACCTCGAAGGCAATGCACTCGCCGTCGGGTCGCGTCAGCTCCTGCGCCTCGAGGTCGATGGTGAGCGTCGCATTGGCGCCGCGCTCGGCATCGTCGATCAGTTCCACGCAGACCGCCTTGGGCAGCACCAGCGGCAGGATGCCATTCTTGAAGCAGTTGTTGAAGAAGATGTCGGCGAAGGACGGGGCGATCACGCACCGGATGCCGAAATCGCGCAGCGCCCACGGCGCGTGCTCGCGGCTAGAACCGCAGCCGAAGTTCTCGAAGGCGACCAGGATCTCAGCCTGCCGCCAGGCCGGCCGGTTGAGCACGAAGTCGGGTCGCTCGCTGCCGTCCTCGTTGAAGCGCATCTCGGCGAACAGGTGCTTGCCGAGCCCGGTACGCTCCGTGACCTTCAGGTAATTCTTGGGAATGACCATGTCGGTGTCGACATTGACCATCGGCAGCGGTGCCGCGACACCGGTCAGGCGCGTGAACTTTTCCATATCCGCCTCCTATCTCATCAGCTCGCGCACGTCGGCCAGGCGGCCGGTGATGGCAGCGGCCGCGGCCATCGCCGGACTCATCAGGTGCGTCCGCCCGCCGTAGCCCTGCCGTCCCTCGAAGTTGCGGTTCGAGGTCGAGGCGCAGCGTTCACCCGGCTTGAGGCGATCGTCGTTCATGGCCAGGCACATCGAGCATCCGGCCTCGCGCCATTCGAAGCCGGCATCGCGGAAGATGCGGTCGAGTCCTTCCAGTTCGGCCTGGCGCTTGATCAGGCCGGAGCCCGGAACGATCAGCGCCTCGACGTGGTCGGCCTTGCGGCGGCCGCGCACGATGGCCGCGGCGGCTCGCAGGTCTTCGATGCGACTGTTGGTGCACGAGCCGATGAAGGCCTTGTCGATGCGGATGTCGGTCGTCTTCATGCCGGGTTTCAGGCCCATGTAAGCGAGGCTGCGTTCCATCGCGGCCCGTCGGCTGTCGTCGGCCTCGTCCGCCGGATCGGGCACCGAGGCGCCGATGGCTAAAACGTCCTGCGGGCTGGTGCCCCAGGTGACCTGCGGCGCGACGCCGGCCGCGTCCAGCGCCACCTCGCAGTCGTAGGCAGCGCCCGGGTCCGATGGCAGCGTCCGCCAGCCGGCGACGGCCTGGTCCCAGGCGTCGGACGGCGGCGCCTGCGGCCGGCCTTTTAGATAGTCGAAGGTCACGTCGTCCGGCGCGATCAGCCCGGCGCGCGCCCCGGCCTCGATCGACATGTTCGACACGGTCATGCGGCCTTCCATGGTGAGGCCGCGGATGGCCGAGCCGGCATACTCGATGACATGGCCGGTGCCGCCCGCCGTCCCGATGGTGCCGATCAGCGCCAGGATCAGGTCCTTGGCCGTGACACCGAACGAGAGGGCGCCGTCGACGGTGACGCGCATGTTGCGCGAGCGTCGGGCGATCAGGGTCTGCGTGGCGAGCACATGCTCGACTTCCGAGGTGCCGATGCCGAAGGCGAGCGCGCCAAAGGCGCCGTGCGTCGCGGTGTGGCTGTCGCCGCACACCACCGTCGTGCCGGGTTGGGTAAAACCCTGCTCCGGGCCGATGACATGCACGATGCCCTGGCGGACATCGGTCATGGAGAAATACGGGATGCCGAACTCGCGCACGTTGCGCTCCAGCGTCTCGACCTGATGGCGCGACAGCGGATCGGCGATGCCGGCGCTGCGATCCGTCGTCGGCACGTTGTGGTCGGCAACGGCGATGGTGGCGAGCGGCCGGCGCACCTTGCGGCCCGATGCGCGCAGCCCATCGAAGG
Source organism: Reyranella sp. (assembly GCA_021732285.1). Taxonomy (GTDB): domain Bacteria; phylum Pseudomonadota; class Alphaproteobacteria; order Reyranellales; family Reyranellaceae; genus Reyranella. Next base: position 15,732 of record JAKFVH010000301.1, on the reverse strand, counting down.
CCTGCGGGCTCGTCACCTCGAGGACGAGATGGCAGTCGATGTAGAGCAGCACCGCGCCGTCCTCTTGTTCCTCGACGACGTGGCTGTCCCAGATCTTGTCGTACAGCGTGCGCGGCCCGCTCATGGCTTTCCTCCGACTTGCAGAGAGCGAGACGTAGCCGGACCATTAGACTGGTAACAGGAGGGCAGTTATCCTGGTATAAATACTGCCATGGCCGTCCTGCCTCCGAAGAAACGACGCGAACTGGGCGATTTCCTGCGCGCCCATCGCGCCCGCCTGTCGCCGGCGAGCCTCGGCTTGCCCGCCTTCGGCCGCCGCCGCACGCCGGGCCTCAGGCGCGAGGAGGTGGCGCAGGCCTGCGGCATGAGCCCAACCTGGTACACCTGGCTGGAGCAGGGCCGCGACATCGCCGCCTCCCCGCCCGCCCTGTCGGCGCTGGCGCGCGCCCTGCAGCTCACGCCGGCCGAGCGTGCCTATCTCTTCGAGCTGGCCGACCGGCGCGATCCCACTCTGTCGGCGCGAGCCGGCGAAGAAGGCATGGACGTGCCGCCTGCCCTCGCGCGCGCCATCGCGGCGATCGACGGGCCCGCCTATCTGCTCGACTCGCTGTGGAACGCCCGCGCCTGGAACCGGCCGGCGGCGGCGCTGTTCGTCGGCTGGCTCGACGGCACCGGCGATCGCAACCTGCTGCGCTACGTCTTCCTGAGCCCGGTCGCTCGCAAGGTCATCCCCGACTGGCAGGCGCGCGCACGTCGCGTGCTGGCCGAATTCCGCGCCGATTCCAGCCGCCATCTCGAGGATGCCGAGCTGCAGGCGCTGGTCGAGGATCTGCGCGGCAGAAGCGCCTTCTTCGCCCAGTGCTGGACCGAGCATGCCGTGGTCGATCGCACCGGCGGCGAACGCATCTTCGATCACCCACGCGAGGGCCGCCTCAGCTACCAGCAGATCGCCTTTGCGCTGGCCAATCGGCCCGACTTCAAGCTGGTGATGCTGGTACGCGAAACGCCGCCCAAGCGTCAGGCGAAGCGCCGGGGCTCATAAGCGGCTATCATCTTGGAGAGTGACGTGTCGCTTTGGCGTCGCTCTCTGGAGGCTGCATGGCGCTACTCATCGTCAATCTGGACAAGGTCATCGGCAACGCCCAGGCGTGGCGCGACACGTTCAGGGAGCAGATTCCCGATCTGCCCATTCGCATCTGGCCCGATGCCGGCGAGGTGAAGGACATCAAGTACCTCGCGTTCATGCATCCGGATTTCGACCAGCTTCCTGCCTTCCCCAACCTCCGAGCCATGTTCAGCCGTTCGGCCGGGGTGGAAAGCTTTGTCGATCATCCGAAACGGCCGAAGGTCCCGCTCGGCAAGGTGGAACCACCGGGCGGCGATCCGATGATGACGGAATACGTCGTCATGCATGTCTTGCGCTTCCATCGCGACATGCCGGCCTACCAGGCGGCCCAGGCGAAGCGGGAATGGCGCAGGGTGCCGATCATGCGCCCCGAGCAAAGGCGCGTTGGCTTTCTGGGCTTCGGCATGATGGCCAAGGCGCCGGCGCTGGTCTTGCAGTCGCTGGGCTTCAAGGTCTCCGCGTGGGTCCGCTCACCGCGGCAGGCCGCAGAAGTCCCGCTCTTCCACGGCCGCGATCAGCTTCAGCCGTTCCTCGCTCAGACGGATATCGCCGTCTGCCTGTTGCCGTTGACGGCGGACACCGAGGGCATCTTCTGCGCACGCACGTTTGCCATGATGCCGAGAGGAGCGATGCTGGTGAACGTCGGGCGCGGCAAGCACGTGGTGGACAAGGATCTGATCGCCGCGCTCGATTCGGGACAGTTGTCCTACGCCGCCTTGGACGCCCTCTGGCCTGAGCCGCTGCCGCCAGAAAGCCCGCTGTGGCTTCATCCCAGGGTTACGATCATGCCGCACGTAGCCCGCCGGCCAACCGTGGCCCAGCTGGTCACCGAGGTCGCAGCGAACATCCGTAGCCTCGAGGCCGGAGGACGGCTGCTGCAGGAAATCGACATCACGCGCGGATACTGATCGGCGCCAAAGCTTGCCGACGACGTAACGCTGAATCGTCGGCCGAGCAGGCGCACGAGCTGTGCCCGGCCCACGGCGACGAACGCGATTTCGCCAATGCCAACGTCTGTTGACAATTGCAGCCACTGCCACTATGTCAACAACTGTTGGCTTAAACTGGACAGTCGCCCAGGAGACGACCGATGCGCCTGATGAGACCCGATCCCGCGACCGCCCTGCTCGGCCTGCGCGCCATGAAGACCATCGCCACCGCCTCGGGCGACATCGGCCCGGCACAGCGCGGACTGATGAAAGCAGCGCAGAAGGTGATCCTCGGCATCGAGGCCGACATCGACGCCCTGCCGACGGTCACGCCCGCCGAGCTGGCGGCGGGCTTTCCCGACGGCGAGCTCAGGCAGCAGTTCGTGAACGGCATGCTGGTGACTTCGGTGGCCGACGGCCCGCCCTCGCGCGAGACCCTGGCCAAGGTCGAGGCCTTCGCCAAGGCGCTCGGTATCACGGAGCCTGTCCTCGCCGACCTCCGGCTGCTGGCCGACAACCACATGACGATCTTCAAGCTCGACCTCCTGCGGCGCGGCCACATCGGCGACATCATGAGGAACGAGCTGGCGCTGAAGGGGCCGCTCGGCTTCGCCAAAAGCGTGCTGCGCATGCGCGGCATGACGGAGGATCACGCGCTCGCGGCGCGTTATCACGCCTGGGGCAAGCTTCCGGAGGGCACCTTGGGCCGCGGCCTGTTCGACTTCTACAAACAGCACGGCTTCACCTTTCCGGGCGAGCGCGGCGGCTTCCCGGAGGCGGGCCTTTACCACGACTTCAGCCATCTGCTGGGCGGCTACACCACCGAGCCGGACGGCGAGATGGAGGTCGGCTCGTTCATCTCGGGCTTCAAGCGCGAACGGTCGTTCTATGTCGTGCTGTTCGTCGCGCTGATCTTCAGTGCTGGCGTCAACATGCGGCCGACGACCACCGACTTCGTGACCGCGGGAATTCTCGCCAACCCCGGGATGGCCGAGCGCATGTTCGCCGCGATCGAGCGCGGTTCGAAGGTCAACGTCGACCTGTCGGACAAGTGGGACTACTGGGCCTGGATCGATATGCCGATCGACGAGGTGCGGCAGAAGATGAACATCCTGCCCAAGGCCTGAGGGAGGTTGAAGTCCTCTCTCCGCCAGTTCCTGGCTTTTTATGCGCCGAGTCCCAACAGAAGCTGGGTTCTCCTGAGTGGCGGCGGATACGACTCCCATTTGCTCCTGGGCAGCCGGGCAATATCTCAGCCGACCTGAACAAGCCTTCGAAACAGCCCATTGCGGTAAAGCAGCGTGTCGGCATGCAGGCCATCGACCGCTACGACGCGGCCGATATAGAGAATGTGCGTGCCCGCCGGCAGGCGCTGCTGCACTTCGCAGTCGAAGATTGCCGCCGCGCCCTGCAGGACCGGCGCGCCCGTCGCCAGGGTGATCCAGGTGCCTTCGGCGAAGCGCCGATCGGCGTCGAGCCTGGGCTGGGAGAAGAGTCGTGCGATGCCGTGCTGTGCCTCGGTGAGGAAGTTGATGGCAAAGCGGTCGCTGCGGGCCACGATCGCCTCGGCCGAAGCCTCGCGGTTGATGCAGGCGAGCATGGTGGGCGGCTCTGCCGAGACCGAGCAGACCGACGTGGCGGTGAGGCCCGCGCGCAGCGAGCCGGCGCGCGTCGTCACGACGGCGACCGAGGTGGCGATAGAGCGCAGGCTCTGCTTGAAGGCGTCCGCGTCGACCGGCGCTGAGGCCCGCATGCCTCAGCCGTGCGCGGCTAAGAGCTCGTAGATCGGATCGTCGGGCAAGGCGCCGCCGATCGGGCGACGCTGGCCGAAGCGTAGCTCCTCGGACGCCTCGGGCGCGGCCTGCTCCTCCACCCAGTCGAAGACGACGACGCGCTTGATCACGCGCCATTCCTCGCCGCGCTTTTCGAAGCGATCGCAGTAGCGGCCGGCCAGCTGGAACTGGCGTTGCCTGCCCTTGCCATCGGGTCCGCGCTGCAGGGCGTTGAAATAGCTTTCGACGACAGCCGTCCGCTCGCCCTTGAACTCGATCAGGATGTTGCTGATCTGGTGGACATTGCGCGGCCCGGTCCTGAACACGGCAAGCGCCCACTGGAAGAAGCCCTCGACCGGCCCGTTGTAGATGCCGTGGTTGTCCTGCGCGTCCGACCAGTAGGCGCTGCGCAAGGTGGCCTCGTCGGCGCGATCGATGCCGCGGCAGTAGCGATAGAGGCAATCACGGATCGCCTCGCGGTCGAGCAGCTCGGCAAGGCGCCTCTCCTGCGTGGTCATGTCACTGCGCCTTCAATGCCGGGCAGGCGCTTTCGGATGGCGGACGCCAGGCATCCTGCGCGGCCACCGTCGAGACGATCTCGTAGTAGTCGTATGGATACTTGGACTCGGCCGGCGCCTTGATCCGCGCCGCATAGAGCGGACGCATGACTTGGCCGTCGGCGCGGATGGGCACGCCCTTCATCTCGAAATCCTCGACGGGTATTGCCCGCATCTTCGCCATGACCGCCTCGCCCTCGTCTGTGCCGGCTGCCGCGACCGCTTTCAGGTAGTGCCGGACGGCGCTGTAGGTGCTGGCCTGCGCCTCGTTGGGCATGCGTCCGCCGAAGGCCGCCTGGTAGCGCTTGGCGAAGGCGCGGGTCTCCTCGGTGCGGTCCCAGTAGAACGGCGTGGTCAGCCGCACGCCCTGCAGGACCTGCAGGCCGATACCGTGAGTGGCATTGATGAACAGGCCGAGCGGCGCGAGCTTCTGGCCGCCCTGCGCTATGCCGAACTCCTGGGCCTGCTTCATGACGTTGGCGAAGTCAGAACCGGAGTTGGCAAGGGCGATCACCTTGGCCTTGCTCGACTGGGCGCGCAGCAGAAACGAGGAGAAGTCGGACGTGTTCAGCGGGTGCAGCACCGAGCCCACCACCTTGCCGCCGCCCTGCTCGATGAACTTGGTGGTATCGGCCTGCCAGGCCTTGCCGAAGGCGTAGTCCACGGTGATGAAGAACCATGTGTCCTGGCCCTGTGCCAGCAGCGACTTCACCGTCGCCCTGGGCAGCGCGTACGTGTCCTGCACCCACTGCGTGGTCATGGGTGAGCATTTTTCGTTGGTGAAAGCCGAAGAGGCCGTGCCCGCGAGCAGGTAAGGCTTCTTGCGCTCCTTCATGAAGTCGGAGACAGCGAGCGCGATCGCCGAGGTCGAGCAACCAACGATCGCATCGACGCCTTCGTCGTCGATCCATTTCTTGGCGGCCAGGGCGCCGACATCCGGCTTGTTCTGGTCATCCGCGACGACAATTTCGATCTTCTTGCCGGCCACGGTACCTCCGGCATCCTGAACGGCGAGCCGCGCCGCCGCGACCGAACCCGGTCCGCAGTTGTCGGCATAGGGCCCCGATTGGTCGTTCATGACGCCGATCTTCACGACGTCACCCGAGATGCCGCCAGCCCACGCCGGGCTGGCCAGGGCGAGGACCGCCAGGCAGGCGGCAAGCTTCGTCGATCTCATTGTTGTTTCCTCCGTTATCGTCTTGTCGTCTCAGGAAAAGGCGTAGGTGATGCCTCCATCGACGAACAGCATGTCGCCGGTGATGAAGCTCGCCTCATCGCTGGCGAGGAAGAGCGCGGCGTGCGCCACATCCTGCGGCGTGCCCAAGCGGCCGATCGGCACACGCGCCCGCCGCCGTTCCCAGGCTTCCTCGGAGACGACGCGATTGGCCCCCTCCGTCGGTGTCGGACCCGGTGCGACGGCGTTGACGCGGATCCGGCGCGGGCCAAACTCGGCCGCCGCCGATCGGGTAAGGGCGGCGACCGCCGCCTTGACCGCGCTGTACATGATGCCGTTGCTCATCGCGAGCACGGCCGAGGGCGATGCGATGTTGACGATGGCGCCGCCGCCCGCGCGCGTCATGTCGTCGAGCACGGCCTGGCAACCCCAGACCGTGCCCTTGAGGCCGACATCGATCATGCGATCGATCATCTCCTCGGTCTGGGTCTCGATGGGCCCGTAGCGATTCCACATCGCGTTGTTGACCAGCACGGTGACCGGCCCGAGCGCCTCGCCCAGGCGGGCAACGGCCGCGAACACTTCCTGCCGCCGCGCAACATTGCCGACGAGCGCCATGGCCTTGCCGCCGGCGGCGCCGATCGCCTGGACCGCTTCGTCCGCGATCTCCTGCTTGAGATCGAGCACGCCCACCGCGGCGCCCTCGCCGGCAAAAGCCTCGGCAATGGCCCGGCCGATGCCGCGCCCGCCTCCGGTGACGAGCGCCACGCGCCCCTGAAGCCGTCCGCCCATGGAAGGTCAGCCGACCTTGGCTGCCTTGGCGAAGGTCTCGCGCGAGGCCATGGGAATGGCGCCGCCGCGGGTGGGATCGGCGTAGGTGCCGCCCGCCTTGGCGTAGTCCTTGCCGGCGCGGCGCTCCAGCACGATGCCGATCGATTCGATGCTGGGTACGTCCTGTTCGGCGAGCGGCGCCATGCGCGCCTTGCGCTTGAGGGCGGCCTCGATGAAGGGCGCGAGCTCCTCGTCCTTCTTCTTGACGCGCTCGTCCTCGCGCTCCTTCAGCTCGGGCATGACCTCGCGGGCGAACAGCTCCATCGCCTCGCAGATATGGTCGTGCTGGTTCTTGCCCGACTGCTGGATGAAGATCATCTGGTCGACGCCGACATCGGCGTAGCTCTTCAGGTGCTCGCGCACGCTCTTGGGCGTGCCGATGCTGCCCGAGCCGGGCGTCTCCTTCATGTCGTTCTTGATGGCCTGGAACCGCTTCCAGAGATCGGTGACACCCGGTCGGTGCTCGCCGTAGATCGCGTAGTGGGCGATCGAGTAGCCGAAGAAGCGGAAACCATCGAGGCCGCGCCGGATCGCCTCCTCGTGGTCGTCGTGCACCATCATGCCGTTCAAGGTCGCGAAGTTGGCGTTGACCGAATGGCCGATCGGCACGCACTCCTCGGACTTGATGATCTGGTAGTACTCGTCGCGCCAGGTCTTGGCCTGCGAGGCGTCGACGAAGCCGAACACAAGCGCGCCCACGCCATGCCGCGCCGCGCGTAAAATGCTCTCGCGGCGCGAGCAGGCCATCCAGATCGGCGGATGCGGCTTCTGCACCGGCTTGGGCACGATGTTGCGCACCGGCATGGAGAAGAAGCGTCCCTGGTAGCCGGGATAGGGCCGCATGGTCATCATGTTGGCGGTCTGCTCGACGCCCTCGCGCCACATCGCCGTCTTCTGCTCGGGCTCGACGCCGAAGCCGTGCATCTCGATCAGCGATCCCGATTCGCCGGTGCCCCATTCGACCCGGCCACCCGAGACCAGGTCGAGGGTCGCCAGCCGCTCGGCCACCCGTGCCGGGTGGTTGTAGTTGGGTGGCGAGAGGCAGATGCCGTGGCCCAGACGGATATTCCTGGTGCGCTGCGAGACGGCGGCGAGGAAGACCTCGGGTGCGGAGGAATGGGAATACTCCTCGAGGAAGTGGTGCTCGACCTCCCACACATTGTCGAAGCCCAGCCGGTCGGCCAGCTCGATCTGATCGAGCGCGTCGTTGAAGAGCCTCTGCTCGCTACCCTCTTCCCATGGCTGCGGCAGCTGGTGTTCGTAGAAGACCCCAAGCCTCATCAGCTTCCTCCGGATCGGCATTGTCGCGGCCTTCGCATGGGCCGCCGACTTGACGCGCGCACCATGTCATGCGCTGTTTTGGGCAACCAGCCGTAACGCGTATGTGGCGTGCAGTTTCACATGCATGAAAAACAGGCCGGGTGAAGGAAGCGCCGAGATGAACTCCCTGCAGGTGAAGTCGGCGACGCGCGCCGTCGAGATCCTCGAATTCTCCCGCCAGGTGCGCGAGCCCCGGGCGATGTCCGATATCGCCGAGGCGCTGGGCTATCCCGCCTCGAGCGCCACCGTGCTGCTCAAGACCTTGACCGGCCTGGGCTACCTCAACTTCGACCGCAACCAGCGGCTCTATTTCCCGACCCCCAAGGTGACGTCGCTGGGCGACTGGATCCCGCGCGCCCTGTTCGGCAACAGCGCCATCATCGATGCCATGCGCGACGTCCACGCCGCGACCGGGGAGACCGTCTCGGTCGCCACCAAGAACGACGTCTACCTGCAATACGTGCAGATCATCCAGTCGGTCCACGCGCTGCGCTTCCATGTCGACGAGGGCACGCTGCGTCCGCTCACCCAGTCGTCGGTCGGCTGGCTGCTGATGTCGACGCTGCCCGACGACAAGCTCGACAACATCATCCGCCGGGCCAACATCGCAACCGAACGACCGGCCGATCGCGTAAAAGTTCCCGACATGATCCGCCGCATCCGCCAGATCCGCGGCAAAGGCTACTGCTCGACCGAGAACGTGCCGTTCCTGGGCGGCGCCACGATCTGCGTGCTGCTGCCGCTCACCATCCACAAGCAGCCCGTCGTGCTGGGGCTGGGCGGCGCCACCGAACGCATCCGCCAGAACTACAGCCGCTATCTCGCGATCCTCCAGCGTGCCGCGAAATCCTTGCGCCGCGGCGACCCTTTCGACGAGCCGGTCGACATCGAGTTCTGACCGTCACCCCGGCAGGCCGAGCACTGCCTTGGCGAGGATGTTCTTCTGGATTTCGTTGGCACCGCCGAAGATGGCCGGCGCGCGCGAATCGAGGAACAGGTTCATGGCATCGATCTGCTCGTTGCCGGCCTCCAGATCGTCGGCGAAGCGCGCCTCCTCGCCGGCAATCGTCAGCATCTCCTCGGTGATGCGCTGGTAGAGCTCAGTGGCGAGAATCTTCAGCATGGAGACATCGGCGCCCAGTTCCCCGCCACGCCGCAGGACGTTGGCGAACCGCTCGAACGCCGAGGCGAGATCGTAGACGTCGAGCCGCAGCCGGGCGTAGCGTGAGACGAAGGCGCGGTCGGCAAAGGCGCCGCGCGCCTCGGCCAGCCTCTCCAGGCGACCCAGCGCATATTCCGGCCGCGTCGGCGCACCGAGGAAGATGCGCTCATGGCCCAGCACCGACTTGGCGACCGTCCAGCCGCGGTCGAGCTCGCCCACCAGGTTTTCAGCCGGCACGCGCACATCGTCCAAAAAGACTTCGCAGAAGTCCGTCTCCCCGCGCAGGTTGGCGATCGGCCGGATGCGCACGCCCGGGCTCTTGAGGTCGAGCAAGAGGACCGAGATGCCGTTCTGGCGCACCTTGGCGGTGCGATCGGTACGCACCAGCACGAACATCCAGTTGGCGCCGTGGGCCAGCGTCGTCCAGATTTTCTGGCCGTTGACGATGAAGACGTCGCCCTCGCGCACCGCCGCGGTGCGCAGGCTCGCCAGGTCTGAGCCGGCGTTGGGCTCCGAATAGCCCTGGCACCAGACATCTTCGCCCGACAGGATGCGCGGCAGGTAATGTGCCTTCTGCTCCGGCGTGCCGTATTGGATCAGAAGCGGGCCGACCAGCCCGATACCGTGGTCGGGGATGCGCGGACAGCCGAGCCGCCCCCACTCCTCGACGTAGATGATGTGCTTGGCCGGCGTCAGGCCCATGCCGCCATGTTCCTTGGGCCAGGTCGGCGCCAGCCAACCCTTCTGGGCCAGCGCGCGGTACCAGTCGGCGACCTCGCCGAACAGCGGCCGCTGCTTGCGCATGTTGCGCAGGTGCGGCGGGCAGTTGGCCTGGACCCAGTCGCGGAAGAGCCGCCTGAACGCCTCGTCCGACAGGGCGTTGCAGTCCTCCGCCATCAGACGACGTCCTTGAACACCGGCTCGCGCTTTTCCATGAAGGCGCGCATCGCCTCCTTGGAATCCTCGTGCTGCGTCATCTCGACAGTGAGGTTCTGCTCGAAGCGGTAGCCGTCCTTCAGTCCCATGGTCTCCACGGTGTTGATGGCGCGTTTGGCGAGCTTCAGCGCCATCGGGCTCTTCTTCGCGATCTCGCGCGCCAGCTTCATCGCCGTCGGCATCAGCTGATCGAGCGGCACACAATCCTCGATGATGCCGCGGCGGTAGAGCTCGGCCGCCGGCACGCGATAGCCGGACAGCACGATCTTGCGGGCAAGCGAGTGGGGGATGAGCCGCATCGTGTGGCGCACGCCGCCCATCAGGCCGACATCGATCTCGGGCAGGCCGAGCACGGCGTTCTCCGAGGCCAGGATGATGTCGCAGCAGACGGCAAGCCCCATGCCGGCGCCCAGCGCCGGACCGTTCACGGCGGCGATCACCGGCTTGTTGGACTCCATGATGCTGAAACCCACTTCGCGCGCGCGCCGCAGGTGGCGATAGGTGTCGGCCGTGATCTCCCGCGAGCTGCTGCGCGCCTTGATGTCGGCGCCGGCCGAGAAGATCTTGCCCGCGCCGGTCAGCACGATCACCCGCACGCCCGCCGCGGCGTTGAGCTCGTCGAAGGCCGCGATCAGCTCCTCCATGAACGCCGTCGACTGGGCGTTGACCGGCGGCGCGTCCATGGTGACGACGGCGACGCGGCCGTCGATCGTGGTCTTGATCAGCTTGTTTTCCATGTTGTTCCCTTGTTGAGCGATCAGGCGGCGCGCTCGCGCGCAACGAATTCCAGGCGCAGCGATTCGGGCTGGCCGAACGCCGCGCTGAGGTTCAGCGCGCGCTTGAGATAGAGGCCGATCGCGCATTCGTCGGTGTAGCCCATGGCGCCATGCAGGTGGACTGCACGCCGGCCGATCGACACGGCGGCATCGCCCGCGCGCGCCTTGGCGGCGAGGACGGCGAGATGCGCCTCCTGGCCGTCGCCGGCAGAGAGCCTTTCGACGGCGCGCACGAGGGCGGCGCAGGCAAGCTCGGCATCCATCCACATCTCGACCAGGCGGTGCTGGATCGCCTGGAAGGACGCGATCGGCTTGCCGAACTGGACGCGGGTCTTGCTGTAGTCGACCGTGCGGTCGAGCGCTCCGCAGGCGATGCCTGCAAGCTCCGCCGCCAGGGCAAGCCGAGCCTGGAGCAACGGCCCACGCAGCAGCATCTCCCGGCTGTCGCGACGGTCGAGCACCCGGTCGGTTGCGACGCGGCAGGCGCTGAAGGAGAGACTTGAGATCGCCGCGCCGTCGACGCCGGGCCGCGACAGCACGGACAGGCCGGGCTGGTCGGCCGGCACGCTGAGCAGCATCGCTCCTTCAACGCCCGCCACGACGAGGAGGAAGTCCGTGGCCGACCGTGCGCCATCGACGAACCGCAGGTCGCCATTCAGCACCAGGCCTGCCGCATCGCGGCCGATCGTGATCGTCGGATCCTGCCAAGCCGGCACGACGACGCGGTCGCCTGAGGCGAGGCCGGCGGCAAGCCTGGTGCGCTCCGGCGACGGCGGCGCGTTGGCGAGCAGGATGGCAGCCGGCACGCAAACGAGCGCGAGCGGCTCGGCAACCAGGGCGTAGCCCAGTGCCTCGCTCAGCACGGCCTGCTCGCCGAGGCCAAGGCCCGCGCCGCCCAGCGATTCCGGCAGCAGCAGCCCTGTCCAGCCTGCCTCGGCCATGGCGGTCCATGTCTGGCGGTCGATGTCGCTTTCCTGCGCCCGCTTGCTGCGCAGGCCTGAGGGCCCGTCATGCCGGGCCGCAAACTGCGTTGCACTCTGCCGCAGCAACGCCAGCGTGCCGTCGGCGTCGTCGATGATCGCCCGCGGCATCTTTCCTCCCCTTGTTCGTCGGCGGCCGCGACCACTCTTCTTTCGACCGGCACAACGGCTTGCAAGAGGATGCACGCGACATTCACGTATATGAAAGTGGCCGGGCGATCTGGCAGCCCCATTCAGGCGTCGCTAGTGCTCACGGCTCATGAACGGTTTTGCCGACAAGGTCGCGATCGTCACCGGCGCAGGATCCGGCATCGGCCGTGCGGCGGCGCTGCGGCTTGGCTCGCTGGGCGCCAAGGTCGTCGTTGCCGACATCAAGGGCGGGCCGGAGACGGTCGAGGCGATCCGCAGAGCGGGCGGCCATGCCCTCTGCCAACCGACCGACGTGTGCGAACCCGGCGAGATCGAGGCTCTTGTCGCCCGCTCGGTCGAACAGTTCGGTCGGCTCGACTATGCCTTCAACAATGCGGGCGTGGCGCAGACCAACCGGCGTCCCCTGCACGAGCTCGATCTCGCGACCTGGCAGTCCATCATGGACACCAACCTGCGCAGCATCTTCCTCTGCATGAAACACGAGATCCCGCGCATGCTCGAGGCGGGTGGCGGCGCCATCGTCAACACCTCGAGCGGAGTCGTGCCGCACGGATACAAGAACATTTCGACCTATGTCGCGAGCAAGGCCGGCGTCGACGCGCTGACGCGTGTGGCGGCCATGGAAGTGGCCGAGCGCAACATCCGCATCAACAGCGTCAATCCTGGCTTCGTGGCGACGCCCCTGCTCGACGCCATCATTGCCCCGGCCGACCAGAAGCGGCTGATTGAGCGCACGCCGCTGCGCAAGATGACCACGGCTGAGGATGTCGCCAATATGGCGGTCTTCCTGCTGTCGCAGGAGGCGGGCCACGTCACCGGTCAGTCGGTGTACGTGGACGGTGGCATCAACGTCTCCTTCTGAGGGGCACGCCATGAAGATCGACCGCTTGCCGGTGGCGTCCGACCTGCTGGGCGAGAGCCCGGTGTGGGATCCCGAATCGGGATCGCTGTTCTGGGTGGATATTGCCGGCCGCAAGGTGCGGCGGCTGCATCTGGCCTCGGGCGAGGAGAAGACGTGGTCCACGCCCTCGCTCGTGGGGTCGATCGGGCTCGCCCCCAACGGGCGCCTGGTCATGGGATTGCAGGACGGCTTCTATCTCCTGCAGCTCGCGACAGGCGCGATCGAGCCTATCGCCCGGCTCGACGCGCCCGACCCGCTCATGCGGCTCAACGACGGCAAGACGGACCGCACCGGACGTTTCATCTGCGGCGGCATGGGACTGCACGGCGAGCCGCTGGGGGCGCTGCACAGGCTCACGGCGCCCGGCAAGCTCGAGACGCTGGCCGAGGGCATCCGCATCTCCAACGCGATCTGCTTCAGCCCGGCGGGCGATCGCCTGTATTTCGCCGACAGTCTGGCGCGCAAGATCATGGTCTACGACTACGCGCGCAACGGCACCGACGTCGGTGCACCGCGCCTGTTCCTCGATACCGAGCCGCTGGGGTCGGCGCCCGATGGCGCCACGGTGGACAGCGAAGGCCATGTCTGGGTGGCGCTGGTCGAGGCGGGCAAGATCGCTCGCATCTCGCCACGGGGCGAGGTCGTGGCCGTGGTCGAGGTCCCGGTCGAGTTCCCCACCTGTCCCGCGTTCGGCGGAGACGCCATGGATGTGCTGTTCGTCACATCGATCCGGGGTTCAGGCACCGCCCGAATGGTGTCGTCGCATCCCAACGCCGGCGTGCTGCTGGCGATCAGCGGCCTGGGTGTTCGGGGCATCCCCGATGCTCGTTTCGAAATGACGTGACTAGCTCAAATTTTGAGTTGCGCACGTCAACCGGGCTGACCAGAGTGACCTCAACCGACCGATCAAGGCCGGAGGAGGAAACGAATGCGACTGCTCCGATTCCTGGCGTTCGCCGTCGCGGCGCTGTCGATGACCGTCGGCACCGCCATGGCCCAGACCACGGTTCGCTGGCTGCATATCGAGGCCAATCCCGCCCAGGTGAAGATCTGGGAAGAGGTCGCGCGCGGCTTCGAGGCAAAGAACCCCGGCGTGAAAGTCGAGATGCAGTTCCTCGAGAACGAGGCCTACAAGGCGAAGCTGCCGACCATCCTGCAGTCCAAGGATCGCCCGCATATCATCTACAGCTGGGCGGGCGGCGTGCTGAAGGCGCAGGTCGAGGCCGGCGTCCTGCAGGATATCGGTCCGCAGCTGAAGGGTTATAGCGACCAGCTCGCGCCGGCGGCGGTCGCGGCCTTCACCATCGACGGCAAGACCTATGGCGTGCCGATGGCCCTGTCGGAGGTCGGCCTCTTCTACAACAAGGAGCTGATGGCGAAGGCCGGAGTCGATGGCACGACCATCAAGACCTGGGATGACCTGCTTGCTGCCACCAAGAAGCTGAAGGCGGCGGGCGTCACCCCGATCGCCGTGGGCGGCGCCGACAAATGGCCGCTGCATTTCTATTGGACGTATCTCGCGATGCGCGCTGGCGGCAAGCCCGCGTTCGATGCGGCAATGCGCGGCGAGGGCGGCGGCTTCACGGCTGAGACCTTCGTGAAGGCGGGCGAGCTGTTCAAGCAGCTGGTCGACCTGCAGCCCTTCCAGACCGGCTTCCTCGGCTTCAAGAACCAGCCGGCGGTCGGCTATTTCGGCGACGGCAAGGCTGCAATGACGCTCGGCCTCAACAACGTCTTCCTGCTCCAGCGCGTGCTGTCGGCAGACAAGGCCGGTCTCAGCGACGACAAACTTGGCTGGATTGCCTTCCCGACCGTCTCCGGCGGCAAGGGCGATGCAAGCGACACACTGGGCGGTATCACCGGCTGGCTGGTCACCAAGGGAGCGCCGAAGGAGGCCACCGAGTTCCTCAAGTTCTTCGTCTCGCTGGACGTCCAGAAGCAGCTGGCGGCGGGCAACTTCCTCATTCCCGTGGTCAGCGGCGCGGAGACGGCCTTTGCCAACCCCTTCATGCGCACCATCGCCCAGAACCTGGCACGCTCGAAGTACCACCAGAACTTCCTCGACCAGGCGCTCGGCCCCTCGGTCGGCCGCGTCGTGAACGACGTGACCGCGGAGATCGCCGGCGGCAGCATGACTCCCAAGGACGCCGCCAAGGCCATCCAGGACGCCTGGAAACAGGGCAACTAGTGCGCGGCGTATGACGTCTGTCTCGGCAAGCGTGCCACGGCCGCGCGCGCGTAGATCGTCTCTCGGCAAGCTTTTGGCTAACGACAAGCTCGCCACGATTGCGCTGTTCCTGCCGCCCGCCCTGCTGCTCTACACGCTGTTCGTCATCCTGCCGATCGGTGAAGCGGGCTTTTACAGCGCCTTCAGCTGGAACGGCTTCGGCAGCCCGACCAACTGGATCGGCTGGGACAACTACCGCTATGTGTTCGAGAACCGGGCGTTCGGCCTGGCGCTGCGCAACAACGTCCTGATCATCGTCGTCTCGCTATTGATCCAGCTGCCGCTCGCGCTGGCGCTGGCCGTTGCCCTGTCCGAGAGGTTCCGCGGCGCCGTGGCGCTGCGCATGCTTTTCTTCCTGCCCTATGTGCTGGCCGAGATCGCGACCGGCCTGATCTTCAGCTTCGTCTACGACGGCAACTACGGTCTGCTGGCCTCGATCTGGCGCCTGTTCGGCGCCGAAGCGCCGCATCTTTTAGCCAGTCCGCAGACATCGATGCTGGCCATCCTGATCGTGATCATCTGGAAGTATTTCGGCTTCCACATGATGCTCTATATCGCGGCCCTGCAAGGCATCGACCGCAGCCTGATCGAAGCTGCCCGCATCGACGGCGCGTCGCGCTTCGAGCTGCTGCGCTACGTCGTCATCCCGCTGCTCTATCCGACCATCCGCCTCTCCGTGTTCTTCTCGGTCGTGGGCTCGCTACAACTGTTCGATCTCGTCATGCCGCTGACGCGCGGCGGCCCGGCCGATTCGTCGAACACCCTGGTGAGCTTCCTCTACAATTTCGGCGTCATGCGCATGCGCGTGGGCTTCGGCAGCGCCGTCGGCGTCATCCTGTTCTGCATCTGCGTCACCTTCGCCTTCACCTACAAGCGCTGGATGATGCGCGA
>JAKFVH010000312.1 GCA_021732285.1 Reyranella sp. | reverse complement strand
ATGCTCTTCCGGACCGCGCGCGTCCTCGCGCGCCTCATGAGCGCGCTGGACGCGCGCGGTCCGGAAGACTATGAGCGGGCCGGAGGCCCGCGCCCCCAGCCTAAAGCAACCCCAGCCGCTTCAGTTCGGCTGCCATTTCCGGCGGCATGTCGGCGGTGTCGCCCTTGGACAGGTCGGGCGGCGCCCGGTCCGGCTCCAGATAGCGCCAGCCCTGGAAGGCCTGGCAGGCCCGCGGCGAGGTCGGGATGATCGTTCGCTTGACCTTGATCCGGCAGTACTTCTTGCCCTCGTCCTGGTCGATGTCCTCCTCGAAGCCGACCAGCTCCTGGCGGCAGCGGATGACGCCGCGCACCACCCAGTAGAGCGAGCCGCCGGCCAAAAGCTCCTCGGAGCGCCGCGGCGTGTTGCGGGTATAGACCCAGTGCGGCGAGCGCGGCTTCTGCCGGCGCTGCTTGCGCCGGGCCGCCTGGACTTTCTTCATGTGCGCAAGGTCGTCGACGCCGACGGCCAGCTTGATCAGATGCAACGACATCGTTCGCGCTTAGTACGCATTGCCCGGTCCACTCAAGCGTCGCCTTTCCACAGCGTCATCAAAAACCGTGATATGCGCGCCACACGCTGGAAGATTCGCGAGCGGAGGTCCAGACTCCACAGTGTTTGCACAATCCGCGGATTAGAGTTCGGTCGCTTTTGCGGGGGTTCTCATGAATCGGTCGACGCTGGCTGCTCTGGTCGTGGCTCTCATGCTGGGATCGGGGGTCGCAGGCTACTTGATCGGGAGGCCCGCCGACCGGGTCGACACACCACCTCGAACCGCCACCGTAACCCAGCCGACACCGGCAGCTCCCGCCACACCGGCCACCCGCGTGGCGGCGCCGACCACGCCGGCAGCGCCTGCCCCGACCTCGACGGCGCCCGTTCCCCTGCCGCAGCCGGCCGCCGCGCCGGACGAGCCGTTCGCCTATCGCCGCTTCTCGCTCGACACCAGCCGCGCCGAGGGTGAGGCCTGCCTCGCCTTCAACAAGCCGCTGGCGACGACCAACATCAACTACGCCGACTACGTGACGATTACCCCCGAGGCGAAGACCGCCCTGCGCGTGATCGACGACAAGCTCTGCATCAGCGGGCTGGCCTACGGCGAGAACTACCAGGTCGGCCTGCGCACGGGCTTCCCGGGCCGCGACGGCGTCAAGCTGGCGGAGGAGAAGAACGTCGACGTGGCGCTGGGTGCCCGTCCCTCCGTCGTCACCCTGCCCGGCAAGGGCTTCATCCTGCCGCGCGGCAGCGCCGTCGGCCTGCCGATCACCACCATCAACGTCTCCAAGGTCGGTTTGGCCGTCTATCGCGTGAACGAGCGCGCCATCATGGGCTTCGCCCGCGACCGCTATGACGCCACCTACCCCGGCAGCCAGCCGGTGACCGAGACCTATTCGCTCTACAACTGGCTGAACGGCCGCAACGGCGCCCTGCAATGGAAGGGCACGATGGAGGTGCGCAACGTCACCAACCAGCCGGTGACGACCGCCTTCCCGGTGCGCGAGACCGTGCAGGACTGGAAGCCCGGCACCTACTTCGTCGTGGCCTGGAACGCCGCCCAGCCGCCGGCGACCAGCTACGAGGAGGAAGAGGCCCAGGGTGGCAACGGGTCGGCGACCGGCATGTGGGTGATGGACACCGACATCGCGCTCACGACCTTCTCGGGCGACGACGGCCTGAACGTGTTCGCCCGCTCGCTGCAGACCGCCATGCCGCTGGCCAACCTCGAAGTCGTGCTGCTGTCGCGCGGCAACGAGCCGATGGCCAAGCTGATGACAGACGAAGCCGGTCGCGTCCTGTTCGCCGCCGGCCTGCTGAAGGGCAAGGGCGCGGCGCGCGCCGGCGCCGTGATGGCGTCGAACGCCGCCAACCAGGATTTCAGTCGCCTCGAGCTCGGCAAGACGCCGTTCGACTTCTCCGACCGCGGCGTCACGGGTCGCGACCAGCCCGGGCCGGTCGACGCCTTCCTCTATACCGAGCGCGGCGTCTATCGCCCCGGCGAGACCGTGCAGCTCATGACCATGGTGCGCGACGCCTCGGCGGTGGCGCTCGCCAACATGCCGATTACCCTGATCGTCAAGCGGCCGGACGGCAGCGAGTTCACGCGCTTCACCCAGCCGGTCGCGGCGGGCGGCGTGTACCAGCCGATCGCCCTGCCGAAGTCGTCGCGCCGCGGGCGCTGGACGGTCGCCGCCCACGTCGACCCCAAGGCGCCGCCGGTCGGCACCGCGGAGTTCTCGGTCGAAGACTTCGTGCCCGAGAAGCTCAAGGTCGAGCTCAGCACCAGCCAGCCGTTCGTGAAGCCGGGCCAGGTCAACAACTTCGACATCCAGGCCGACTTCCTGTACGGCGCCCCGGGCAGCGGCCTCACCGTCGAGGCCGACATGCGCATCACCGTCGATGCGCAGCCCTTCCCCAATTTCGCCCGCTACAGCTTCGGCTCGCATGAAGAGCGCAGGGCGTTCGAGCCGCCCTTCCTGACGCTCAAGGCGCCGGACACCGACGCCACGGGCAAGTCGCGCCTCGAATGGGGCGGCGACATCAAGGACACGTCCTTGCCGCTGCGCGCGCAGGTCCAGGTCCGCGTCTTCGAGCCGGGTGGCGGCCGCGCCACCAAGACCGACAAGACGCTGCCCATGCGCACCCGCGACGCCTATATCGGCATCCGTCCGACCTTCGAGGGCCGCTACGCCCGCGAGGGTGCCGCGACCCAGTTCGACGTCGTGGCGGTCGACGCCACCGGCAAGCAGGTCGCCCGGCGCGGCATCGAGTACAAGGTCGAGCGCACCGACTGGTTCTACCAGTGGTACGAGGTCGACGGCCGCTGGCGCTGGCAGTCGATCGCCAACCCGCGGCTGGTGGCGGCCGACACCGTGTCGCTGCCCGGCGACCAGCCGGCGCGACTCACCTTCACCTTGAGCTGGGGCGCCCACAGGCTCACGGTCATCGACCGCGAGAACAACACCTCCTCGACGACGCAGTTCTATGTCGGCTGGTACGGCGGCTCGGACAGCGACGAGGAGACGCCCGACACGCTGCGCGTGGCCAGCGACAAGGAAAACTACACGCCGGGCGAGACCGCGCGGGTGCGCATCGAGGCGCCGTTCGCCGGCGAAGCGATGCTGGCCATCGCCACCGACCGCATCATCAGCACCCGGAACGTGACCGTGCCGGCCGGCGGCACGACCATCGACGTGCCGGTGTCGGCCGACTGGGGTCCCGGCGCCTATGCGCTGGTCACCGCCTGGCGGCCGCTCGACAAGCCCGCCGATCGCACGCCGACGCGCGCTGTCGGGCTCACCTGGCTGGGGCTGGAGCCCAAGCTGCGCACGCTCGCCATCGAGCTCGGCACGCCGGAGAAGATCACGCCGCGCCAGCGCATCGAAGTGCCGATCAAGGTCGGCAATCTCCAGGGTGAGGAAGCGTTCGTCACGCTGGCCGCGGTCGACGAGGGCATCCTGCAGCTGACGCGCTTCAAGACGCCCGATCCGGCCGACTACTACTTCGGCAAGCGTCGCCTCGGCCTCGCCATGCGCGACGACTACGGCCGCCTGCTGGAGACCCGCGCCGACGATCTCGGCCGCATTCGGGTCGGCGGCGATGCCGGCGACATCGGAGGCCTCGACATCGTGCCGACGCGCACCGTGGCGCTGTTCAGCGGGCCGGTGAAGCTCGACAGCAACGGCGAAGCCAAGATCGCGCTGGAAGTGCCTGACTTCATCGGCCAGCTCAGGCTGATGGCAGTGGCCTATGCCAAGAGCCGCGTCGGCTCGACCGACAAGCGCCTCTACGTGCGCGATGCGGTGAGCGCCGACGTCGTGCTGTCGCGCTTCCTCGCCCCCAACGATCGTGGGCGGGTGGCGCTGTCATTGCACAATGTCGACGGCCAGCCGGGCGATTACCGCCTGACCGTGCAGGCCACGGGCGCGGTGTCGCTCGACCGGCCGGTCGCCGAGACGCGGCGGCTCGCCGCCGGCCAGCGCGAATTGCTGACCTGGCCGCTGGTCGCGGGCAACGAGGCGGGATTCGGCAAGGTGTCGGTCGAGCTCGCCGGGCCCGGCAACTTCGCGGTGCGCCGTGAATGGGACATCCAGGTGCGCGCGGCCCAGACGCCGAGCGCCGTCGACACGGTGTCCCAGCTCGCCGCCGGCCGCGAGCTCACGCTGGACCGCAACGTCACGGCGAGCTTCGCGCCGGGCACGTCGCAGGTCGGCGTCTCGCTGACGCGCATCCCGGGCATCGACGTGGCCGCGCTCCTGCGGGCGCTCGACAAGTACCCGTTCGGCTGCATCGAGCAGACCACCAGCCGCGCCCTGCCGCTGCTCTACTACAACGACGTCGCGCTCTTGGGTTACGGCCCGGCCGATCCGCGCATCGGCGATCGCGTGCAGGAGGCGGTGTACCGCATCGTCGACATGCAGCTGCCCGACGGCTCGTTCGGCATGTGGGGACCCTTCTCGCCCGCCGCCGAATGGCTGCAGGGCTATGCCCTCGACTTCCTGCTGCGCGCCCGCGACCAGCAGATGGCGGTGCCGTCCGCCTCGCTGCAGCGCGGCCTGACGTGGCTCAACCGCACGGCGGACAAGTTCACGCCCAACGCCCAGGCCTACGCCTGGTACGTGCTGGCCAAGGCCGGCCTCGCCGATCCTGGCCGCATCCGCTACTTCCAGGACACGGACGCCGGCAAGATCAGCGACGGCCTGGCCTGGGCGCAGCTCGCGGCCGCGCTCAACCACGTGGCCGAGCCCGGCCGGGCGCGGCTCGCCTTCGCCAAGGCGCGTGAGACGGTGAACGACTACGACCGCCGCGAATACTACGGCTCGCCGCTGCGCAACCGTGCCGCCCTGCTGGCGCTGGCGGCCGAGGCCGGCGGCCGCGAAGGCTTCACCCAGGTCGCTTCCCTGGTCGGCGCACGGCTCACCGCCAACGCCGACTACACGACGACCCAGGAACAGGCCTGGCTGGTCATGGCGGCGCACGCCATGGCCTCCGGCGCCGGCGAGCTCGCCTACTCGCTCGACGGCGAGCAGAAGAAGGCGACGCGCGATCCGGTGGTGATCAACCCCGATCGCGCCGCCATCCAGCGCGGCGTGCGGCTGAAGAACGAGGGCGACAACCCGGTGTGGATGCAGGTCACCGCGCGCGGCGTGCCGATCGAGCCGCAGCCTGCCGCCAGCCAGGGTCTCAGCGTGCAGCGCGAGTTCCTGACGCTCGACGGGCGGCCGGCCAATCTCCGGACGCTGCGCCAGAACGATCGGGTGATCGTGTCGATCAGCGGCCGCAACCTCGACGGCAACTACCATGAGGTGGCGCTGCTCGACCTGCTGCCCGCCGGCTTCGAGATCGAGACGGTGCTGACCGAGGAGAAGGCCAAGCCCTTCGGCTTCCTGGGCAGGCTCAGCGACACCCGCATCGCCGAAGGCCGTGACGACCGCTTCTTTGCCTCGTTCAATCTCGGCCGGCGGACCTACCGCTCGTGGTGGGATTCCGACGAGGACGTGAAGCGGGCGATCGGCTCGTTCCACGTCGCCTACATCGTGCGCGCCGTCACGCCGGGCACCTTCGCCCTGCCGGCGGTGAACGTGTCGGACATGTACGCTCCGCGCATCTTTGCCCGGAGCACGATGGGCCGCGTCGAGATCGCGCCGCGCTAGGATCATGAGGAAGCGTGACACGCTCATTCCTCCCCACGCCTCGCGTGGGGAGGTGTCCGCGAAGCGGACGGAGGGGTCATGAGCACCGCGCGGTCGCCCATGACCCCTCCAGCCCTGCGGGCCACCTCCCCAGCTTCGCTGGGGAGGAAGGCGCGGGGTTTCCTCGTCGGCCTCGCGCTCGCCGCCGCGTCGCTGGCAGCGGGCGCGCTCACGCTCGACCGGCTCTTCCCGCCCGACCTGTCGCGCTACAACGACCGTTCGACGGAAATCGTCGACTCCAGCGGCCGTCTCTTGCGCGCCTTCACGACCAACGACGGCAAGTGGCGGCTCAAGACCACGGTTGACGAGGTCGACCCGGTCTATCTCGCCCTGCTCAAGGCCTACGAGGACCGCCGCTTCGACGACCATTGGGGCGTCGACCCCCTGGCCGCCGGGCGCGCGGCCGAGCAATGGATCACCCGCGGCCGCATCGTGTCGGGCGCGTCGACCCTCTCCATGCAGGCCGTCCGCCTGCTCGAGCCCGATCTCTTCCGGATCGGCCCGCGGCGCACGCTCGGCACCAAGCTGCTGCAGTCGGCGCGCGCCCTGCAGCTCGAATGGCGCTACTCCAAGCGCGAGGTGCTGGGCATCTACCTCACGCTGGCGCCGATGGGCGGCAACCTCGAGGGCGTGCGCGCCGCCTCCTTCGCCTACTTCGGCAAGGAGCCGAAGCATCTCAACGCCGCCGAGGCAGCGCTGCTGGTCGCCATCCCGCAATCACCCGAACGCCGCCGGCCCGACCGCTCGCCGGCCGCCGCCCAGGCCGCGCGCGAGCGCGTGCTGGAGCGCGGCCTGCAGCATGAGGTGATCGACGCCTCGCTGCGCGACCTGGCGTCGACCCGGCCGGTGCCCAACCGGCGGCTCGCCATGCCGCTGCACGCGCCGCATCTCTCGGCGTGGCTGGCTGGCCAGTCGCCGGGCAGCGTCGTGCCGACGACCATCCGCTTCGAGCTTCAGTCGGCCATGCTGCAATTGGCCCGCGAGGAGCGCGGCCGCATCGCCGACCGGCCGGACATCGCCATCGTCGCGGTCGACAACCGCACGCGAACCGTCGTCGCCTGGCAGGGCGGCTCGGACTATTTCGGCCGCGCCGGCCAGGTCGACCTGGTGCGCGCCCATCGCTCGCCCGGCTCGGCGCTGAAGCCGCTGATCTACGCCATGGCGTTCGACGATCGCACCCTGCACCCCGAATCGCTGATCGAGGACGTGCCGGTGCGCTTCCGCGACTGGCTGCCGCGCAACTTCGATCGCGACCACCAGGGCGCCGTCACCGTGCGCCGCGCCCTGCAGCAGTCGCTGAACGTGCCTGCCGTGCTGACGCTGGAGAAGGTCGGGCCGCAGCGCTTCCTGTCGACCCTGCGCACCGCGGGCGCCGTGCCCGGCCTGCCGCCGGGCGACACCGGCGCCTCGCTCGGCATTGCGCTTGGCAGCGCCACGGTCTCGCCACTGGAGATGGCCGGTCTCTACGCCGGGCTGGCGCGCGGCGGTGAGTTCGCGCCGCCCGTGATCCGCCGCGATCGCGCCGGGCGCGATCCGGTGCGCCTGATCGGTCCGGCGGCGGTCTGGTATGTCGGCGACGTCTTGGCCGACGCGCCGCTTCCCGACGGCTTCGCCAACCTGCCGGTCGCCTTGCGCGAGCGCCGCATTGCCTACAAGACCGGCACCTCGGCGGGCTTCCGCGATGCCTGGGCCGCCGGCTACACCACCAACTGGACGGTGGTCGTGTGGGTGGGCCACGCCGACGGCACGTCGCGGCCGGGCCAGCTCGGCCGCCATGCTGCCCTCCCCGTCCTGTTCAAGGCCTTTAGCCGCCTGCCGGCCGAGGACAACATCGTCAAGCCGCCGCCGGACGACGTCCTGCGCGTCGCCTCATGGCGCGACCTGCCGGTACGCATGCGCTCGCTGGGGCCGACCGCCGAGCCGGGCAGCCTGCGCATCGCCTACCCGCCGGCCGACGCCCGCATCGAGCTCGCGAGGAGCGAGGCCGTGCCGCTCACCGCCAAGGGCGGCAAGGGCAGCCTGCGCTGGCTGATCGACGGCCGGCCGATCGACGGCACGAAGTGGGTGCCCGACGGACCGGGCCTGGTGCGCGTCGCGGTGGTCGACGAGTCGGGGCATTCCAGTGCCGTCACCGTGCGCATCATCGAGCGGCGCTGACTAAAGAAAGGCCAGCACCACCGAGGCGACCAGCAGCACGGCAAAGGCGACATTGATCAGCCGGTTGCTGCGCGGGTCGCGGAAGAAGCGCGTCAGGCCGGCGCCCGCCAGCAACCAGGCGACATTGACCGCGACGATGATCAGGGTGAGCACCGCCATCTTGACCGCGATGTCGGTTCCCAGCCGGTTGGGGACCAGGACGAAGCCCGAATAGAGCGCCGCCATGGCGGCGTAGCCCTTGGGATTGACCAGCGACAGGGCGAGGCCGGCGACGAAAGTCGGCGCGCGGCGCTGGCCATGGTCATCGGCCAGAGGCGGCGCCATGGCGATGCGCCAGGCGAGATAGAGGAAGTAGGCCGCCGCCAGGACGGTGACGACCGGGGTTACCCCAGGCACGGCCATCAGCAGCCCGACCAGGCCAGCTGCAACCGCGGCCATGACCGCCACCATGCCGACGACGATGCCGGCGAGATAGGCGATGCCCCGCCAGGTGCCGAACGCCGCCCCCGTTGCGGTGAGGCTGAGCGTCGCCGGACCCGGACTGCCGGCCAGGGCCAGGGCGGCGAGGAGGAAGCCGGACAGACCATCCATGCCCGGGTATGGCCGGGCGGGCGTTCATCGGTCTTGAACGTTCGTGCGTTATGTCACAGACGGTGAAGACCGGCGGTGGGAAGGAACGCCGGACCCTTGGGGAGGGTAAACGACATGCCGAGCTTGACCAGCTTGGTCGTCCTGTCGGCGGGCCTGTGCGGCGCCGCCTGGGGATGGCGCATTGGGACAAAGCGGCTTTACCGCCGCTCGATCTTCAGGGACGACGATGACGACGGTGCGCGCGGCTGGCGCCGCCGCCTTCGGCAGCGCTATTTGACGACCGTCGGCTACGCCCTGGTGAGCGCGCTCGTGGTCCTTATCGTGATGATGACGATCCGGCGCTGACGTCTGTCAAACTTTGCGCGCCAGCATCTCGCCCGCGAGCACGCTCCACTCGTCCTCCAGCGACAGGTCGGAGACCGGCTTGCCGGCGCGGCGATACCAGCCACTGGCATTGCTCATGTCGCCTTCCTGGCGATGCAGGTGGGCGTGCACCCAGTCGCAGTCGGGCTCGCCCTCGTGCTGCTGCACGCACTGATGTGCGCGGTCCCAGTCGCCGCGCCGCACCCACCACAGCGCCTGCAAGGCAGGTCCGACATCGGCCGGCGGCGCCGCCGCCGATACGCTGGAACGAAATGTCTCGATCGTCGTCATGGTCGCGCCGATCCCTTGTTCGAACATCCGCGTTATATCAAACGAGCCAGCGCCTGCGAAGCATTCTCACGAATTGCACTCCTCGACCGGTGGTCTAAACTGCAGCCGTGGAGGTGGGACATGCTCGCCGTGGGCTTCGACCGGCAGCGCAACGTTCTGCTGTTGACCCTGATCGATACCTTCGACAACGCCACGCTGGCCGTGATGGACGCGGCCTGTGCCACGTTCTTCGATGCCGAGGGACCGTCGCACGCGATCTTCGACTTCACGTCGACCCAGAAAGTTGTGATGGCCCCGCTGTCGCTCGAGCGCCGCGCGCACAAGCCCGCGATGTGCGTCGGCTTCGAGCGCATCATCGTGGTGCCGCAACCGGAACTCCGTGACCTGGCCGAGAAATTCCGCCTGTCTCAGTCGAGCGCGGGTTTGCCCGCGCCACACGTCGTGAACACCATGGCGGAGGCCGAGCAGCTTCTCCGCCTGGGACCTCTGGTCTTCAAGCCAGTCGACACGTCGTGGCTCGCCGGCGACAAGGCGAAGGTTCTTTAGTCCGCCTGCTCAAGCGATCCGCGCCAATCCCTCCGCCCGCTCGAGATCCTTCGCCCGGCCGAACAGCCGCAGAATGTCGATCAATTCGGCGCGCGTCGGTACGTAGAGCGTCCGTCCGTCGACATCGACCGCCTGACGCGTGCCGGGCGCCACGAGCGTCCAGCGCTGACCGGTCCGGACCTGCAGGCCCGTCATCAAGTCGACGGCGAGCGGCGGCACCGTCCAGCGTGCCCAGATCTCGGAGCGGATGCGGTCGATGGCCACGCCTTCGACGGGCACGATGCCCAGCCGGGCGATGACCCGAACGATGTCGCGCCGGCTCATCAGCACGTCGATGTCGGCGATCGGGATGTCGACCCCCTGCAGGGCGACCGCCGCGCCGCCCACCAGCCACCAGTCGTCCTCGGCATCCGCCAAAGCCTCGGCCACGAGCGCCAGGGCGACACGGTGGGACATGCGATAGCCGCCGCTCTACGCCGCCTTCGCCTTCAACGCCTGCGCCACCTTCGAGGCCGGCTCGCGGCCAAGCGCCACGCAGATCTCGCGGCCGGCTTTGGCGATGGCGTCGAGATCGACGCCATGCTCGATGCCGAGCCCGTTCATCAGATAGATCACGTCCTCGGTGCCGACATTGCCCGACGCGCCCTTGGCGTAGGGACAGCCGCCCAGGCCGGCGACGGCGGTGTCGAACACGGCGATGCCGCGCTCCATGACGGCCAGGATGTTGGCCAGCGACTGGCCGTAGGTGTCGTGGAAGTGCGCGGCGAGCTTTTCCCGCGGCACCTTTTGGGCGACGGCGTCGATCATGGCGACGCACTCGCCCGGCGTGCCGACACCGATCGTGTCACCCAACGAGACCTCGTAGCAGCCCATGCGGAACAGGCGCTCGGAGACCTCAGCGACCTTGGCGGGCGCAACTTTTCCGTCATAGGGACAGGCGATCACGGTCGAGACGTAGCCTCTCACCTTCATGCCGTGCTTCTGCGCGGCCTCCATCACCGGCTCGAAACGGGAGAAGCTTTCATCGATAGAGCAATTTGTGTTCTTCCGGCAGAAGGCCTCCGAGGCCGCGGTGAAGATGGCGATTTCCTCGCATCGGGCTTCGATGGCGCCGTTCATGCCCTGCTTGTTGGGCACCAGAACCGGATAGCCGACGCCAGGTTTTCGCGTAATGAGTGACATCACTTCGTCGGTATTGGCCATTTGCGGCACCCACTTGGGCGAAACGAAGCTGCCGGCCTCGACGGCCGAGTGTCCGGCGGCAGAGAGCGCATCGATCAGCGCAACCTTGGCGGCGACCGGCACCGGCTTCGCTTCGTTCTGCAGGCCATCGCGCGGACCCACTTCAACGAGTCGCACGCGCCTCGGATGATTCATCGTTGCCTCCGAAAACATACCAACATACTTCTAGCAGCTGGGATGGGTGCTTGGGGGGAGATGTGACGCTAGTCCAGGGACTGGTGCTGCTCATATTCTTGTCATTCGGCGCAGCATTTGGCTGGTATCTGGGGACGAAAAGGGTGCGCCGCCGCTCGATCTTCGGCGACGACTATTCGGGAAGCCCCAATCATCGTCGCATCATGGCGAGGCGCCAGCTCATGCGCCTCGTCAGCACGTTTCTCTATGGCCTCGGTGGCATCCTGGTCGGCTTTGCCTTCCTCGTGGTGACGCGGCGCCGTTAGCGCTCATCGCAGCGCCGCCATGGCGCGATCGGCTGCTAAAAGCGTCTGGTCGATGATCGCATCGTCGTGCGCCGTCGACAGGAACCACTTGCCCGCCTGGTTGATGCGGATCCCCTCCTCCTGCAGCGCACGATGGAGGGCGAGCACGCCGTCGCGGTCGCAGGCGTCCGCCTCGCGGTAGTTGCGCGGCGCTGGGCCGGTCGTGAAGAAGATCTGGAAGATCGCCGGCAAGCCCTGCACGCGCATCGGCAGGCGGTGCTTGGCCGCCAGCGCGCCGAGTCCCTGCATCAGCCACGTGCCGCGCCGCTCGAGGTCGCGGTAGACCGCGCCGTCGTCGCGCTCCAGCTCGTCGAGGGCGGCGATGGCGGCGGCCATGCTCTGGACGTTGCCGTTGTAGGTACCGCCATGCATCACGCCCTTGTCCAGAAGCGTATCCATGACGTCGCGCCGCCCGGCGACCATGGCGAGGGGGAAGCCCGCCGCGACGGCCTTGGCATAGACCGCGAGGTCGGCTGTCACGCCGAACCGTCCCTGCGCCCCGCTGAGGCCGACCCGGAAGCCGGTGATGACCTCGTCGCAGATGAACAGCGCACCCTTGGCGCGGCAGAGATCGCGCACGCCGACGAGATAGCCCGGCTCGGGAACGACGGCGCCGCCATTCACCATCACCGGTTCCATGATGACGCCGGCGATCTCGCCGTCGTGGCGATCGAAGGCGGCCGCGAGGGCTGAAAGATCGTTCCAGCCGGCGACCACCACGTCCTGCAGCACGCTCACCGGAATGCCGGGCGAGCCCGCGACCGGCACCGGCTCGTCGGCCGGCCCGGCCTCGTTCAGCGACGGTCGCGCGCTGATGTAGGCCTGGTCGCTCCAGCCATGATAGTGGCCTTCGAACTTCAGGATCTTGTCGCGGCCGGTGAAGGCGCGTGCGAGCCGCATCGCCATCAGCACGGCTTCGGTGCCGGACGTGGCGAAGCGCACGACCTCGGCACCGGGCAGCAGGCGGCTGAGCCGTTCGCTGAGCTCGGTCTCGCGCGGGTGCTGGGCGGCGTAGACCTGCCCGTCGGCCAGGCTGCGCGCCACCGCGTCGATGACCGGCTTGGGCGCATGGCCCAGGATCGCAGGGCCATTGCCCAGGACATAGTCGATATAGACGTTGCCATCGACGTCGTAGAGCCGTGCACCCTCGCCGCGCGCGAAGAACAGCGGCACGGGCGTACTGGCATAGCGCACGTTGCTGCTGACGCCGCCGGCCAGGTGCCTTTTCGTCCGTTCGTAGAGGGCGATCGACTTGTCGTATCGGCGCATGGTCAACTGCCGGCGAAACCTTTGATCACGAATAACTCTAGTTCCCGCAGCTCCGGGCAGCAATGCTGCCAGCCCCTGAACGAATGCTTGCAGGCCCGCGATGCGGTTGCAGCACGCCGGGAAATCGAGAACGATGTCGACCAGTCCAGCAACGGAGAACGGCATGGCCCAGCAGCTCAGCAATCAGCGCATCGCCTGGTTCAACGGCAACTTCATGCCGGAAGGCCAGGTCATGATCCCGTTCCGCGACCGCAGCTGGAAGTACGGCGACGGCGCCTTCGACATGACGCGCACCTTCGAGGGCAAGCCGTTCCGGCTGAAGGAGCACATCGACCGCTTCTACCGCTCGCTGCGCTACCTGCAGATCGATCCCGGCATCGGCCCCAAGGAGATGGTGGCGCACAGCGAGGAGGTCGTGGCGCGCAACGAGCACCTGCGGCCGGCCGTCGGCGACTGGTGGGTCGGCCAGCGCGTCAGCCGCGGCGTCGACGCGGTGGGCGACGAGGGCTGGGACCACACCGGGCCCAACGTCGTGATCGAGGTGCTGCCGCTGCCGCTCAAGGCGCGCGCGCCGATGTTTCGCGACGGCGCCGAGGTCATCACCACGACGGTGCGGCGCACCGCGCCCTCGATGCTCTCGCCGCGCGCCAAGACGCACAACTACCTCAACATGATCGTGGCCGAGAAGCCGGTGAAGGCACTCAATCCCAACGCCTGGGCGATGCTGCTCGACGAGCACGGCAACCTGGCCGAGGGGCTGGGCAGCAACATCTTCATCGTGCGCGAGGGCGAGCTGTTCACGCCGTCCGAACGCTACGTGCTGCCGGGCGTCAGCCGCCAGATGACCATCGACATGGCCAAGGGTCTCGGCATCAAGGTCACGGCGGGCGACATCGACCTGTTCGACGCCGCCAACGCCGAGGAGATGTTTCTAACCTCGACCAGCCTCTGCATCCTGCCGGTCAAGAGTTTCAACGGCGGGCCGGTGGCCGACGGCAAGACGCCGGGGCCCATCACCAAGAAGCTGATCGACGCCTACTCGAAGGACGTCGGCTGCGACTTCGTCGGGCAGTATTTGAAGTTCTTGAACTAGGCCAACCTCGTCATCCCGACCGGAGCGCGAAGCGCGGAGCGGAGGGACCTGTTCTTGTGGCTGCAGCGACAAGAACAGGTCCCTCGACTGCGCCGGCCTGTGGCCGGCTTCGCTCGGGATGACGGTAAAGTCAGGCCTTACTTCCGCCTCCAATCGGCGTAAACTTGCCTTGTGGCGGATCGCGGCTCTTGGTGGCCGACGACTCGGACTGATGTCAGTGCCACTGGACGCCACACTTGGGCCGCGACCTTCCAACGTTGGTTAGGAAGGAGACAACCATGGCCGTGCAGCCTCATGTCAGGAACCCCATCGAATGGGGTTGGGATCGCCTCAAGGAGACCGGACAGGCCATCGGCTCGGCCGCCAGCACCATGGACGGCGCCTGGGAGGCGCGCGAAATGGCGCCACCGTTCGTGCGCAAGATCGGGCTCGACGACCTGCGCCAGGCGCTGCGCGAGGGCGCCCGCGACTTCGGCGCCTGCCGCACCGACGTGATCTTCCTGTGCATGATCTATCCCATCGCCGGCCTGATCATCTCGCGCTTCGCCTTCGACTACGGGATGCTGCCGCTGATCTTCCCGCTGGCCTCGGGCTTCGCGCTGATCGCGCCCCTGTTCGGCGTCGGCCTCTACGAGATGAGCCGCCGCCGCGAGCTCGGCACCGCCACCGGCTGGGCCGACGCCTTCGCCGTCGTGCGCTCGCCGGCGATCGGCTCGGTCATGGCGCTGGGCCTCGTCCTGATCGGCCTGTTCGCGCTGTGGCTCGCCGCGGCCTACTTCATCTACACGGTCACCCTCGGCCCCGATCAGCCGGTCTCGGCCATCGCCTTCGCGCGCGACGCCGTCACCACGCCGCAGGGCTGGACCATGATCGTCGCGGGCGTCGGCGTCGGCTTCCTGTTCGCCCTGCTGGTGCTGGTGATCAGCGTCGTCTCCTTCCCGCTGCTGCTCGACCGCAATGTCGGCGTGCGCCAGGCGGTGGCGACCTCGTTCCGCGCGGTGCGCGAGAACCCCGGCCCGATGGCGGCCTGGGGCCTGATCATCGCCG
Source organism: Reyranella sp. (assembly GCA_021732285.1). Lineage (GTDB taxonomy): Bacteria > Pseudomonadota > Alphaproteobacteria > Reyranellales > Reyranellaceae > Reyranella. Next base: position 3,132 of record JAKFVH010000312.1, on the reverse strand, counting down.
CCGGCCTGGTGATCGGCGCGATCCCACTGCTGGTCGGGCTCGCCATCATCCTGCCCATCCTGGGGCACGCGACATGGCACCTCTATCGCAAGGTGGTCAGCTAGCTGGCGGTAAACGAAACCGTCGCCTTGTCGTAGTCGCCTGAGCCCATGCGGCCTTCGGCGAAGATCTCGTGCCGGGCGATCCAGTCGAACGATTGCTCGTAGGCCTGGCGCGAATAGGGCTCGAAGACCAGACGCTCGCCCGGCCCCCAGCGCCGCGTGTCCATCATGGCGTGCCAGCGCTCGGGGAACTCGTTCTTGTAGTAGTGGGTGTAGAGCTCGGGCCTGAGATCGATGTCGCGCTGCGCCTTCTTGAGCGCACGGTAGTAGCGACGCACGTCCTCTGGATCGGGGTCGCCGTTGATCATGGCGGCGATCATGAAGGTGGTGTCGATCACCTTGCGGAAGCCCAGCTGCTCGGCGAGATAGTACGGACCGCTGAACAGCGCCGCCGCCCGGCTCTTGCCGTCGATCAGGAGTTCGAGGCGGCGGAACAGCATGCCGTCCTCGAAGGTGAGGTTGATCCGGTCGCGCGGCAGGTACTGCTCCAGCGCCTGGATCGTCGAATAGTGGCTGCCTGACTGAAAGCCGACCGAGATCGGCACGCCCGCGAGATCGGCCGGCGTGCGGATGGGCGAATCGGCGGGCACGAAGACGCCGGCGGGTGCGACCGAGTAGGCGTCGGCATAGAGCCGGGCATGGCCATTGGACGCCGCCACCGCCACCGTCCAGTGGCAGGCGCAGCTCACGTCGGCCTCGCGGCCCTTCTCGATGCTCTGGAAGGCGCCCGAGGCGCCCTTGTTGTGATGCTGGCCGGCGGTCGAGCGGATCAGCTCGCGGAACTCGTAATCGAGTCCCTCGGCGCGGAAGTAACCCTTCTCCTCGGCCACCCACTCCTGAAGACGAAAGTGCGGTTCGACGATGAACTTGCCCATGGCGTTCCTCTCGTGCGGCCCGTTGTCCTTCGCCCCGCTTCTATCAGCCGTCCTCGAATTCCACCAGTTCGGCGCCCTCGGCGACCTGCTCGCCAACCGCATAGCGTACGGTCTTGACCGTACCGTCCGCCGGTGCGGCAAGCGTGTGCTCCATCTTCATGGCTTCCAGCACCAGCAGCGGCTGGCCCTTGCTCACCTTGTCGCCGGCCTTCACGCGCAGGTCGATGATCTTGCCCGGCAGCGGCGCCCTCACCGCTCCCTCGCCCGAGGCCACCGCTTCGTACTGCGTGACGTCGAGCGGATCGACCAGCCGCAGCGTTCGGCTGGTGCCGTCGGCGAACACCGCATAGTCGACGCCGTCCGCCGTCGGCCGCCGCGCCACCGTCGTCGCAAAAGTGTCTCCGTCCAGCCGGATCACCAGCCGTCCATCGGTCCGGCGCTCGACGCGCGCGTCGCGCGGCCCGCCCGGCAACTCCAGGCCGAAACTGCCATCGCGCCGCCGGCGGGCGATCACGGCCACCTCGCGCTCACTGTCCTTCCAGCGTACCTCGTCGTGGCCCGCCTCGAGCAGCCGGAAGCCGTTCTTCAGGTCCCACGGATCGTTCGACTGCGCAGCAGGCTCGAACTCCAGCAGCCGCGCCAAGGTCGCTGCGGCGAGCATGCGGTCGTTGGCCGGCGCGGGCTTGGCGAACAGCGTATCGTGATGGCGCTCGATGAAGCCGGTGTCGACCTCGCCGCCGACGAAGGCCGGATGCGAGCACAGCGCCTTCAGGAGAGCGGCGTTGGTCGTGACGCCCACCACCTCGGTCTCACCCATCAGCGCCGCCATGCGGCGCATCGCCGACGTCCGGTCGCGGTCGTGCACGATCACCTTGGCAATCATGGGATCATAGAACGGCGTGACCGTGTCACCCTGGCGCACGCCGGTATCGACGCGCACGTTCAGGGTCTCGGCCGGCAGGCGCAGATGCACCAGCGTGCCGGTCGACGGCAGGAAGTTGCGGTTGGGGTCTTCGGCGTAGAGACGGACCTCGACCGCATGGCCGTCGATGCGAAGCTGATCCTGCGTCAGCGGCAGATGGCCGCCCGCAGCCACGACAAGCTGCCATTCGACCAGATCCTGGCCGGTGATCATCTCGGTCACCGGATGCTCGACCTGCAGGCGGGTGTTCATCTCCATGAAGTAGAAGGTGCCGTCCTGGTTGGCGATGAACTCGACGGTGCCCGCGCCCTGGTAGCCGATCGCCTTGGCAGCGGCGACCGCGGCCTCGCCCATCGCCTTGCGCCGCGCCGGATCCATGTTGGGCGCCGGCGCCTCCTCGATCACCTTCTGGTGACGGCGCTGGATCGAGCAGTCGCGCTCGAAGAGATAGAGGCAGTTGCCATGGCTGTCGGCGAAGACCTGGATCTCGATATGACGCGGCCGCGTCAGGTACTTTTCGACCAGCACGTGATCGTCGGCGAACGAGGCCTTGGCCTCGCGCTTGGCGCCGGCCAGGGCGTCGGCGAACTTCGCCGCCTCCTCAACGACGCGCATGCCCTTGCCGCCGCCGCCGGCGGAGGCCTTGATCAGCACGGGGAAGCCGATGCGCCCGGCTTCCTTGGCGAGCAAATCGGGCGACTGGTCGTCGCCGTGATAGCCCGGCACCAGCGGCACCTTGGCCTTCTCCATGATCTTCTTGGCTTCGCTCTTGGAGCCCATGGCATGGATGGCCGGGGGCGGCGGGCCGATGAAGACGATGCCCGCCTTGGCGCAGGCCTCGGCGAACCCGGCATTCTCCGACAGGAAGCCGTAGCCGGGATGGATCGCCTGGGCGCCGGTGTGCCTGGCCGCTGCGATGATCTTGTCGGCTAAAAGGTAGCTCTCGCGCGCCGGCGAGGGGCCGATATGGACGGCCTCGTCGGCCATGGCGACGTGGCGCGCGTTGCGGTCGGCGTCGGAATAGACGGCCACCGTCTTGATGCCGAGACGCCGCGCGGTCTTGATGACCCGGCAGGCGATCTCGCCGCGATTGGCGATCAGGATCTTGGAAAACATCTAGAGCCTATCTCGCAGAGATGAGACCTCCTCCCCCGTCATACGGGGGAGGGTAGGGAGGGGGTAAGCCTCAGACGACTTCCGTGCAAATTTCAGATCAATAATTGTCTGCATCTCT
>JAKFVH010000031.1 GCA_021732285.1 Reyranella sp. | reverse complement strand
CGCAGCCTTTCAGCGCGCCGACGCCGGCGGCCGGGCCGGACAGCACCAGCATGACGGGGCGGCTCGCGACCTGGTCGACCGACACCGCGCCGCCGTTGCTCTGCAGCAGCAGCAGCGAGCGCGGCAGGCCGAGCTGGCGCAGCTGCTGGTCGAGCGCGCTGAGATAGCTCGTGACCTTGGGCGCGATGTAGGCGTTGACCACGGCGGTCGAGCTGCGCTCGTACTCGCCCATGGTCGGCATGACCTCGCTCGACAGCGAGATCCATTGGCCCTTCCAGCTCCTGGCGAGCGCGGCGCCCGCCGTCCGCTCATGCGTGCCGTCGAGGAAGGAATTGAACAGGCAGACGGCGACCGATTCGACGCCTTCGTCGTTGAACACCTTGGCCGCGGCGTCGACGTCCTCGGCGACCAGCGGTGCCAGCTCGCTGCCGTCGGCGCCGATGCGTCCGCGCACCGGCAGGCGCAGGTAGCGCGGCGCCAGCACCTGGGGAAACGGCGTGCGGTGATCCCACTGGTTCTCGCGGATGCCGCGGCGGATTTCCAGCGAATCGCGGAAGCCCGCGGTGGTCAAAAGGCCGACCTTGGCGCCCTTCTTCTCGAGGATGGTGTTGGTGGCGACGGTCGAGCCGTGCACGAACAGCGCGCAGTCGCGCAGCAGGGCGCTGAGCGGCAGGTCGAGCTGCTGGGCGGCGAGGCGCAGCACGCCTAGAACGCCTTCGCTGGGATCGGCCGGCACCGACGGCGACTTGAAGATGCGCACGGCGCCCGCTGAGTCGCGCAGCACCATGTCGGTGAAGGTGCCGCCGACATCGACGCCGATGCGCCATGGAGCGACGAGAGGAGCGGGGGACGCGGTCATGCCGGGGCGGCCGGAGCTTAGCGGCCAGCGCCCGGGCAGGCGAGCCCCGGCGTTTTGCCTGACGATCATTGTCTTTGGCCTAGAACATTGTCGAGTTACTAGAAGCACGCCGGCCAACTTGGTATTACGTATCGACAAAGCGGGACCTGCCATGCGATGCGCCAATTGCGCGACCGAGAATGCGCCGGGCAATAAGTTCTGCACCGGTTGCGGCGCCGCGCTCGATCTTTCGTGCGCTCAATGCGGGCGCGCTGTGCCGCCGGCGGCGCGTTTCTGCGGCTGGTGCGGCGCGCCGCAAACGGCGTCGGCGCCGCTGGTCGAGCCGCACGGCGAGCGCAAGCAAGCCACCGTGTTGTTCGCCGATATCGTCGGTTCGACGGAGCTTATCGCGGGCCTCGATGCCGAGCAGGCTGGCCGGCGCCTGCAGCCGGTGGTCGCCGCCATGGTCGAGGCGGTGCGTCGCTTCGACGGAACGGTCCTCGGAAAGACCGGCGACGGGCTGAAGGCGATCTTCGGCGCGCCGCGCGCCCAGGAGGGCCACGCGCTGCTGGCCTGCCAGGCGGCGCTCGCAATGCAGGCCGCCATGGCCAACCAGTCGGGCCCCGCGCCGGTGCGGATCCGCGTCGGGCTGAATTCCGGCGAGGTGGTGGTGGGCGCGCTCGGCGACGATCCGTTGGATCAGGAGGTGCAGGGCATGACCCTGCACATCGCCAGCCGCATCGAGCAAGCGGCCGACGCCGGCGGCATCCTGATGAGCGCGACATGCCGGGAGTTGGTCGTCAACGAGTGCGATACCCAGGCGGGCGGCGCGCGACACCTCAAGGGGATTGCGACGTCGGTCGACGTGTTCCACCTCGTCGGGCTGAAGACCGAGATCGGCAGCGAGCGCTTCCGCGACGCCGGACTCACCCAACTGCGCGGACGCAAGCGTGAGCTCGCCTTCCTCAAGCAGGCCCTGATCGACGCCGAGCATGGCCGCGGCAGCGCGATCGCCATCGTGGCCCTGCCGGGCGTCGGCAAGAGCCGGCTGTGCTACGAGTTCGGCGAATGGTGCCGCAGCCGCGGCGTCGACGTCCTGGAGGCGCGCGCCCACGTCTTCGGCCGGTCGACGCCATTGTTGCCGATGCTCGAGGTGATACGCGCCTTCTTTCACATCACGCCCGCACTCGATGCGGCGACGGCGCGCCGCCGGCTCGAGGCCAAGCTCCTGCCGCTCGATCGGTCTTTCGCGCAGGACCTGCCGCTGCTCGCGGACTTTCTCGGTCTGCCGGTCCCGGAGCTGGAGGGACAGCGCGTCGATGCCAAGGCCCGCCACATCCGTCTGCGCGATCTCGTGAAACGCGTCGTCAAGGCGGCCGGCCGGCGGACCTCGGTTGTCGTCTTCGAGGATCTGCACTGGCTCGACCTGCCGAGCCAGGATTTCGTCGAGACCATCGTCGAGGCGGTGAACGGCACCAACATCGTGGCCGTCCTGAATTTCCGGCCGACCTGGACCTGCCCGTGGTCGGCCCTGTTGCACTATCGTCCAATGGCGCTGGGCGAGCTAGAGCAGGGCGACATCGACCGGCTGGTGCGCGAGCTGATGGGCGACGATCCGACCCTCGGCAAGCTCGCCGACCATATTGCGCGGCAGAGCGACGGCAATCCGTTCTTTGCCGAGGAGCTGGTGAGGGCGCTGGCGCAAAGCGGCGTGCTGCTGGGCGAGCGCGGCCACTATCGGCTGGCGTCGCCCGACCGCCAGCAGCCGGTGCTGCCGGCGACCATCGAGGCCGCGATCGGCGCACGGCTCGACCTCCTGCCCGAGCGCGAGAAGAGCGTGCTGCAGATCGGCGCGGTGATCGGCAAGGAGTATCCCGCGGCGCTTGTGCGAGAGGTCGTCAGCATTCCCGAGGCGTCGGCGAACGAGCTGTTCGCGAAGCTCAGTGCGCTTGACCTGATCAAGCCTTGCGATACTCCGCACGGGCCGGGCTTCGCCTTCCACCATCCGCTGATTCAGGAAGTGGCCTATGCCATGCTGCTGCGCACGACGCGCACGCGCCTGCATGCCGCCGTCGCCCAGGCCATCGAGAGCTTCCCGTGGGGCAAGCTCGACGAATCGGCCGGCCTGCTGGCGCACCATTGCGAGGCCGCCGGCCAGGCGCTCGAGGCGGCCATGCATCTGCGGCGCGCGGCCCTATGGATGGGCCGCATGAATTCGACGCAGGCTCTCGCCGACTGGAAGAAGGTGCGCTGGCTCCTGCGCGACCAGGCGCGCGGCGAGACCTCCGACCAGCTGCGGGCGCTGGCCAGCGGCCGCATCCTGGGCTTCGCGTGGAGCGAGGGCCTGTCGGCCGAGGATGTGCGGCCCTACGCCGAGGAGGCGCTGCGTTTCGCCCGCGATGCCGGCGACCATCGGCACGAGGCGCTGCTGCTGGGCGGCTTCGGCCGGGTCTTCGCTGCGAGCGATTCGGCCGACGAATACATCCGCCTGGCGAGCGAGGGTGTGGCGGTGGCCAAGGCCAGCGGCGATGCCGGCGTGTTCGTGGCCTGCAGCGCCCAGCTCAGCCAGGCCTGCCTTTTCGCCGGCCAGCTCCGCGTGGGCCTGGCCACGAACGACGCCGCGCTGGCGGGGCTCGAGGACCACAGCCCGTCCCCGGGCGGTGTCGTGCTGGGGCTGAGCGCCAGCCAGATCTTCGGCTTCGACGTGCCGCAGTGGCTGCGCTGCCTGCGGACGAGGACGCTGGTGCTGCTCGGCCGCTTCGACGAAGCGGAGGCGACCTTGGCCGGCGTGCTCGCGGTCGACCGGTCCAAGATCCTTCCCGTGGTCCAGTATCATGCCCACCTGGCCGCAGTCGAAATGGCGTGGCATCGCGGCGACGCCGCGGCGGCCCAACGTCATGCCGCCGAGGTCGAGCGCTACGCCGTCCTGTCGCAGATGCCGTATCTGCGGACGGTGGCGCTGTTTTGTGCCGGGCTTGCCGCGTCGACCGGCGGTGATTTCGCCACCGCCTCTGCCCGTCTCGGCGAGGCGCTGACCGTGGCCCGCCAGTCGCGCACCGGCCTGGAGAACGAGGCGAGGCTGTTGGCCTTCCTGGCCGACACCTATGATCGCGCCGGCGATTTCACACGCACTGCCGAGGTCGCGGCCGAGGCAATCGGCGTGGGGCGGCGGCGGACCGACCGTATTGCCGAGCTTCACGCCGAGATCGTGGCGGCCCATGCCCTGGCCGTCGCCGACCCGAAGCGCAAGGCGGAAGCGCAGGAGCATCTCGACCAGGCGCAGCGTCTGATCGAGGCGACGGGCACGGCGTTCTTCAACCTATTGTTGAATTGCGCAAAGGCGAAACTGACAGACGCGACGTAATCGGCTAGCATTCGGCCGCCGTGGGGCCGTGAAAAGGGGAGCCTGCAATGGGATTGGCAATTACCGACATCACAACCGCCGATATGTTGTATCAACTCAACAGTCGGTTTTCGATCGACGAGCCGTTGAGCGAGATGGTCGCGATCCAGAAGGACTTCAACGTCTTCTCGAGCAAGTACTCGCTCAAGAAGGCGTTCCGCGTCCTGCACATCGTGCCGGCCGACTTCAAGCAGCGGCGCCTGTGGTTTCTCTTCCTCGACGGGCTTGCGAAGTACACCTCGGACAAGGCCGGTGTGACCGGGCACGACCGTATCCGCGAGGCCTATCGCAGCAACCTCGAGAGCGACAATCCGCTGCCGGTGTTCATGACCACGCACCGTTCCAGCGAGGACAAACGCGTCCTGGTGAAGCGCGACAGGCCCATCATCTACGAGGCGCAGGACTACGTCTGCATCTCCATACCGACGACGCCGGCCGAGGTCGGGCGGGCCGCCCGCGCCAAGGCGAAGGCCAAAGCGAAGGCCAAGCGGTGACACTAGAGGCGGCCGGCGGCGGACCTGTCTCAGGTCCGCTTGCCGGCGCCGCGTTGGCGGGCGTGTGCGGCCGCGTCGAGGCTTACTACGCCGATAAGCTCGCCCGCCATGGCGCCCGTCCGCGCGGCGTGGATTGGGAGGATGCGGCGACCCAGCAGCTACGCTTTGCCCAACTCCTGAAGATCTGCCCGTCCGACCGCCCGTTCTCGCTGATCGATCTCGGCTGCGGCTACGGCGCGCTGCTGGCCTTCCTGGCCGAACGTCATCCCAAGGCGGACGTCGACTATCTCGGGATCGACCTGTCGCCGGCCATGGTGAAACGCGCCGAGCGTCGGCATAAGGGCCGGCCCGGGGTGCGCTTCCTCTCTGGCAGCAGTTGTGCTGAGCAGGCCGATTATGTCGTCGCCAGTGGCATCATGAACGTCATGGTCGGCCATTCGCGGCCGCTGTGGGAGCGCTTCGTGCGCACCATGCTGATGGACATGGACCGCATGGCCCAGCGGGGCTTTGCGGTGAACTTCCTGAACCCGCTGCCAGGCGATGCAGAGCAGGAAGGGCGGCTCTATCGCTGCGATGCGGCGAAGTGGGCGCGCTTCATCGAGGATCGGCTCGGCCGCTCGGTCGAGATCCTCGGTGGATACGGCCTGGGCGAGGTCACCTTGTTGGCGCGTGGCCGGAAGAAGAAGCCGAACGGCCAACATCGCCCGGCCAAGATCGCGACGCGCGATCGCGTGCGCGAGGCGGCCCTGTTCGTCATTTCGCCGGAAGGGCACCTCGACGACGGCCGCCTGCACGCCGCACTCGCGTTGCTGCGCGCCGACGCGCCGGTCCACTGGGTCGAATGCCCGGGCATGCGGCCGTTCTGGCTGGTCACGCGCCATGCCGACGTCACGGCGGTCGAGCGGCGCGGTGCGCCCTTCATCGCCGCACCGCGCTCGGTGCTGTCGACCACCGCAGGCGAGGCCGTCATGCGCCAGGTCAGCGGTCGGCCGGAAGTGCTGCGCAGCCTGTTCCAGATGGATCTGCCTGAGCATCGCGTCTATCGCAACGTCACCACGCCGTGGTTCAGCCCGTCGGCCATTGCCTCGCTGGAAAGCCTGGTGACCCGTTCGGCCGAAGCCGCGGTCGCCCGCGTCGCCGGGCGGCGCGAGGTCTTCGACTTCATGGCCGAAGTGGCCGTGCCGTTTCCGCTGCGCGTCATGACCCATATGCTGGGGCTTCCGGCGGCCGACGATGCCGCGATTCTCAAGTGGGCGCGCGGCCTGACGGGTGCGGAGGATCCCGACCGCGCGCTTGCCGACCGCCCGGCCGAATCGATGCGCTTGGCGGGCGTCGCCTTCCGCGACTACTTCAACGCCGTGACATCCGACCGGCAGGCTTGTCCGCGGCACGATCTCAGCACCGTGATCGCCGCTGCGCGCGTGAGCGGCGAGCCGATGCCCGAGTACGAGCGGCTTTCCTACTTCATGCAGCTTGCGATCGCTGGCCAGGAGAATACCGGCTATTGCCTGGGCGGTGGCCTGTTGGCGCTGATCGAGCATCCCGCGCAGTTCGACCGCCTCAAGGCGGAGCCCGCGCTTCTGCAGCCGGCGGTCGAGGAGATGCTGCGCTGGACCTCGCCCGGTCGCCACCTGGTGCGAACGGCCACGGCGGATATCGCGATCGGCAACAAGCTGATCAGCGGCGGTGAGTCGGTGGCGCTGTTCTTCGTGTCCGCCAATCGCGACGAGACGGTGTTCGAGGCCGCCGACAGCTTCCGCATCGACCGCCAGCCCAACCCCCATCTCGGCTTTGGCCTCGGCCACCATTTCTGCCTCGGCGCGCACCTTGCAAGGGTGGAACTCAGGTCGCTGTTTGCCGCACTCCTGCCGCGGTTGCGGCGTGTGTCATTGGCGGGTCCCGTGCGGCGGGCGCGCTCGGCGGTGATCAGTGGCGTGTCGTCCCTGCCGATCCGCTGCGACTGGGCCTGATTGCCGTCAGCTCTTGATCATCACCTCGATCAGCGTGGGACCGTCGGTCCTGGCCAGCGCCTTGTCGAGCGCTCCGTCGAAGCCGGTCGCCGTATCGACCCGCTCCGCCGCGACGCCGAAGCCGCGGGCGATGGCGGCGATGTCCATCGGCGGATCGTTGAAGTCCATGCCGATCGGCGTGTCGTTGCCGTGAAACAGTTTTAGGCGGATTTTTAGGATCTGGTAGCCGGCGTTGTTGGCGATGATGAAGACCACCGGCAGCTTCTGGTTGGCCGCACTCCACAGTGCCGTGATCGAGTACATGGCGCTGCCGTCGCCGATCACCGCCACCACGCGGCGCGCCGGATGGGCGATCTGCACGCCGACCGCCGCGGCGATGCCCCAGCCGATGCCGCCGCTGACATTGCCGAAGTAGCTGTTGCGGTCGCGGAACGGGAAATAGTTGAACAGCGTCGTCGTGCTGGTGAGGCCTTCCTCGACCAGGATGGCGTCCTTGGGCATCTTCTCGACCAGCCGCATCATCGCCCATTCGGCATGCAGCGGATTCTCGCTCGCGGGCGCGGTGAGCTTGGCCTTGCGCGCGGCGCGCTGGGCGCTCCAGTTGCGTGTCGCGATCTCGGCCAGCGAGGCCTTGGCCTTGTCGGCGAGCGCCGCACCGCCCAGCTTCTTCAGGACCGGCACCAGCGCCTTCAGCGTCTCCTTCACGTCGGCGCGCAGCGCGATCTCGGCCGGGAAGTTCTTGCCCATCTCCCAGTCGCGCAGGCCGACCATCGCCACCGCCGTGGTCTCGGGCAGCGGCTCGGTCTCGCTCCACACCGACATTTTCAGGACGTCGGCTCCGACGCAGAACATCAGGTCGTAGTCGCTGAGGATACGGCGCACGTTCTTCTGGTCGCGGTTGAGCGCGCCGAGATAGGCCGGATGCTCCGACGGGAAGTGCGCGCCCCACGCCACGGTCTGCTGCAACACCGGCGCGCCCAGCGTCTCGGCGAGCGCCGTCGCCTCGGCGAAGGCATCGGAGGTCGCGATCTCGTGGCCGGCCAGGATCACCGGCTTTTTGGCGGCGAGGAGGCGCTTCGCCAGCTGCTCCAACGCGGCATCGCTCGGGCGCACCGCGGTGTCGACGCGCGTCGGCGCGGCCATGTCGATGGCCGCCTCGTTGTTCAGAATATCGCCTGGCAGCGAGATGAACACCGGGCCGGTCGGCGCCGTGGTCGCGACCTTGGCGGCGCGCCGCAGGATGCGCGGCAGGTCTTCGATGCGATTGACCTCAGTCGCCCACTTCACGACAGGCGAGGCGATCGGCACCAGCGGCGCATAGAGCAGGGGCTCGGTGAGGCCGTGGCCCTGCTCCTGCTGGCCGGCGGTGACGATCATCGGCGTGCCCGACATCAGCGAGGTGTAGATCGAGCCGATGGCGTTGCCGAGGCCGGGGGCGACGTGGACGTTGCACGACACCAGCTTGCCCGAGGCGCGGGCGTAGCCGTCGGCCATGCAGATGACGACGGCCTCCTGCAAGCCGAGCACGTAACCCATCTCGGGCGCCGAGGAGAGCGCATGCATGATCGGCAGCTCGGTCGTGCCGGGATTGCCGAACATCTTGGTGACGCCTTCGTCGCTCAGCACGCGAAGAAAGGCATCGCGGCCGGTGATGGTGTTCGAGACGCGCGCGTCGGGCATCGTTCCAACTCCTCATATTCCTCCCCCGTCATACGGGGGAGGGTAGGGAGGGGGAGAGCCGCAGACGAGATTCATGATCGACTCGTCATGAAGCATCTCGACTGGGGCTTTCCCCCTCCGCCCCCTACGGGGGCACCCACGCGCTTTTGGCCGCTTTGCGGCCAAAACGCTAGCCCGTATGACGGGGGAGGCACTCTCTCGGCAACGTAGCGCGCCGTGCTGTCGCGTGAAATGATCACGTCACCGCGATGCGAAAGGAAATGATGACGGAGCTGGAAGAAAGGGTCGCACGCCTCGCCTGCTGGAAGGTGCCGGTCGAATTGACGCCCCTGAAGGGCGGCCTCACCAACATCTCGTTCGTGGTCACGCAGGGCGATGAGAAGTTCGTCGCCCGCTGTGGCGAGGACATTCCCGTCCATCACGTCTTCCGCGACCGCGAGCGGGCGGCGTCGATCGCGGCCTTCGAGGCGGGCCTGTCGCCCGAGATCGTTCATGCCGAGCCGGGCGTCACCGTCCTGCGCTTCATCGATGGACGTACCTTCGGCGAGCCCGACATGCGCGCCAACGTCGGACGATTGGCGGCGCTCCTGAAGGAATGCCACACCAAGGTCGGCCGCCACCTGCGCGGTCCGGCCAACACCTTCTGGGTGTTCCACGTCATCCGCGACTACGTCCGCCTGATCGATGCCGACCCGCGCTACCTCGCCGTCGCCGACCGCCTCGAGCAGGCGCAGGTGCCCTTGCCGATCGTGTTCGGCCACCATGACCTTTTGCCGGGCAACGTCATGGACGACGGCAAGCGCCTGTGGCTGATCGACTGGGAGTACGGTGCCTTTGGCACGGCGATGTTCGATCTCGCCAACCTGTCGTCCAATGGCGAGTTCGATCCGAGCCAGGACGATGCGCTGTTCGATGCCTACTTTGCAGGCAAGGCCGACGCCGCGCTGCGCCATTCCTTTGCCGCCATGAAAGCGGCCAGCGCGCTGCGCGAGGCGCTGTGGGCCATGGTTTCCGACGTCCATCTCAGGACGCCCGGCGTCGACTACAAGGCGCATGCCAAGGACTATCTCGCGCGGTTTGAACGGTTGATGGTCTGACCATCGACCGTCATCCCGCGGCGGCCGGCCGTTACTCCGCCGCCGCTTCCTCGAGCCTGGCCTGGTGCACGACGAGGCCAGTGCGCAGCGATCCCTCGAGGATCTTCTGGCGCTGCCACCCGCTCAAGGTGCGGCTGACGCTCTCGCGCGCCACGCCCGCCATGGCGGCGAGGTCGCTCTGGGTAATGCGGTGCCGGATCAGCACGTGTCCCGGTCGACCCGGCTCGCCGAGATGGTGCGCGAACTGCAGCAGCGCGCGGGCAACGCGGGCGTGCACCGTCTGGAAGCTCGACGCCGCCATGTCCTCATCGGTCTGGCGCAATCGGGCGGCCAGCGTCATCACGATATCGTTGTAGAGCTCGGGATGCCGCCGCAGCATGTCGGTGAATGCCGCCCGGCTGACGAAGGTGAGCTCGCAATCCCTGAGCGCCCGGACGCTGGCCGACCTCGGCAGGCCGTCGATCATCGCCAGCTCGCCGACGATCGTGTTCTGCCCCAGGATGGCAAGAATGCGCTGTTCGCCGGTGGCCGAGGCGACATAGACCGCGAGCACGCCGCGGCGCAGCCAGTAGCAGCCATCGCCAATGTCGCCGCGCTCGAACAGCGTCTCGCCTTCGGGCAGCTTGAGCGGCCGCTCGCCAAGCAGCAGCTTGCGCGAAACGTCACGCGGAAGCCTGCCCAGCAGATTGTGAAGGCCGATCCGTTCCGGCTCGGAATCAGATGACTGCAGACGCTCCCCCTTGCGGTGATGCTAAAAAAGTACCGGGTCTGTGACAAATCGACTCGAATGCTTTTCCAATGGCCGCATAGTGCGAACACAAGAATGTCACAGCCCGTTGATCGTTGCGCTGTGATCCGCCGAAAAGGCGCGGACCATCCCTCTCGGTCCTTCAGAACCAATGAAAGTTTTGCAGCAATTTTCACTGCCAGGTATTTCATGTCTGGAAAGATCATCGCGTTCCCCAGCCGCAACACCAATCGAGCCAGTCTCTACCGAACGCAGGCGGTGCCGCGCCCCGATGGACAGGCGCTCCTCAGGCTGCAGATCGCTCGCATCTCAGCGTTGCTCGAAGAACTCGGGGACCTGATCGGCAGCGCCGATGGCCGGTCCTCGCCGCATCTGCGGCAGGCGCGGTCCACAGTCGAACGGACCCGGAGGATTCTGACGTCGCGCACGGAGTCCACGGACAACGACGGTGACCCTCAGCCTGACGTCGATCGCTCGCTTCTGGAGCGCATGTATCGCGATCTCAATCCTATTGCCTGACGAGGCGGCGCCTCTATCCTCCAGGAACGGCATTGGAGGATGCGCCATGGATGGATCGAGGGCGACGCGCGTCGACTACGGCTCCGAAGAAGCCGCGATGCAGGCTTATCTGCGCGACGGCGAGAAGCGTGCAGCGACGCTCGGCAATCGCGGGCCGATCCGCTTCACCGCCTCGGGCGAGCTCCATCCCGACATCCTCGACGCCTATTGGCGGTGCGGTTTCTACGTCTTCGAGGGCGTCCTCAAGCCTGACGAGTTGGCCGACATCGAACGTGACGTGCACGACATCCTCGACCGCCTTCCGGTCGAGCGCGGCGCGGCGCTCGATGCCAAGGGCCGGCCGGCGCTGGCGGCGGACTGCACGGCGCCGAGCCTGCTGTGGTCCAAGCCGCTCGGCGATCCGTTCGGCGGCACCGATCTCGCCAACGGCCGCCATCCGGTGAAGATGTACGAGCCCACCGCCGCCGCCGACGCGCCCAAGGTGGTCGTCTATCTCATCCTGGGCTCGCTGCAGTTCTCCGAGGCGGTGTTGCGCGTCTATGGCCATCCCGGGCTTCTCGCCGTCGCCGCTGCGATCAACGGTCCGGACTTCACGCCGTTCAACGAGGCGCTGTTCATCAAGGAGCCAGGCCGCGGCGCGTCGGTCGCCTGGCACCAGGACGGCGTCACCCACTGGCAGAGTCCTGATTGGGACCAGGGCAGCCACGGCTTCAACTTCATGGGCCAGCTCTACGGTTGCACCGCGGCCAACGGAGTGTGGGTCGTGCCGGGCTCGCACAAGCACGGCAAGGCCGACATCAGGAAGCTGGTGGCCGAAGCGGGTAGCGAGCGGCTGCTTGACGCCGTGCCGATCATTGCAGCGCCAGGCGACGTCGCCATCACCAACCGGCAGGCGCTGCACGGCTCCTTCGCCAACACCAGCAAGGACTGGCGCGTCACCTTGAACATGGGCTTCCACCGCCGCCGCTCGGTGCTGGGCGTGAAGGGCGGCGGCGTGCACAACGAGGAAGCGGTCTATGACGCCCAGCGCATCCGCGAACGCGCCCGGCTGATCGGCTACGGCATCGACGCGCGCCGCCAGCGCTTCCCTGGTGAAACGCCCTACGTCTACAAGCCGCACGCCGACGAGGGCCTCACCTATCGGTGGGACGACAAGGCCATAGCCGACGTCAAGGACTACAATCTTCTCGATCTCAGCATCTGATTGCATCGCGAGGATCGATGACAGCGCCCGAGGCATCAGGCACAGTGGGCCCGTGAGACCGATGCCCTAATGCCAGTGCCACGTTCGATCTGGGCACTGCTGTTGCTGCCGCTGTTCGTTCTGACGGGATGCGAGAGCATGGGACCGGGGACGGTGGCCCGTGATCGCTTCGACTACGCCGGCTCGGTGGGCGAATCGTGGAAGAGCCAGATGCTCCTCAATCTGGTGAAGATCCGCTACGGCGACATTCCCGTCTTCATGGACGTCGGCCAGGTCGTCGCCGGCTACTCGATGCAGCGTACGGTTTCCGGCACGGCGAGTTTCAATACCTTCAACCAGGGCGCCCCGTTCCAGGCCATCACCGGTGCGATCGGCCCGACGGCCAGCGTCACCTACAACGACAGCCCGACGATCACCTACACGCCGTTGCAGGGCGAGCGCTTTGCGCGCTCGATCATGGGCAGCATTCCGCCGCAATCCGTCATGAACGTGCTGCAGGCCGGCTTCCCGGTCGACGTCGTGTTCCGGCTGGCCGTGCAGGCGATCAACGGCATCGACAACCGGCGCGTGGCGGGCGGCATCTCGCGCGCGCACGTGCGGCCTGCCAACCCGCAATTCTACGTGCTGATCGACCAGCTGCAGCGCATCCAGAATTCCGGCGACCTCGGCGTGCGGGTGAGCCCCAAGGGCGATTCGCTGACCCTGGTGTTCCGGCGCAGCCACTCCGCCGCCGTGCGCCAGGCGGTGCGCAACGTCACCAGCATCCTGAACATCGATCCCGAGGCCAAGGAGTTCACGATCGTCTTCGGCGCGGTGCCGTCGAACAGCAAGGAGATCGCGATGGTCACGCGGTCGATCTTCGAGGTCCTGCTCGACATCGCCTCGACCATCGCGGTGCCGGAGACGCATGTGATGGAACGCCGGGTCGGGTCGACGCCGGAGGGCGACCTCGGTCCGCAGGGAACGATAGCGCCCCTCATCAAGATCACGAGCTCGGACCTGCGGCCCGGCGACTCCTTCGTGGTCATCCCCTACAAGGGACACTGGTTCTCGATCGACGACCGTGATCCGGCCTCCAAGAACCTGTTCTCCTTCATCCTGCTGCTGTTCACCTTCGTGGAGACCGGGAGCAAGGACATCGTGCCCGTCCTGTCGATCCCGACAACGCGATGAAACGCCCGGCCCGCCCGCCACATCCGATGCGCCGGCAGGTCGTCCTGAAGGGCATCGGATTGCTGGCGGCGGGGCTGGCCGGTGGCGCCGGACCGGCTGCGGCGCAGGGCCGCCCGATCGTCATCGGCTACCAGGAACAGCCCGACTGGCTGATGTTCGCCGCCCGTGGCCTGGGGCTGTTCGAGAAGGCCGGCCTTTCGCCCACCTTCGTGAAGTTCGACGCCGGGCCGCCGATGATCGAGGCCTCCCGCAGCGGCACCATCGATCTCGCCAGCGTCGGCTCCGTCGCCTTCCTGATCGGGCTGTCGCAGGGCCTCGACTGGACGATGATCGGCATCAACCCGGAAGGCGCCTACGGCCAGGGGCTCGTGGTGCACAAGGACAGCGCCATCCGCACGCCGACCGACCTCAAGGGCAAGCGGGTCGGCCTGTTCATGGGCGCGACGGCGCAGTTCGGCTTCCTCATGATGCTGCGCCAGCACGGCGTTCGGCTCGAGCAGGTGACGGTGGTCCACATGACCCCCGAAGTGCAGCTGCAGGCGCTTGGGGCCCGCCAGATCGATGCCGCCATGGTGTGGGAGCCGTGGATGCATCGGATGATCCGGAACGCCAATGCCCGGATCGTCGAAACCGAGGGCAATCTCGGCATCTACACCAACGTCGACTGCTACAGCGTCCGGCGCGACTGGCTGCGGGCCAACCGCGATACGGCGCTGCGCTTCCTGCGGGCGCTGGTGGCCGCCAACGACGCCATCAGCAAGGATCGCAGGATCGCCTATCAAGCATGGGCACGCGAGGTCGGGCTCTCGAATGCGTCGGCCGAGGAGGTCTTCGACGTCGTCCCGCCGCCCCTGATCTTCGAGTGGACCAACCCGCGCTACACCTATTCCCTGGTCAAAGGCGGGCCGCTCTATCAGCGGCTTGGTTTCCTCGCGAACTACATGGTCCGTTACGGCATCATCCCCCAGCCGGTCGAGCTGGACGATGCCATGGACATGTCGCTGATCGCAGAGGTGCTGAAGGGCAGGAAACCGCCGTGATCTAGTGCCGGCAGAGCAGCGGCAGCCTGGACAGGAATTCGATCGAGCAGATCTCGGTGGGAAACAGCGCCCATACGCCCAACAGGACGATCACGAGGAAGAGGCCCGGCCGCAGCATCCGCAGGACGGCGGGCACGACCGACCGCAAGGCGAAGTAGGCGGCGAGCAGGGCCACGATCACCGCCAGCACGCGATATTGGGTGCTCCACGAGTCCCAGGTGGCCGCGAGATCGGCCCGGCTGGCCAGTTCCTTGAGGTATTCCACGATCAAACTGCCGGCGACACAGACGACACAATTTCTCCGGACCGCAACACGGCGAAGATACCCTGGGCCCTTAAACAGGCTTCTGTCACGTCAGGCGAGGTCATCCCGCATCTGATGTGACTTCGTCCGCTCTGGACAGTGAAGCTTGATCCGAAAGGGGAAGCAGAAATGTTGCACATGAATCGCCGTATGAGTTTGAAGATGTTGGGTGGTGCCGCCCTTGCGGCGACGACCCTGCCCTTGCCGCTTGCCGCGCAGGGTGAAGACCTCGTCGTGCCGAACACCTACCAGAACTTCAAGCGCGGCACGATCCACAGCCTCCATCCGGAGCGCCGCATCTTCAACATCGTCTGGGAGGACCTCGGCCGCGTGAAGATGCGTGCCGCCGACCTCGTGACGAACTATCCGTCGCTCAGGGAAGGCCAGATCGTCGACACCCACTGGTACGACTATCTCGACTTCATGATCGCCCCGAAGTCGGCGCAGAACGATGCCCGGGCCAAGGCCATGCTCGCCAAGGGCGCGCGGCTGGAGGGCATTCCCGGCATGCAGGAGCCGATCAAGCTGTGGCGCATGGACGGCATGGTCACCAAGGTCGATGGCGCGACCATCTATCTGATCAACGCCTCGGGCGGCAAGCCGGACGAGCCGGCGCCCGACAGCGGCGAGGTCATCCAGCTGCCGGTGGCGCAGACCGCCGCGGGCCAGGCCGCCGCGAAGGGCACCAAGCCGGGCGATCTCATGATCACCGTGTGGAGCCAGCAGACGGCGATCAAGGCCACCGTCATCCGCTAAAGCGGCGTCATCGTCGCTAAGGCGGCTGCATCGAAAAATCGTCGACGCCCCGGGACCTCGCGGTCCCGGGGCGTCACGTTTTTTAAAGCACAATCCGTCCAGCTGGAATCAGCTGGACGGATTGTGCCTCTTGCAACGGGCATCACCGGTGCGCGCGAATCCAATCAGACGGAACCGCACGCGGTTCCGTCTGATTGGATTCCGCCCTAGTCCCGGAACGGATCCGTCATCAGGATCGTATCCTCGCGCTGCGGGCTGGTGCTGAGCAGCGCCACCGGACAGCCGACCAGTTCCTCGACGCGGCGCACGTACTTGATGCAGGTCGCCGGCAGCTCGGCGAAGGAGCGCGCCCCCCTGGTGTTTTCACGCCAGCCTTCGAACGTCTCCCAAATCGGCTTCAGCTTGGCCTGCGCGCCCATGGTGAAGGGGAAGCGCTCGATCGTCTTGCCGTCGAGCTCGTAGCCGACGCAGACCTTGATCTCGCTCAAGCCGTCCAGCACGTCGAGCTTGGTGAGCGCGATGCCGTCGATGCCGTTCAGCTTGACGGCCTGGCGCACCATCACCGCGTCGAACCAGCCGCAGCGCCGGCGCCGGCCGGTGTTGGTGCCGAACTCGTTGCCGCGATCGCCCAGGAGCTGGCCGATCTCGTCCTGGAGCTCGGTCGGGAAGGGGCCGTCGCCGACCCGCGTGGTGTAGGCCTTGGCGATGCCCAGCACGTAGCCCACCGCGCCGTTGCCCAACCCGCTGCCGATCATGGCCTGCGCCGCCACGGTGTTGGACGAGGTGACGAACGGGTAGGTGCCGTGGTCGATGTCGAGCATGGTGGCCTGCGCGCCCTCGAACAGGATGCGCTTGCCGGCGGCCCTGAGTCCGTCCAGCCGCTCCCACACATCCTCGGCGAAGGGCAGGATCTTGGGGGCGAGCTCGAGCAGGTCGGCGGTGAGCTTGCCGGCGTCGATCAGCGGCTTGCCGAGGCCCGTGCGCAGTGGATTGTGATGCGCCAGCAGCGTGTTGACCTTGAGCGCCAGGATGTCGGGCTCGCCGAGGTCGCCGACGCGGATGGCGCGGCGGCCGACCTTGTCCTCGTAGGCCGGGCCGATGCCGCGCCGCGTCGTGCCGATCTTGATGGTGCCGGGCACGTCCTCGCGCCAGCCGTCGAGGTCGCGGTGCAGCGGCAGGATGAGGACCGCGTGGTTGGCGATCTTGAGGGTCTCGGGCGTCACCGACACGCCCTGGCCCGACACCTTCTTCACTTCCTCGAGGAAGTGCCAGGGATCGACCACCACGCCGTTGCCGATGATGGACAGCTTGCCCTTGCGGACCACGCCTGAGGGCAGCAGGGCGAGCCTATAAGTCTGGTTGCCGATGACCAGCGTATGGCCGGCATTGTGGCCGCCCTGGAAGCGCACCACGACCTCGGCGCGCTCGCTCAGCCAGTCGACGATCTTGCCCTTGCCCTCGTCGCCCCACTGGGCGCCGATCACTGCCACGTTGGCCATTGCCTGTTCCCGAAATCCGGCCTTCCAAACACGAAAAACGCCTCCCCGGGGTCGGTGCCGGAGAGGCGTAAGTTTGGATAGCACGGGAAGGGAGGAGTGCGAAGGGAAACCTTCGCCCGCGCTGTGGGTTGGCTTAGCCCCACCTTTTCAATCGCTCTGTGCTTTTTGCCACAGAGCGACGATGCCGCATGAGGTTTCCTGACGCTGTTGCCGCATCCAGGCGGCAGCATGGGGGTAGGGAATGACTGACAAGCCAAGGAAGCGCCGCCTTTCGGCGAAGCAGAAGTCGGCAACGCTGTTCCATTTCTGGCACAACCTGCAGGACATTAAGAACGAGGCCGAGCAGATGAAGGACGGCGAGCTCGTCCTGCTGGTCGGCATGATGGAGCTCCTGGTCGAGGAGCGGATCGCCCTGCTGGGCGGCGGCCGCACCGCGGCCATGCTGGTCTCGGCCGACACGGCCCACGCGCACTAGCTCGGATCCTGTCGGAGCGCGGACCGTGGGGGCTGCGCTCCGGCAGGACGCCGCTAGCCACCTACGCTGCGCTGCAGCTTCGGTGGCTTTAGATGCATGCTTGCTTTAGGGCCTCCGAAGCTCCGCAGGAGCGAAGGGGGCTAGAGCGGCACCGCCTCCTTATCGATCAGCGCGTGGCTGCACAGCAGCCGCTTGGCCTCGAGGCGCGGATCTTCCGAGGCCGTCACGCCGCGCACCACGGCATAGCCCTTGGCCTGCCACGGCTGGGCCTCGCTCCACGGCGTGCCCGGCGGCAGGAACAGCCGCGGCCGCGCGGCCGGCGCCTCCGACGCCTGCAGCACGGCGTCCATGTAGAGCGTGAAGCCGGTGGCGGGCTCGCTGACCCCGTCCTCCGGGTAGCCGGCCGAGTAGCGGCCGCCGCGGGCGAGCTCGTGGCGGCCCTTCAGCGCGAACACCGAGAACGACACGCCGGTCTGGTATTCGAGGCCGCGATACTCGACGGGGTCGAGGGTGAGCGGCAGGTCCTCGTCGGCGGCGTGGATGAGTTTCACCACCTCGCCGAGCCGCGCCGCCTCCTGGGCGGCGGCGGCGGGCAGCTTGAGCGCGGCCAGCCGGGTGATGCCGCGCTCGGCGGGGCCGGCGGCGCGCAGCAGGCCCGCGAACAGGTCGACCGCCTTCTTGGCATCGCCCAGCACCTTGGCGATGCCGCCCTCGTCCTTGCGGTCGAGCGCGCGGCGTACGCGGCGCAGCGTGTCGGCCGGCAGCTTCAGGCCCGCGCCGACGGCCGCCACCAGGGT
>JAKFVH010000029.1 GCA_021732285.1 Reyranella sp. | reverse complement strand
TCATGGGTAAGGCGGTGTCGCGCCGCGCGTTCGTCAGGGCAGGGGTAGCCTCGGGCGTCGCCTACAAGATCGGTTTCATCGGCAGCGGGGCGGAAGCGGCCATCGTCGACGATGCGCGCTCGCAGCTGGCGTCGTGGATCGCTCCGGACGGCAAGGCGCGGTTTCGCACCGATGCCGTCGCCAAGGTCACCGGCGCCAAGACGTTTGCGCGCGACTACCGGGCGCGCGACATGCCGGGCTGGCCCAACGAGCAGAGCCACGCCTTCCTGATCCACGCCACTCGCGCCGACGCCGTCTTCACCGGCATCGACCTGTCGCTGCTGGGCGACGAGCTGAAGCCCGATCGCCTGGTGCTGGGCGACGAGCTTTTAGAGGATGGCCTCAAGCCGCCGGCCGGCGGCGTCGTCGGCGCGCCGGGTTTTTATGGCGACGTCTTTCTGGTGCCGCCGGGCGAGACTCCGCGGCTGCTGGGCCAGCCGGTCGCGTTGCTGATCTACCGCGACTTCGCCCGCTATGACGCCGCGCGCCGCCGCCTGCGCTTTGCGCCGGAAGCCGTCCGTTGGGGCGCGGCGACGGCCTACAACACGCCGGCGAACTACGGCGCGTCGCGCTTCGTGCGCATCGCCGGGCCGACGCCGCAGGCGCCCGACGTCTACGCGCCGCTGACCGGGACCACGGTCTATGCCGACTTCAAGGGCGACACTGTCGCCTGGCCGCAGGCCGACCAGAACGGCGACGCCAACCAGCGCGCGATGTGGGCGGCGGGCGAGATCGACCGCATGATCGCCGCGGCCGAGTCAGACGCGCTGGTGGTGCGGCGGTCCTATTACTCGCAGTCGGCCGACGCCTCGGCGATGGAGGCCGACAACGGCAACGCCTGGCTCGATCCCGACGGCACCTTGCGCCTGATGATGGCGACCCAGTCGCCCTACGAGATCGCGGTCGCCACCGCCTCGATGGTCGCGGCCTTGCAGCGCGGCATGAAGTCGACCGTGAAGTCGATCGACCTCTCGATCGGCTACACCGTGGGCTACGGCACCAAGGACCATTCGATCTTCCCCTACCTCGCCATCGTGGCGGCGCTGTACGGCGATGGCCGGCCGGTGCGTCTGGCCAACGACCGCTACGGCCAGTTCCAGATGGCGCTGAAGCGGCACTCCTGCGCGACCGACGTGACCCTGGTCGTCGATCGCGCGACGGGGCGCTTCCGGGTCATGAAGGGCAACTACCGCATGGACGGCGGCGGCCGCCGCAACTACTCGCCCGAGGTCGGCGGGGTCGGCGCCAGCGCGGCGCAGGGCATCTACTACCTGCCCAACAGCGACTTCGCCGTGGAAGTCCGCGCCTCGCGCGCCGTCGATGCCGGATCGACGCGCGGCTACGGCACGCTGCAGACCATGATGCCGACCGAGATGCTGGTCGACGAGGTGGCGGAGCTTCTGGCCGTCGATCCCATCGAGCTCCGCCGCCGCAACATGATGCTGACGGGCATGCGCAACTCCCAGGGGGCAGTGCCGGCCGGCGCGATCCGCTCCGACGAGCTGCTGCAGCGCGCCGGCGCGCATCCGCTGTGGCGCGATCGCGCCAAACGCAAACAGGCCTACGAGGCGGCCCATCCCGGCCGGCGCTACGGCGTGGGCTTCGCCATTGTGCAGAAGGACTATGGCGCGGGCGGCGAGGCGGCGACGGCCACCCTGGAGCTGCTGCCGTCGGGCGGCCTGGCGCTGCGCCAGGGCGGCAGCGAGATGGGCACCGGCATGACGACCAGCCACGCCGTCATGGTGCGCGACATCCTGGGGAAGGCGCCGGAGAAGATGAGCTTCGGCGTGACCGAGTGGCCGGAGATGCCGCTCACCTCGAACGAAGAACCTTTTACCAATACGCAGGAGCAAGAGGACAAGCTCAAGCGCGATCCACGCTGGACGCCCAGCCGGCAGACGGGGATGAGCGCGTCGAACAGCGTCTATTTCGTCGGCCACGCCACCCGCACCGCGGCGCGCACCCTGCTGCGCCTGTCGCTGTGGCCGGCGGCGCTCTCGATCTGGTCGGCCGGCCCCGACGGCGGCGCGCTCCGGTCCTTGTCGGTCGAGGTCGGCGAGGCGCGCTTCGTCGACGGCAAGCTCAGCGCGGGCGGCCTGGAGCCGCTCGGCTTCGAACGGCTCTTCGCCGCCGCCCGGGCGCAGGGCCTGGTCACCGCCGTCAGCGTCCATACCTTCAACCGCTGGGAATGGGCCGAGGCCGAGTTCGACGTGCCCGGCGCCGGCATCGTGCGGCTACCCGCCGATGCGCTGTCGGTGCGCACCGGCGATGGCGGCTACAAGTTCATCGAGCGCCACAAGGTCGTCTATCCGCCGGTCGCCCGCCTCAACGCCGCCGTGACCTACTATTCCGGCAAGGCCGCCCTGGCCGAGATCGCCGTCGACACCGCGACCGGCAAGGTCGAGGTGCTGTCGCATCACTCGATCCTGGAATGCGGCCACCAGGTCGTGCCGCAGCTGGTCTCGGGCCAGATCCAGGGCGGCGTGGCGATGGGCATCGGCCATGCCCTGCTGGAAGAGCTGCCGCTCTACGAGGACGGGCCGGGCAACGGCACCTGGAACTGGAACCGCTATCGCCTGCCGCACGCGGCCGACGTCGCGGTGTGGAAGCAGACGGCCGAGGTCCTGCCGCCGCTCTCCGACAGCGATGCGCCCAAGGGCATGGCCGAGGTCGTCATGATCCCGATCGTGCCGGCGATCGCCAACGCCATCGCGCACGCCATCGGCAAGCGCTTCTACGCCACGCCCATCACGGCCGGGCAGATCCTCGAGGCCCTGGCATGACGCTGCGCAAAAGCCCGCTGTCGCTGACGGTGAACGGCAAGCCGGTCGGCCCGATCGACGTGCCCGACGACATGATGCTGCTCGACGTCCTGCACGAGTATCTCGGGCTGACCGGCTCGCGCATGGCCTGCGGCCAGGGCATCTGCCATGCCTGCGCCGTCATCCTCGACGGGCCGGCGGGGCCGCGCGAGATCAGGAGCTGCATCACCGGGGCGCACTTCTTCAGCAACAAGTCGATCCGCACGGTCGAAGGCCATGCCGAGCGCGATGCCCAGGGCAACGTCGTGCGCCTGTCGCCGGTGCAGCAGGCCTTCATCGAGCATTTCTCCTTCCAGTGCGGCTACTGCACGCCGGGCTTCGTCACCGCCGCCACGGTCCTGGTCGAGCGGCTGAAGAAAGAGCCGGTGGCGCGCCGCGACCTCGAGGCCGCGATCGACAAGGCGATGGGCCAGCACATCTGCCGCTGCACCGGCTACGTCCGCTACTTCGAGGCGGTGCGCGACCTGGTGCTGGCCACGCCCGGCCTGGTGAAAGGGTAGGGGCGCAAATGATCCGCTTGAGCCCGCGCCTGCGCCGCTTTGCCCTCGCGATCGTCGTTGTTGCCGGCATCGTGGCCATCGGCGCGCTCGCCGTGATGGCCGGGCTGTTCTCGACCAGCGTCGTCGATGCCTCCGCCAGGACGCCGCTGACGGCCGATCAGACGAAAGGCCTGGTCGAGCGCGGCCGCTATCTCGTCCGCGCCGCCGACTGCGCTGCCTGCCACACCGCCGACGGCGGCGCGCCGCTCGCCGGCGGCCGGCCTTTTCCGATGCCGTTCGGCACGCTCTACGCCACCAACATCACGCCCGATCCGGAGACCGGCATCGGCCGCTGGAGCCGCGCCGACTTCCAGCGCGCGCTGCGCGACGGCACCGCGCCGCGCGGGCATCTCTATCCGGCGATGCCCTACGTCTCCTACCGCCAGCTCACCGCCGACGACACCGATGCGATCTTTGCCTATGTGATGAGCCGGCCGCCGATCCGCCAGCAGAACCGCGCCAACAGCTTTCCCTTCGACTACGTGCGCCCGACCTTGGCCTTCTGGAACCTCATCAACCTGCCGGCCAAGGGCTTTGTGCCGGACACGGCCAAGCCAGCCGACTGGAACCGCGGCAAGTACCTGGTCGATGCGCTGGGCCACTGCGGCGAATGCCACACGCCGCGCGACCTGACGCTCGGCATGATCCAGCAGCGCTACCTGCAGGGCACGCGGATCGAGCAGGTCGACGCGCCGGACGTGACGCCCGCCGGCTTGTCGCGCATGGGCTTCGATGCCGCGGCGCTGGCGCGCTACCTGCCTGCCGGCACGGGCCCGCAGGGCGTGATGAACTTCTCGATGTACGACGTG
This sequence comes from Reyranella sp., assembly GCA_021732285.1. Taxonomy (GTDB): domain Bacteria; phylum Pseudomonadota; class Alphaproteobacteria; order Reyranellales; family Reyranellaceae; genus Reyranella. Next base: position 13,909 of record JAKFVH010000029.1, on the reverse strand, counting down.
GTGCACAACTCCACGCGCTGGTTGACGCAAGGCGACGCGGCCGCGATGGCGGCCTACCTGATGGGCTCGCGGCCTGTTGCTTCGTCCGCACCGGCGGCGCCCGCTGCCGCCGCTTCGGGGCTGCCGGCGGCTGGGCGACAGACCTACCTGCAACTCTGCTCGGCCTGCCATGGCATCGACGGCGAGGGCATTGCCCATGTGGCGCCGCCGATGCGCACCAACGCCAGCCTGCGCCTTTCCTCGCCACGTAACCTGCTCGTCGTCGTCACCGGCGGCCTGCCCGAGCGCCCCTTGCCCGGCGGCGAGCGCTTCCAGGCCATGCCGGCCTTCGGGCACTTGCTAGACGACCGCCAGATCGCCGATCTCGCGACGTGGCTGCGCGGCACCTGGGGCGGCATGCCCGCGGCGGTGACCCAGGATGAAGTGCGCGCGGTGCGATCGACGCTGCCTTAGGCCACCGGACGCGCCGGGCGGTGAGCATTGCCGGCGAGTCGCGTCGATATCGAACGGTACGAGCCAGGCTACGCGCCGCCTATTCGGGAGGTGGAACGAGGCCGACCCGGCTAACCAGTTTCAACTGCGTCACTACCAAGGCCAGCATTCTAGGCCTTGGCGAAATCCTTTAGGTCTTTTGTGTTCAACCTGCTCTTGATTGCGTTGCTGATCTCAGTTGGAAAGTCATGCCAACGGCTTGCGTACCAAGCGGCAAGCACATCGCAAAGATACTCGGCAACACTCTTTTGCAACTCAACGCACTCTTCACAATCTGACAGCGACTTTACTACCGATTCTAGCGGTCCAACTGATGGTGCAGCGTAGTGAGAAGTTGTGTGTACGTGTATCGATAGCAAACCGTATGGATCATCCATCGGCCTCTTTTTCTTGCTTTGCAGGAGTTTAAATCTTTCATCAAATCGACGGTCATTATCACGTAAGAATTTGATCGCGACCGCGCGAGTAATGAATTCCTCATTGGTGCGCTCTCGATGTCCCCATTCGACATGATGGTCGTTGTAGTACACCCACGCTAATAGCAATTCATGCTGAACCCGCATCGAGAAAATTGCTGGCCGCACTAAGCCCAAGGTGAGGCTAGCTGCTACTTCTATCATCGAGGCTTGAACCGCATCTAGAAGACGATCGGCAATCTTCCTAGAGATTGTTGTTCTGAGAAACTGAAGCCAAACAAGCAATGGATGTGCTGCCGACGAAACTTCGGAGACGAAATGTCCCTTAGTAGTCGTTGCGCGCACGTTTAGTGTCTTGTGGAGTTGTGCTGCACTCGCGTCAGGTTTCATCGTCTTACTTTTTTGTGCGAGTCCTTAGAGGCCAATCCGAGCTGGATATGCTGTGAACAGCATCGTTGCGAATGCGCGTTGCATGGTGAAGGAGTTCAGACGCTGAAACGGACTTGTTTAGCTTCTTCAGCCACTGTGCGAAGCCTTCCTTCCCGCGAAAGGGTGGAAGCTTCGTTGTTTCTGAATGCGTTCTTCGAATTGAGTCCGTCAACAGCTTTGCCGCTTGGTCCGCAGATAGCCCGCTTTCGTGCAACAACAACCTTAAGACCTCTAACGCGACACGTTCAGCGGGTCTTTCCAAGTCTCCGAGGTGACCAGCCAATACAAAACTTTCCAGATTGGCGGGCACCCGTTGGCGAAGTGAGCGAATGAAAGCGACAGAAGCTTCGGGCCCTGCCTCTATAACGAATTTGACAAAATCCCGTAACGCGCGGTCGTTAAGGCCCGATGCGGCAAGCAGAAGCGCCGCGCGATGGCTTTGCAGAGGGACGTCTTCGACACTCTTGTCTACCATTAGAGACCCCACCGTTGTCCCAGCTCATGTACGATGAGATTAATTTCCGTTGCTAGTACATGCCTGTTAGCTACCGGTTTATCTGTAGCAAATCCTGTGTATGCAGAGGTAGCCGTCAATAGTGCAGAGACACGCAGACGGTTTGCCAATACCTCTGTCCCAAACGTCTTATGCTGTCGGAGCTCGTTTTCTGGACCTGGATCATATCTGGATGTTGGAATCCCGTTTAGTAGTATCGATATCTTGGGCTTCGGATCGATATCTGGGAGTCGTTCCAAGAAGTCAGCTAGCAATTCTACGCCTAATACAGAGTACTTGTCTGGTCTGACAGGGACCAGCAGCTGCGTACAGGCATGTAAGGCACATAGCGTTATGAAAGAGCTGCTTGGATTGCAGTCAATTACTACGAGGTCGTACTCGGCACGAGCATCCGAAACGAAACGGAGAAAACGCTGCCGGACCTTGTCAAGTTTAGCGTGATCAGAGATCAAACTGTATTTTACGAGATCGAAGTCTCCCGGCACCAAGTCCAGCCATGCATTAGAAAGGTTCCGAAGTCTGGTTGCGAGAGTCGATGCCGCAGGCGGCTTCTGAGTCGTTGTCGCGACGTCAAAAAGACTGACCTTTGAGGCGGGTTCCATTGCGGCAAAAACCGTACTGCCAGACGTTCTATGCTTTTCGTATTCCTTCCGCGTGAGAAGCGTTTGGGTCAGGTTGAACTGTGGATCTAGGTCGATCAGCAACACCTTCTTTCGAAGAGTTCGGTATAGCAGTCGCATTACGTGGGCCGAGACCGTCGTCTTGCCCACCCCACCTTTCAAGTTGATAACTGAAACAACTACGCCGAGCTTTTTGTTTGACATACGCAGCCCCCCATTGCGTAGGTGAAAACTTATTAAATCAGTTCGCGTTGCGCACTCGAAATGGAGCTCAGCCTGGATTGACGCTGGGGCCGCTCTGCGGTCTGACACATTTAGCGGCTGGTCGATTCCTTCACATACAACTGCTTGTGGCCATAGCTTGCTTTTGGCGTCCTGCGGCACGCCAAAACTGCGCGTACAAGCGCCCATGAATACTTCAGTTGTTTTTTCTTGCACATAGACAAGTACTATGGTTATTTATGCTTCTATGAGCACCATCGGACGTCCTACACTTTACAAGCAGGAATATGACGAACAGGCCCATAATCACTGCCTGCTAGGGGCCACCAACACCGGGTTGGCCGACCTGTTCGACGTCGGGCCGCGAACGATTGATCGTTGGATCGCCGATATACCGAGTTTCGCCAAGGCTGTGCGCGATGGCCGGGCGATCGCCGATGGGCGGGTGGCGCGATCGCTCTATGAGCGGGCGGTGGGCTATCAGCACACGGTCGAGCGCGTCCTGTTCCATCGCGGCGAAGAGAAGAGGATCACCAGCACGGTGCAGCATCCGCCCGATACGCAGGCCTGCATCTTCTGGCTGCGCAATCGGTGCCGGCCGGTCTGGAATGTCAGGCCGGCGCCAGTGGACGCGCACGATGCGGAGGAAGTGGAGGCGATGTTGGCCGCGCTCGACGCTGCCGGTGAACGCGCGCGTCAGGCAGGGGATTGATCTTGCGAAAGGCGGCTAGTCAGAGTCCGCCGATCAAAGCTCCCTCGCGTGCGCTCGGGATGACAAAGGGCGCCGCCTCAGCGCCCCTCGCGCCACCAGGCGCTGCCCAGCGCCAGCAGGAAGGCCATCGCCACCAGGATGCCGGGCAGCAGCGGGAGCTGGTTGATGCCGGCGACCGTGTAGCCCTCGTTGCGGCGGAGCCCGATCCAGTCGGAGCCGCCGGCGGCGCGGCCGGGGCGGACCGAACGGATGTCGGGATCGGAGGTGTCGGCCAGCCACATGATCGAGCCGCCCGAGGCCTCGGTCAGCGGCTTCAGCTTGGCATCGGTGGCGCGCACGTCGGAGAATTCCAATGGGTCGGGATTGCCGACCGCGGCCACGGTCCGAAGCGTGCCGTCGTCGAAGCGGTAGAGGCCGGGCTTGTCGACGTCGATGATGCCCATGCCCAGGCCCGGGCTGGTCTGGCGCAAATCGATGGTCCTGGTGCTGCCGTCGGGCGCGGTCATGGTGACCTGCGGGAAGGTGGCGGCCAGCGTCCGGCGCGTCACCTCGATGCGGCCGCCCACGGAGGTGGCACGCAGCGCCTCCTCCTCGAGGTCGGGCTCCTTCATCAGCCAGTGTGCGGTGCGGCGCACCAGCTCGGGCTGCGGCCCGCCGCCGTCGATGCCGCGGTTCCACAGCCACAGATGATCGGACATCAGCTGGGCGACGCGGCCCTCGCCGACGCGGTCGAGGATGACCAGCGGCCGCTCATCGGCGCCCGACAGCACGGCATTGCCGCGCTCGGTGCGGGAGGTGACCAGGCGGAACCAGCGGCCCCAGTCGGGATCCTTACCGGGATCGCCGGCCTGCGGCAGGTTGGCGCTGACGGGATGGCGCTGGCCGATCTCGGTGACCTTGGGCTTGAACGGCGTCTCCAGCACGTCGCCCAGCGGGGCGGCCGGCAGCACGGCGCCGAGCGGCGTGCGGTAGAGCGAGCGCTGGGTCGCGAACACCGGCCCGACCGAGACCAGCAGCGCCCCGCCGCCCTTCACGTATTCGGCGATGTTGCGGAAATACTCGCGGGTGATGAGGCTGCCCGATTCGTAGCGGTCGAAGATGATGAGGTCGAATTCCTTCAGCTTCTGCTCGAACAGCTCGCGCATCGGGAAGACGATCAGGCTGAGCTCGCGCACTGGCGTGAAATCGTCCTTCTGCGGCGTGCGCAGGATGGTGAAGTGGACGAGGTCGACGGCCGGGTCGCTCTTCAACAGGTTCCGCCACGCCCGCTCGCCCTGGTAGGGCTCGCCCGAGACCAGCAGCACGCGCAGCCGGTCGCGCACGCCGTTGATGGTTAACAGGCCGCGGTTGTTGTCCAGGGTGAGCTCGTTCTGGCCGGGCGCCACTTCGAGCTCGACGACGTTGGCGCCGGGATTGCCCACGGTAATGGGCAACTCGACCGATTTGCCGACCGGCACGTCGATCCGCTTCACGATCTCGCCGTTGACCGACAGGGTCACCGGCGCGGTGCCGCCGGCGGGATCTTCGATCCTGAACTTGGCCGTGACCTCGCGGCCGACCACGCCGAAGCGCGGCGACTGCTCCATCACGATCAGCCGGTCGCGCTCACCCTTCTTGCCGGCAATCAGGGCATGGACCGGCGCGCCGCCCAGCTCGGGCGGCAGGTTCTTGGGCGACTCGATGGCCGGCACGTCGTGCACCTGGCCGTCGGTCAGCAGGATCACGCCGGCCAATCGCTCCGGCGGCACCTCGACCAGGGCCGACCGCATGGTCTCGATCAGGCGCGTGCCGCCCGGCCGCTCGCTGCCGAGCTGGATGTGGCTGGGCGGCAGCACGGCCTCGCGGACTTCGAGGCCTTCCTGCTGCGTCAGCTTCTTCTTCAGCGCCTCGCGCGCGGCCTGCACCTGCATGCGGCGCTCGCCGATCGACATGGAATCGGAATCGTCGACCACGACCAGGGCCACGTCGGCGATCGGCTTGCGCTGCTCCTCGATCAGCGAGGGGTTGGCGAGCGCCAGCAGCACCACGGCGAGCGTGCCCAGCCGCCAGAAGGTGCCGCGGGCGCGGGCGGCGAGGCTGAGCCCGATCAGCACCACGCCGATCGCGCCCAAACCGGCCAGGATCTCCCAGCTCAGCAATGGGTCGAAGGCGACGGAGACGGCGGAGGTCGGGTTCATCGCCTGAGCCTCTGCATGATGTCCTGCATGTGGACCATGTCGTCCTTGTAGTTGCCGGTCAGCGCATGCATCACAATGTTCACGCCGACGCGGTACGACATCTCGCGCTGGGTCTCGCCGCCCGGCGACACCGGCATGATGCCGCGGCCGCGCTGGTCGGCCGCCCAGGCGCCGATATAGTCGTTGGAGCCGATGATCACGGTGGTGACGCCGTCATTGACGCGCCCGCCGCCCGGCTCGATCCACAGCTTGCCGCCCGTCCAACGCCCCGGCATGTCGGACAGGAGATAGAACGACTTTGTAAGCACGTGCTCGGCCGGCATGGCGACCAGCGGCGGGATTTCGACGCCGCTCAGCAGCCGCTTGAGGTCGGGGTTGCCGCCGGCCGGACGATCGAAGGTCATCTGCTGGTCGCGCGTGTCGATGAACAGGATGCCGCCGGTGCGCAGGTAGCGGTCGAGCGCCGCCGCGGCGCGCGGCGACAGCGCCGGCTGGGTCGGCGTGATCGCCCAATAGATCAGCGGATAGAGCCGCGGCTCGTCCTTCTCGAGGTCGAGGCCCACGGGATCGGCCGGCTCGACCGAGGTGCGGTTGCGCAGGATCTCGCTCAGGCCTTCCAGGCCCTGCTTGGTGAGGTCGTCGACTTCCTTGTCGCCGGTGGCGATGTAGGCCAGCCGGATGTCGAGCGAGCCCTTGAGCGCCTGCTCCTCGCTGAGCGGCGGCGGGCCGGGCCGCTGGTCGGCGGCATCGGCGTTGGGCGTCGGCAGGACGAAGGCGGCAGCCAGCAGGATCGCGGCGGGGGCGGAGCGTCCGCCGAAGCGGAAGGCGCGGCCCATCAGCCCGCGCATCCACAGCGAGATGAAGATGTCAGCCAGCAGCAGCAGCAGGGCCGCCAGCAGGAACCACTTGGAGAGATCGGTCTCGCCGCCTTCGCTCAGGCGATCGGTCGAGACGCCGCCGGGCAGCACGATCGGCTTGGGCTCGCCGACGCGGCCACCGATGTTGAAGGCGACCTGGGCGTTCTCGTCGCCGTACAGGCCCGGTGGGGTCGTGGGCTTGGGCTTGAAAGTCTCGTTGGCGTCGGCCGGCAGGATCTGCGCGCCGGCCGGCGGGGCGCCGAGCCGGCCGAAGCCGTCGAGGGTGCGCCAGGGCTTCAGCGCCTTGTTGACGCCGTCGCCGGCGACGCCGCGCGACAGCGTGACGAGACGCTGCAGCATGTTCACGAACAGGCCGCTCAGCGCCATGTTGCTCCAGCCGGTGTTGGCGGTGGTGTGGATCAGCACCAGGTAACCCTGCCCGCGCTTCTCGCCGGTGACCAGCGGCGTGCCGTCGGCCAGCCGCGCCCAGGTCTTGTCGGCGAGGTCGGGCGTCGGCTCGGCCAGCACCTGCTGGCTGATGCGCACGTCCTTGGGGATCGGGATGCCGAGGAACGGGCTGTTGGCCGGGAATTCGCTGAGCGCACTGGGCTGGCCCCAGCTCATGACGCCGCCCAGGGCCCGGTCGCCCAGCCTGAGGCGCGTCGGCACCAGCGGATCGGTGCCCTGGGCGAGGTTGGGGCCGGCGAAGCGCACGGCGACGCCGCCGCGCTCGATCCACTTGGCGATCTCCTCGCGGTCGTTGGCCGAGGGCGCGGCGCCGTCGGGGATCAGCAGCACGGCGGTGTTGCGGGTCAGCACCGTCTCGCGATCGCCGATGGTGAGGCTGACGTAGGGATCAAGAGCCCGCTCGAGGAAATACACTTCCTGCAGGAGCGGCTGGCCCGTGGCGGTCGGGCGCTCGCCCAGGATGGCGACGGGCCGGCGGCGATGGCGCTCGTCCAGAAGCACGGCCGAGCCCGCGCCGCCCTGGGTCTCGATGTCGAGGCGGGCCATGCGGTTGCGCAGCTCAGGCGGCGTCGGCAGCACGCCTTCGCCCTTGGTGGCGCTGGCGGCGAAGTCGAGTTCTATGCGGGCAACGATGCGGCCGCCTTCGTCGGACGCCTGGACCGCGATCTTGCGCGGGCCGTCGGCGGCGGGACGCAGCGCCTGCACCTTGAGGTCGCGGCCTTCGGCGACCGGCGGCAGCAGCAGCAATGGCGTCGTCGCCTGGTCGGGCAGCAGGACCTGCAGGCCGTCGAACTTGCGCAGGCGCTCGGTGAGCCTGGGCGTCCCCTCGTCCTCCAGGCCATCGCTCAGCCACACGACGTAGGCGCCGGGATCGACCTGCATCTGGTCGATGGCGGTGACGGCGGCGGCGCGGTCGGTCGGCCACGGCTTGGGGCGGAAGGCGCGCAGGATGGTGCGGGCCTCGTCGGGCCGCATGGCGCCCTTGCGCGCCGCCGGCGCGTCGAGCGGCAGGGGCGCGGTGCCGGTCAGCACGACCGGGCGCTGCGCCCGCTCGGCGCGCTGGATCAGGCGCTCGGCATGGGCGATGCGGGTGGTCCAGCCCGGCGCCGACGACCAGCCGTCGTCGATCACCAGCATCAGGGGACCGCGGCCCGGCAGGTCGGCCTGCGGGTTCAGCAGCGGCCGGGCGACGGCAAGAATCAGCGCAGTGGCGAGCAGCAGGCGCAGCAGCAGCAGCCACCACGGCATCTTCATCGGCGTCTGCTCGGTGGGTTCCAGCCCGATCAGCAGCCGGATCGCCGGGAAGCGCACGAGCTTGGGCAGCGGCGGGATCATCCGCAGCAGCCAGTAGATCACCGGCAACACCAGCAGCAGTGCCAGCATGCCCGGTGCGGCAAACGCGAAGGCGCCGAGGCTCAGCATGCGCTGGGGGCGCGCCACTCCAGTGGCGCGTCTTTGTTGATGCCGGCGAAGATCGCGCCACTGGAGTGGCGCGCCCCCAGCAATGAAAGCGTTGATTTCTTCATCACGTCACGCCGCCGTCAGCCGACGCAGGTCGGCCATGGCGAGATAAAGGGAGAGCAGCACGGTCTGTGGCGACTTGTCGGTGCGATGCAGATGCACCGTCCAGTCGGTCGAGCGCGTCAGGCGCTGCAGGCCTTCCTTCTGCGCGGCGAGCCTGGCGCCATAGGCCTGCCGCACGCCTTCGACGCGGCGGATCGTGTGTTGCCCCTCGGCCTCGAGGCCCTCGAACTTCACATGCCCGTCGAACGGCAGGTCTTCCTCGGCGGGATCGAGCACCTGCACCAGATGCCCGCGCACGCCGCCCGAGGCGTAGTGCCGGATCACCGCCTCGATGTTGTCGAGCGGATCGAGCCAGTCGGACACCAGCACGACGGTGCCATGCGCCGGCAACGGCAGCATTGGCGGCAGGCTGGGTGGCGTCTTTCCCGTGCGGCTCTCGTCGAACAGCGTCTCGGCGATGCGGCGCACCGCGACCCGACCCGAGGTCGGCCGCATGCCCGAACCCAGCACGGTGACGCGCTCGCCGGCATCGGCCAGCAGGCTGGCCAGCGCCAAGGTTATGAGCTCGGCGCGCACCGCCTTGGTGTCGATGTTCCTGAGCGAGGCGTATTGCATCGAGGGCGACGCATCGCGCCACAGCCAGACGCTGGCGGCGGCCTCCCACTCGGTCTCGCGCACGAACAGATGCCGGCTGCGCGCGCTCTGGCGCCAGTCGATCTGACTGGCGCTGTCGCCGTCGCGATAGGGCCGGTACTGCCAGAAGGCATCGCCTTGCCCGACGCGGCGCCGCCCGTGCACACCCTGGATCACGGTCGCGGCCACGCGGTCGGCCGCCACCATCAGCGCAGGCAGCGTGCCGGCCAGTTCCAGCGAGCGGTGGAGGGTCGAGGGGGACGCCATCTATTGACTCACTTCCTCCCCAGCTTCGCTGGGGAGGTGGCGCGTAGCGCCGGAGGGGTCATGAGCACCAACACTGATGCTCATGACCCCTCCGTCCGCTGCGCGGACACCTCCCCGCGCTTCGCGCAGGGAGGGGATGAACGCTCGAACACAAAGCACGCGCTACGCCAACCGTGCGCACATCTGATTGATCACCGTCTCGACCGTGATGCCCTCGGCGCGGGCCGAGAAGTTGACTGCCATGCGATGACGCAGGATCGGACCCGCCAGCGCCACGACGTCGTCGACCGACGGGGCGAGGCGGCCCTGGATGATGGCGCGGGCGCGGGACGCCAGCATGAAGGCCTGGCTGGCGCGCGGGCCGGGGCCCCAGGCGACGCGCTGCTTCACGACGTCGAGGTCGCTCGATTCCGGCCGGCCGGCGCGCACCAGCTTGACGATGGCGTCGACCACGCTCTCGCCGATCGGCAGCCGGCGAACCAGCGCCTGGGCCGCCATCAGGTCGGAGGGCGTCAAGGTCGGGCTGGCGACCGCCGTGGTGGAGCCGGTCGTGCCGATCATGATCTGGCGCTCGGCGGCTTCGTCGGGGTAGCCGACGTCGACCTGCAGCAGGAAGCGGTCGAGCTGGGCCTCGGGCAGGGGATAAGTGCCTTCCTGCTCCAGCGGGTTCTGGGTGGCGAGCACGTGGAACGGCGCCGGCAGGTCGTAGCGCTTGCCGGCGACGGTGACGTGCTTCTCCTGCATGCTCTGCAGCAGCGCCGACTGGGTGCGTGGGCTCGCGCGGTTGATTTCGTCGGCCATCAGCAGCTGGGCGAAGACCGGGCCTTCGATGAAGCGGAAGGAGCGGCGGCCGGTTTCGGTCTCCTCCATCACTTCGGAGCCCAGGATGTCGGCCGGCATCAGGTCGGGGGTGAACTGGATGCGCTTGGCTTCCATGCCCAGCACGACGCCCAAAGTCTCGACCAGCTTGGTCTTGGCGAGGCCGGGGACGCCGATCAACAACAGGTGGCCGCCCGACAGGAGCGCAACCAGGGTTTGATCGATGACGTCCTGCTGGCCATAAATGACCTTGCCGATCGAGGCGCGCGCGGCCCGGAGCTGGGTGCCCAGCCGCTCGATGTCGGCCAGGGCGGCGAGAGCATCGGCGTCGGTCGCGGTCGAAGTGTCTGGGGCCACCGGGGCGCTCCTGTTGTCCTAGGGGAATTTAAGTCAGGGAAGCCCAGAATTGAGGCCGGAACAAGGGCATGACGGTTGACGAAATTGTGCAGCGGGTGGCCGATCGCAGCAGGCGGTTGGCATCCGGGTTGCCTGTAACCAAGCCACCTCTGGGCAGCGACTTCTCGCTGAACGGCGTGGTGCCCGTACCGACCAGCTTCCGGCCGGCGGCGGTGCTCGTGCCGCTGGTGCGGCGCGAGCCGGGAATCACGGTGCTGCTGACCCAGCGCACCGAGGATATGCCGAGCCATGCCGGCCAGATCGCCTTTCCCGGTGGTCGGAAGCAGACCGAGGACGCCGACGCCGAGGCCACGGCGCTGCGCGAAACCGAGGAGGAAGTCGGGTTGTCGCGCACATTTGTGGACGTGATCGGTGCGGTCGACCCTTACCGGACGGGCACCGGCTACGAAATCACGCCGGTGGTGGGTATCGTGACGCCGGGATTCACCATCCATGCAGACCCGCGCGAGGTCGCCGACGTGTTCGAGGTGCCTTTGTCGCACTTCCTCGATACCCAGAACCACCGCATCGACAGCCGCGTCTGGCAGGGCCGCGAGCGGCGCTACTACGCCATGCCCTACGGCGATCGCTACATCTGGGGGGCGACGGCCGGTATGCTGAAGAATCTGCACTTCGTCCTGACGAACGGCGGCTAGTGCATGTCCAAAGTGCAAAGACTCATGCTCTTCCGGACCGCGCGCTTCCAGCGCGCTCATGATCATGAGGCGCGCAGGAAGGTCGCGTCAGACGCGACCCAGCGCGCGGTCCGGAAGAAGAAGAGGGACTAGGCCATGCTGCGGATCATCGCCCTCGCCTTCGTCCTGGTGATGGCGCCGACCGTCGCCTTCTTCCTGTGGGCGTGGGGCGTCAAGATCAAGGAGCAGCGCAAGGTCGCGGGCACCCTGCCGGAATGGCAGGACCTGCCGCTGACCTGGCTCGCCATCGCGGGCCTGGTCTGCACGATCATCGGCTTCGTCGTCATGTTCTTCACCCAGAACCAGGGCTACGGCGGGCTCTTCGCGCCATGACTCGGTTCAGAAAAGCTCTTCCTCCCCGCGCTGCGCGCGGGGAGGTGTCCGCGCAGCGGACGGAGGGGTCATGGGCCGGCGATGGTTCAGTCGAGGCGTCCGTCCATTTCGGTTCGGTAGAGCGCCTCATAGATCGTTTCGAGAATGACCTCGGTTCGACCCAACACATCGTTGTTCCAGAAGCGCAGGACCCGAAAGCCACGCGATCTGAGAAACATGTCCCGACGGGCGTCGTAGTCCGACTGCTCGGCGTGCTGGCTTCCGTCCAGCTCGACGACAATGGAAGCCTCAAGACACGCAAAGTCGCAGATATAGGGTCCGACCGAGTGCTGTCGGCGGAATTTGAACCCTGCCAATTGGCGTCGCCGCAGACGCTGCCAAAGCACGCGCTCCGCATGGGTCGGGTCTTTGCGAAGGGTGCGCGCGTATCGAAGCATGCGCCAAGTGAGCCACGCTTTGCGGGCATCAGTGTGGTGAAATACAATCTTGGAGAGCATAGACTCATGACCCCTCCGGCCCTTCGGGCCACCTCCCCAGCGAAGCTGGGGAGGCAGGCGGGGGCTGCGCCATGACCGACGTCGACGTCCTGTTCGACGCCCTCGTCAAGGCAGGCATCGAGGCGCGGTTCGTCGGCGGATGCGTGCGCGACCGCCTCCTCGGCCGCGCCAACGACGACGTCGATCTCGCGGTCAACAAGCCGCCCGAGACGGTGATGCGCGCCCTGGAAGCGGCCGGCCTCAAGGTCGTGCCGACCGGGCTGAAGCACGGCACGGTGACGGCGATCGTGAAGGGCCACCCCTTCGAACTCACGACCTTGCGCCGCGACGTCGAGACCGACGGCCGCCACGCCATCGTCGCCTTCACCGATGACTGGCGCGAAGACGCGAGCCGCCGCGACTTCACCTTCAACGCGCTCTATGCCGACCGCGCCGGCACGATCTACGACTACTTCGACGGCCAGACGGATTTGAAAGCGGGCCGCGTGCGCTTCATCGGCGATCCCGAGCAGCGCATCGCCGAGGATCGGCTGCGCGTGCTGCGCTTCTTCCGCTTCCATGCGCGCTTCGGCAGGCCGCCGTTCGACGGGCCGAGCTTCGATGCCTGCCGGCGCAACGCCGCGATGGTGACTGGCCTTTCAGGCGAACGCGTTCGCAAGGAGCTGCTGCGCACCCTCGATGCACCTGGCGGCGCCGATGCCTTCGACGCCATGCTCGAGGCCGGCGTGCTCGACCATTGGCTGCCCGAATATGCCGGCAGCACGAAGCTGCGCGCGCTGGCGGCCCGCGAAGAGAAGCCCGATGCGCTGCGCCGGCTGGCCGCGATCCTGCCGGTGGACGCCGATGCCACGGCGATCGGCAAGCGGCTAAGACTCTCGACGCAGGAATCCGTGCGCCTGCAGCTCATGCTCGATCCCCTGAACGCCATCGACACGGCCAACCTGCGCGCCAGCCTCTATCGTCTGGGCACGAAGCTGTTCATCGACCGCGCCCTGCTCGACGCGCCCGGCGACTGGCGCGCCGCGCTGGCGCTTGCCGGCAGCTGGACGCCGCCGGAACTGCCGGTCGGCGGCAACGATGCGCTGGCGCTGGGGCTGAAGCCCGGTCCAAAGGTCGGCGCGCTGATCGAAGCGGTCGAGCGCTGGTGGATCGCCGGCGATTTTTCCGCCGACCGCGACGCCTGCCTCGCCGAGCTGAAGCGGCTCGCCGACGCCCGATCCTCATGATCAGGCCTAGCGTCACCTTCGTCCTGTGGCTCGCCATCGCGTTGTTCATCGTGGTGAACGACGTGGTCGGCGACACCTGGATCGCCGCCACGCTCACGGTGCGCACCGTCGAATGGTACAAGGTGCTGGTGCCGCTGCCTTATGTGGCGATGCTGGCCATCATCCACGCCCGCCGCACCACGGGTCCGCGCTGGCTCGAAGCGGCACTGCTCGCCGCGCTGCTGTGGCCGGTGTCGACGATGCTGGTCGATTTTCTGTACGTGCGGCTCACCTACGAGGCTGAGCCTGCGGCATTCTTGGACCGCTTCGGCGGACCGTATCCGCTGCTGATCGCGGGCCTGTTCGTGCTGCCGCTGCTCGCCCCCTTCGTCATCGCCTTTTCTTCTCCTCCCCCGTCTTCGGGGGAGGATACAGGAGGGGGAAGGCCACACAGATGATCTCTGCAAGGCAAAGATCTGGAATCAGCCGGCGCTTCGACTGCGGCTCGCCCCCTCCTGTATCCTCCCCCGAAGACGGGGGAGGACTTGAGACGTCAGGGCCAGCGCACCTCCGGCGGCAGCGACATCAGGATCGCCTCGACGTTGCCGCCGGAGGTGCGCTGGCCCTGACGTC
>JAKFVH010000070.1 GCA_021732285.1 Reyranella sp. | reverse complement strand
GGCCAGCTGCTCCAGCCGACCGCGATCCGTCGCGCCAAGCGCGATCGCCATGCTCTTTGCCATCCACACAGACTCTCACAGTTTACTCCACTTGTGAATCTCCTGTCTGGGGCAGTACACTAGTGGCAGGCAGAGCAAGCCCACTTGATCTGCGTCAAGGCTGCGGGACGACCTTGGGCGCAATTCACATGCCGGAGGAAACGACATGGCCGAGATCGTCGCTGTCTTTCGCGCGCCGCAACCGCATATCCGCAAGGTCGCGCTCGATCGGCCGTGGCTGTGGCTGGGCGCCGGCTGGCGCGATCTTGTGGCGGCGCCGCTGCTGAGCCTCGCCTTCGGCGCGGCAACGGCCATTGCGGGCTGGCTTGCCATCGCACTGCTCCTGTGGCTCGACCTGCCCTATCTCGTGCTGCCGCTCAGCGCCGGCTTCTTCTTCGTTGGTCCCTTCTTGGCGGTCGGACTGTACGAGATCAGCTGCCGCCTCGAGGGCGGCTTGCCGGTCGATACTGAAGGCGTGCTGCTGGCTTGGCGGCGCAATCCCGACCAGATCTCACTGATGGGCCTGGTGCTGCTGTTGCTGCATCTCGCCTGGATGCGCGCCGCGCAGCTCCTCTTCGCGCTCTTCGCATGGCAGACGGTGCCGTCGTGGGACCGCTTCCTGGATCTCGCCTGGCATTCGACACGCAGCCTGCCGTTCCTTGCAATCGGCGTCATCGTCGGCGCCGCGCTGGCGGGAATGGCCTTCGCGATCGGCGCGTTCTCGATGCCCTACCTGCTCGACCGCCGCGGCGCCAACCTGTTCGAGGCGATCGCTACCTCGGTCGCCGCCGTGCGGCTCAACCTGCGGCCGATGCTACTGTGGGCCGGTCTGATCGTGCTTCTGGTGGTGCTGGCCATGATCCCCGGCCTGCTCGGCCTGGTAGTCGTGCTGCCGGTGGTAGCGCACGCCACATGGCACGCCTATCGCGACATCGTGCGCTTCCCGACTACAGACGCTGGCTCGCCAGGACAAGCATGAGACCTGCATTGCCGATCAGCAGTGGCGTGGCGATTCACCGCCCGCGTTCACGCAGACGCCGACGGATCAGCATCCCACCCCATCCCGTAGCGACCAGGGCAGGCATGGTGCCCAGGGCGAACGCCGCCATGGCAAGCGCGCCGTCGATCGACGACCCCGTGCCGCCGGCCGCCGCCAACGCCCCATAGAGCAGGCCGCACGGCAGGAATCCTAGGACGACGCCCAGGCCATAGCGGGCCGCATTGCCGCGCGCCATCGACAACGGCGCTGCGAGCCGCATCAGCACGCCGGCGAGCGGGCTGTTGCGGCCGAATGCGAGGCCAAGCGCCTGCACGATCATCAGGCAGGCGGCGACCATCAGCAGGCCGCCCGACAACCAGCCGAAGGCCGACGTCGAGGCGAACAGCTGGGTGACGGCGCCGGCCAAGGCGCCGAGCGCGGAGTAGGTCGTCAGCCGGCCAAGGTGATAAGGCGCCAAGGCCGCGCCGGCCAAGCGTTGCCATTCGCCATAGGCCCGCGGGCCGCGTTCGACATCCGCCATCATCTGACCCAGCACGAACGGCCCGCACATGCCCATGCAATGCACCAGACTGCCTGCCAATCCGGCGACGAACAGCGAAGCCGGTATGCCGATGCCGCCCATGCTTCCGGCCGGCAGAGCGCGATCCAATGAGCGACGGTTTCCATGGCGGCATTCAAGCACATCGCGGCGGCAGGAAGGCTTGACCTGCGTCAAGGCCACCGGCGTTGCGTGCGCCATCCTGCGGCGCATCACGACGACAGGAGACGGCCATGGGCTACAGGACCATCCTCGTGCATTGCGACGCCAGTCCAAGGGTTGCGCACCGACTTGCCATCGCGGTGGAGCTGGCCAAACGCCACGACGCCTACCTTGTCGGCGTGCACATCCAGGAGCCGTTCGAAGCGCCGGCCATGTTCGATGGGACCTCGGCAATGGGCAACTTCTACTCCGTGTTTGACGAGACGGCGAAGGCAAACCTGGCGGCCGCGAAGGCAGCCTTCGCCAAGGCCGCGAAGGGCGCCGAACTCACGACCGAATGGCGGTCCGAGGAAGGCTATGTGGATTCGCGCCTGGCCGTTCATGCGCGCTACGCCGACCTTATGGTCCTTGGGCAGCGCGATCCTGGCGCACCGTCTGCCGTGCCGCTGGATCTGCCCGAGACCATGGCGCTGTCGACCGGCCGGCCGATACTGGTGGTGCCGCACATCGGCGCGCCGGCGGAGCCCGCCAAGACCGTCATGCTGTGCTGGAACGCAAGCCGCGAGAGCGCTCGCGCGGCCTCGGATGCGCTGCCGCTTTTGCATGCGGCCTCCAAGGTCATCGTCCTCTGCGTCGATGCCCGCTCGTCCACTTACGGTCACGGCGCCGAGCCGGGCGCCGATGTCGCGGGATGGCTGGTGCGTCACGGCGTCAAGGTGACGGTGCAGCGCGACGTCGCGGCCGATGCCGATGTCGGCAACGTGATCCTGTCGCGCGCCGCCGACCACGATGTCGACCTGATCGTAATGGGCCTCTACGGCCATTCGCGGCTGCGCGAAATGGTGCTGGGCGGGGCGAGCCGTACCCTGCTCGCCAGCATGACCGCTCCGGTCTTCGTGTCGCACTGAGGCGCATCATGGATGCCCGCGTGATCGAGGCCTACGACAAGCCGGTGCCGCGCTATACCAGCTATCCGACAGCGGCACAGTTCGGGCCGTCGGTCGGTCCGGCCGACCATGCAGCATGGCTGGCGGACCTCGGTGGCCGCGCGACCGCGTTCTACCTGCATGTCCCGTTCTGCCGGCAGCTCTGCTTCTACTGCGCCTGCAGCACGACAGCGATGAACCGGCCGGAGACGCTGGAAGGCTACGCCCGCGCCATGATGGGCGAGCTCGAGCACGTCGCCCGCATCGCACCCAACATGATGGTTGGCTCGATCCAATGGGGCGGCGGCACGCCATCTCAGCTCGGGCCGGAGCGCCTGATGAAAGTCGGCCGTCGCCTGGCGACGCTGTTCGATGTCCGCGCGGATCGCGAGATGTCGATGGAACTCGATCCACGCTTCTGCGACCAGGCGCTGGCCGACGCCATGGCGGTGCTCGGCGTCACGCGCGTCAGTCTCGGCGTCCAGGATTTCGACCTTGCCGTGCAGCAGGCCATCAACCGCCTGCAGTCGCCCGAGCTCACCGCCGAAGCAATCGCGCGACTGCGGCAGGCGGGGCTGCGGCACTTCAACATCGATCTGGTCTACGGACTGCCACACCAGACGCTGGAGACGCTGTCGCGCACGCTCGACGAGGCGATCGCGTTGGCGCCCGACCGCTTTGCTGTCTTCGGCTATGCCCACGTTCCCTGGATGAAGCCACGCCAGGCCGTGATCGACGCCGCCACTCTCCCCGGTGCGGCCGAGCGCGCGGCCATGGCCGATCTCGTCGAGGCCCGCCTGGTTGCCGCCGGCTACCTCAAGGTCGGGCTCGACCACTACGCCCGACCCGGCGATGCACTGGCGCGCGCCGCGGCACAGCACCGGCTGCGCCGGAACTTCCAGGGTTACGTCGCCGACGAGTGGCCTTGGGTCGTGGGAATCGGCGCCTCGGCGATCTCCTGCCTGCCGCTTGGCTATACCCAGAACGTGGCCGAGGCCGCGTCCTACAGGACGGCCATTGATGAAGGGGGCTTGGCCACAGCACGCGGCATCGCCTGGTCGGCCGTCGATCGCCTGCGCGGCGACATCATCAGCGAGCTGATGTGCCACTTCGAGGTCGACCTCGCCCAGGTCTGCGACCGCCATGGCGCGCCGCTGCCGGCACTGCTGTCGGAGGTGTCGGGGCTGGCATCGCTGATCGACGACGGGCTGGTGTCGATCGACGGCGGGCAACTCACCATAACTGCGCAGGGCCGGCCGCTGGTGCGCTCGGTCTGTGCCGCCTTCGATCGCCACTACACGGGCGGCGAAGGCCGCCACGCACGCGCGATCTGACGGCAAGGAGAAGGAAGATGAGCACGCATCAACTGGTCGCGCGGCACGTCGAGGCGGCGTTGAACGAGGCCGCAGCCAGCAAGATCGACCAGGACGTCGTCGCCCGTTGCCTGCTGTCCGAGGCGATCCGCCTTTTCAAGCACGGGCGCTCCAATGACGACATCGCCGCCGAGCTGATCGCGGCGGCAGACAATCTCGACGAGGAGAGCCCGTTCGTCTTCATGCGCCCCTGAAAGGCACCAGCCGCCTCAACGCAGGTGCTGCCAGAGATCGCATTCCTCATCGTCGGGGTTCAGCTCCAGGCCCCTGAAGTCGCCATTGCCGCCAAGCCTGGCTTGTCGGCCGACCAGCTGCGGGCAGCGATGAATCCGCAGCACAGCCGCATGCCCGACTTTGCCCTCAGCAGGCGACAGCAGGACGATCTCATCGCTTACATCCACAGTCTTCGCGTCAAATAGGCGGCGGCGCCCTCAGCGGCGAACCACCGCTGGCGCCACGCGCACGACGCGGAACGGGCGCGCCACGCCGTCGTGCTCGGTCACCGTGACGTATTCGCCTTCGACGAAGAGATGGTGGTCGAAACGGAAGATCGGCTCGTCGTCATCGTCGCCGGGCGCGTAGGAGAACGCCCAGCTGCCGTTGCGGCGGTGGATCAGAGCGCCGTGCTCGTCGGGCTGGCCGTCCCAGAAGCGCCGAACCGTGCAGGCCCCCTTGGCCTGCGGCCATTCCACCGAATTGAGATGTCCCTTTGGGTCCAGCGGCGCCACGAACTCATAGCCATGGGACAGGCTGCCTTCGGGAAAGTCCGTCGTGCGTGCGAGCTCGAGACGTATGCGCTGGAGCGACATGACTGTTCCTTCCTCGATCAAGTGAAAAGGTCGCGATGGGGCGGCCGGTTAGCTGGGCAAATGGAACGCTATCACCACGTTGTTCACGACTCGCCTGACGCCCGGAACGTTCTCGACGGCAACCCGAGCGGCTTCTTTCGCCGCGGAAGAGCCGACATGTCCCCAGAGGTTGACGGATCCGTTCTCGACCACCAGATTGGTGATGCCGGCTCCCCATGAATGCTTGTCCAGTTCGGCGAAAATCCGCGTCCGGATGTCGTCGTCGCCGGCGTAGCCATTCGGCTCCTGCCGCTCGCGCGACAGCAGTCCCTGCAGAAGGTTGGCGCGGCTGACAATACCGACGACCTTGCCGTCTCGGACGATCGGAATCCGCTTGATGCGGTGCTTCGCCATGAGCGCCGCGATCTGCTCGAGTTCAGTGCGTTCCTCGGCGGTGACGACATGTTTCGTCATGACGTCGGCCACGCGATGCGAGTGCGAGCGCATGTATTCCCTGGCAAGCACGGCCTCGTCGGCAAGCAGGCGTTGCAGCCACGACCTGGCGGGAACCGTGCCGAGCTCGGGGCGATTCATGAGGTCCGCTTCGCTCACGATTCCCACGAGCCTGTCATCGGCGTCGACGACGGGCGCCGCGCTGATGCGCGAACCCAGAAGGATGTCGGCCGCCTGGAACACCGTCGCGTCGGCCGGTATGGTCACGACCGGGCGCGTCATCACCTTCTTGGCATGCACGATCGGCTCCTCGGCAAATGAGACTCGCCAAACGTTGCACAGGCGGGCCGCAGCTCCCTTGCGCCAGATCAATCGCCACATCCGGAAAGCCGGACGGGCCGAGACACCGGGTCGCGCGAAGGCCGAAGCCGGCATGCTATCATGGCCCGTGAAGCAGCCGATCCGACGATGAACGAGACTTCAGCCAAGCGCACGAATCCTGTTGTAGCTGCAGACCTGATATGCGGCTCGCAAACGGCCGAGCTCGTATTCGCCAGCGATCTCACGATCCTTGCTTGCAACGAAGCCTACGGCCGGATCCACGGCATTTCACGGGACGCTCTGATCGGGCGACCAATCCGGCAAGCCTTCCATGACGATGGTGCGCTCGAGCAGCTCGTCGCGTCCCTCGAAAAGGTCCTTCGCTCGCGGCGGCCATGCCGGCTGTCGGGATCCGCCCCCCTTCCTGTCGGCGGCAAGTCTCGGGGCGACCAGCCGACGCCCGTCCACGCCATGGTCAACCTGCCGCTGCTGAGCGCCGATGGCGATGTCAAATGGATCCTGCACAGCCTCGAAGCCGCGCCGGACGACGGCCGCGACCGTTCGGCGATGGCGCTGGCACTGGATGCGGCCGAAGCGCGGTTGCGGTCGATACTGCAGACCGTGCCCGACGCCATGATCATCATTGACGATTGCGGCCGCATCGAATCGCTCAGCACCACGGCCGAGCGCCTGTTCGGCTACCCCACGGCCGAATTGGCAGGGCGGAACGTCAGCCAGCTCATGCCCTCGCCCGACCGCGAGCAGCACGATGTCTACCTGAGACGGTACCTGGCAACGGGGGAACGCCGCATCATCGGCATTGGCCGCATCGTCGTGGGTCAGCGCAAGGACGGGACGACATTTCCCATGCACCTCACCGTCGGCGAGCTGCGTTCGGCCGAGCGGCACTACTTCACCGGGTTCATCCGCGACCTCACCGACCAGCAGCTCACCGAAACGCGACTCAAGGAGCTGCAGTCGGAGGTCACACACATGTCGCGCTACACCGCGCTCGGCGAGATGGCCTCGACGCTCGCACACGAGATCAACCAGCCGTTGACGGCGATCAGCAATTACCTGCGCGGCAGCCAGCGCCTGCTCGACCGCATCGAAGGCGAATCGACTCCGATGCTGCGCGACGCCCTGGGCAAGGCCGCCGATCAGGCATTGCGCGCCGGCCACATCATCCGCCGCCTGCGCGAGTTCGTGGCCCGGGGCGAGAGCGAGCGCAGGATCGAGAATCTGACCCGGCTCATCGAGGATGCAAGCACGCTCGCCCTGGTCGGGGCGCGCGAAGCCGGCATCTCGGTGTCCTTCCAATTCGACCCCAATGCCGACCTGGTGCTGGCCGACCGCATCCAGATCCAACAGGTTCTCGTCAATCTCATCCGCAACGCCATGGAGGTCATGATCGAGACGCCTAACGATCGACGGCTGGAGATCGCCACCGCGGCGGGCGCAAGCGATCTCGTCGAGGTGAGCGTCGCCGACACCGGCTCGGGCCTCGCGCCGGAGGTCGCAAGCCAGCTCTTCCAACCCTTCGTCACCACCAAGCGCAAGGGCATGGGGCTGGGGCTCTCGATCTGCCGCACGATTGTCGAGGCGCATGGCGGCAAGATCTGGGTGGAGGACCGGCCGGGCGGCGGCACCGTTTTCCGTTTCACCTTGCGCGGTGCGCAGATCGAGGAGGCAGAGCATGGTCGCTGAGGGGGTGGTTCATGTCATCGACGACGACGCCGACGTGCGGCAGTCGCTGGCATTCCTGCTCAGCGCGGCAGGCCTTGCCGTGCGTGTCCACGATTCTGCGCTCGCCTTCCTGAGGACCGTGCCTGAGATCAACGGCGGCTGCGTCGTGACCGACATCCGCATGCCGGGTATGGATGGCCTCGAGTTGCAGCGCCGCCTCGGCGAGCTCAAGATACGCCTGCCGGTGGTCGTCATGACGGGCCATGGCGACGTGCCGCTTGCCGTCGAGGCGATGAAAGCGGGCGCCGTGGATTTCATCGAGAAGCCCTTCGACGACGAGGCGATGCTGTCGGCGATCAGGGCCGCACTCGCCCGCCACGCCCAAGACAGCGACCGGAGCGCGCGGACGGCAGCCATCCAGGAACGCATCATGCGATTGTCGGACCGTGAGCGTGAGGTCATGGACCGGCTGGTGGCCGGAAAGCCCAACAAGCTGATCGCCTACGAACTCGGCATCAGCCCCAGGACCGTCGAGGTCTATCGCGCAAACGTCATGACGAAGATGCAGGCCGACAGCCTGTCCGAGCTCGTCCGCATGGCCTTGATCGAGGGTGGTGCGCAATAGACACCATTTGCGTTGGATCAAAGCAGGCGCCCCCGGTTTGCGACGATGCTTGGGCAATGTCGCCTGTGTCGGGAACCGTCCTTATCGTCGACGACGACCCTGCCGTTCGGGCAGCGCTGAAATTCGCCTTGGAGATGGAGGGGTTTGAGGTCCAGCTCTACGACGGGCCTCGAACGCTGCTTGCCGCCGCCGATCTGCCCAAGCGGGCTTGTCTGGTGGTCGACTATCGCATGCCCGAAATCGACGGCATCGAGCTCGTCGACAGGCTTCGCAGCCGCAATGTCATGCTTCCCGTCATCCTGATCAGCGGCCGCGTCAGCAACCAGCTTCGAAACCTGGCGCAACAGTCGGGGTTGACGCGGGTCTTGGAGAAGCCGCTGTCCGACGCCGCGCTCGTCGAGAACATCCGGGGCGCCCTAGCCGCAACAGCCTGACGGCGTGGCGCCTACGTAGAATCCCTTAGTTCAATACCTGAATGGTCGAGGCACCGCCCGGAGGACTACGAAACAAGCCTCGAAACGCTTCCGGACGGAGAAAGTCATGCAGGTCCAGACCGCCCCCCAGGCCAGCAAGTTTCCAGCAGCCGCTTTCGGGTTGCGACCGCCTGTCGCGGGCGGGATGCCGGCGGGCGTGCAGATGGTCCTCGGCAAGGGCGAGGATCTGTTCGCGGAAGGCGACGAGGCCGAGTTCTTCTATCAGATTGTGTCGGGGGCGATCCGGTCCTACAAGCTCCTGAGCGATGGGCGGCGACAGATCGACGCCTTCCACCTGCGCGGCGACATTTTTGGCCTGGAAGCCGGCGCCGAACATCGCTTCTCCGCCGAGGCGGTGGGCGACGCCACGGTGATCGCCTATCGCCGCCGCCAGCTCGACGCGCTGATCGCGGATGATCCGGCCTTCCGCAGCAAGATCATGACGGCGACGTTGCGCAGCCTCGAGCGCGCCCAGAATCACATGATGCTGCTCGGCCGCAAGACGGCGCAGGAGAAGCTGGCGACTTTCCTGCTCGACATGGCAGAGCGCCTGTCGAGCGGCGAAGAGCATTTCGAGCTGCCCATGCAGCGGTCCGACATCGCCGACCATCTCGGCCTCACGATCGAGACGGTGTCCCGCACCCTCACCCAGTTTGCCCGCAGCGGCCTCATTCGTTTGCTGCCGGCCAGTCGATCGGTCGGCCTGTGCAACAAGATGGCGCTGCACGGTCTCAACGCCTAGGGCCGTCCATTTTTCCGCCGGAGGGAGGAAGCGATGACGACTGCAGCGGATTCCGCGACCATGGCGATCCCCGGCTGGGGACCGGCGATTATGTCGGCTACCGACGCCGTGCAGGCCTGCACCGAGGCCTGCGCCGGATGGCAGCACGAGGTTGCCCGCTTCGTCGATCTCCGCCTGGCGCAGAACCGACGCAGCTGGGAGGCGCTGATGGCGGCGCGCGACATCTCTGGCCTTGTGAAGGTGCAGCAGGAATGGGGCTTGCAGGCGGCGACCGACTATGCCCGCGAGGCCGCGCGGCTTACGCACCTGCTCACTTGCCTTTCACTGACCGGCACCACGCCGGCCGCTCAGGAGACCGCCAAGCTGATCGCTTGATGGCGCACCTACCGTCTTTCGAAGGGAGGATACCATGCACGCAAGGGACGTCATGACCAAAGGCGTCATCTGCATCAACGTCAAGGAATCGGTCTTCGATGCTGCCGAGCTGCTGTTGGGTGCCGGCGTCAGCGCCGTTCCGGTCGTCGACGACAAGGGCGCGGTCGTCGGCATCGTGAGCGAGGCCGATCTCATCCGTCGTGCTGAGATCGAAACCGCGGGCAAGAAGAGCTGGCTGGCGCGCCTGATGGATAGCGAGGTCTCCGCCGCCCGCGATTTCGTTGCGGCGCATACGCGACGGCTTTCCGACGTCATGACCAAGGAGGTGGTGACGGCAACCGAGGACACCCCGTTGCGCGAGCTGGTCGCGCTCATGGACCGGCATGTCATCAAGCGCATTCCGATCGTGCGCGACGGCGTGCCGATCGGTGTCGTGAGTCGGGCCGATCTGCTGCGCGCCCTGTTGTCGCGCGAGCCGGACCGGCCGGTGCTGCAGCCCACCGACAAGGCGCTGCGCCAGGCCGTGGTCGAGGCACTGGAAAATCGCCCTTGGACGTCGAAATGGCCGACCAACGTCTTCGCCAATGATGGCGTGGTCCATCTCTGGGGCTTTGTCGACGGCGACGACGTTCGCAAGGCCTATCGCATTGCCGCCGAGAACGTGCCTGGTGTCAGGCGGGTGAAAAGCCATCTACGGGCGATGCCGGCCTCGGTCGTCATGGGCGTGTGACGCACGAGCTTGCCTGCAGAGTGACGCGAAGAGGAGCGAGAAGCCCGTGAGGGCGATGGCCTTCTCCGCGCCGGGGGAGCGACTGCATTGATGCGCTTAAAGCGCCAGACGCACGCCGAGGCGGATATGCGCCGTAGCGATCTCGCGCTGCCGTACGTCCTGCGCCAGCGCGTGCGGCGCCTGCGGTGACGCCGGCTAGGAACCGATCCGCTCTCCCTAGACGGTCCGGTGTCTCGGCCGCTAGCGTCATCCGAACCACGATCCGAAAGGAAAGCTTCGATGCCAAGAACCATGAAAGCCGCGGTTGTTCGTGAGTTCCGCAAGCCGCTCGTCATCGAAGAAGCGTCGGTGCCGGAGCCCGGTCCCGGTCAGATCCAGGTCAAGATCGAAGCCTGCGGCGTCTGCCACACCGACCTGCATGCCGCCGAGGGCGACTGGCCGGTGAAGCCCAAGCCGCCATTCATTCCCGGTCATGAGGGCGTCGGCTTCGTTTCAGGCGTCGGTTCGGGTGTCAAGCATGTGAAGGAGGGCGACCGGGTCGGCGTGCCATGGCTCTACACCGCCTGCGGTCATTGCGAGCATTGCCTCGGCGGTTGGGAGACCTTGTGTGAATCCCAGCTCAACACCGGCTATTCTGTCAACGGCAGCTTCGCCGAGTATGTAGTTGCCGACCCCAACTATGTTGGCCATCTCCCTGCCGATATCGGGTTCATTGAGATCGCGCCCGTGCTGTGCGCCGGCGTCACGGTCTACAAGGGCCTCAAGGTTGCCGATACCAAGCCTGGCGATTGGATGGTGATCTCCGGTGTTGGCGGTCTCGGCCACATGGCTGTTCAATATGCGCGCGAGATGGGCCTCAACGTGGCTGCCGTCGACATCGATGACGACAAGCTGGCGTTGGCCGAGCGGCTAGGCGCGACGGTGACGGTCAACGCTAGGACCACCGATCCCGCCGCCTTCCTGAAGAAGGAGATCGGCGGCGCGCATGGCGTGCTGGTCACAGCGGTATCTCCAAAGGCCTTCGAGCAAGCGCTCGGCATGGTCCGGCGCGGCGGCACGGTCTCGCTCACCGGTCTGCCGCCGGGAAGCTTTCCGCTGCCTATCCTCGATATGGTGCTGAACGGAGTCACGGTGCGGGGCTCGATCGTCGGCACTCGCCTCGATCTCCAGGAGGCGCTCGCTTTTGCCGGTGCCGGCAAGGTTCACGCCACGGTCGCCGCCGATCGGCTCGAAAACATCAACGACGTGTTCTCGCGTATGCATGCCGGCGCGATCGAGGGGCGCATTGTTCTCGATCTCAGTCGGTGAACCTGGCGTTGAGATCACTCGAAAGCGAACCTTGGTCTGGATGTGTCCTCATGCGCCTGCATCCCCCTGTCGCGTGATGCGGGTTTGACCGGCGACAAATGCGAGGAAGCGCTCCAGCATGCCCAGCATCGCCGCGCCTACCAGCTCTTGAGTCGACGCAGTTGCGGCGTCTTCTTGTGCTGATGCTCCTCCATGCGCTCGAGCAGCCGGTGGAGTTCATCGATTGCCTCGAACAGATAGGGACCCTTGTTGAGCATTACGCATTCGGCCCGCGCAGCCATGGCCGCGTCCGTCATCTCGCCACGCGAAGGCGTACCTTTCTTGACCAGATGCTCGAGGACCTGCGTTGCCCAGATCACCGGAACGTGGGCGGCTTCACCGATCCAGAGGATTTCCTCCTGCATCTCCGCCGTGCGAGCAAAGCCAATTTCAATCGCAAGATCTCCTCGGGCAATCATGATTCCCGTCGGCTGACGTCCCGCGGCATGAACGACGATGTCAGGTAGGTTTCGCACCGCTCGCGCGGTTTCTATCTTGAGGATCAGCGACAGCGTCTGCCAGTCGCCTGGACGGCGCTCGCTCAGCGCTTCCTGGAGCATCTTCACATCGACGGCGGACTGGACGAATGAAAAGCCTATGCCATCGGCGTGAGCGGCGACGAAGTCCAGATCGGTTCGATCCTTGTCGGTGAGTGCCGCAATCTTCAGGACGGTGTCGGGAAAATTCAGGCCCTTCTCAGGCTTCAGGCGGACACCCTTGGCAGCGGCCTGCGTTACGCGGGCGATCAATCCCCATGACTCCTTCCGTTCGACCTTCGCGGCCAACTTTCCATCGTCGACATAGAGACGATCGCCTACCTGTGCCGCGCTCAGCGCCTCGGGCAGGGTGCATTCGATGGAGCAATGCTCGTCGCGGAGAGCAACCCGTTCAAGTGCGCCGGATGGCACAATCGCGAGCAGCGCCCCCTTCTTGACGTGCTCTGTTCCCTCGGGAAGACGCACCTCGCCGGTGCGTATCTTCGGGCCGCCAAGGTCCATGAGGATCTTGAATCGATGGCCCGTCGACTTCTCCGCTGCGCGCGCGTGGCGGATCATGCGCTCCCATTGATCCCGGGAGTCATGTGCGCAGTTGATGCGCACCGCCTCAATGCCGCGGCCGGCGAGTGCGAGCATGAAGGACGGATCATCTGCTGCTTCGGCTGGACAGGTGACGAGCAGCGCGCGCCGACGAGATGACGTCGACGCGCCCAGAAGGTCGTGCGTACGCTTCTCCAGGAGCCGCTCGCCGGAGAAGAAGGCCTCGCTCGATGGTCCTTCTTCGGATGCTGACTGCGCGAGCGCGGCGAGTGTGGCCTTCACCGCGACTAGCGTCGGCAAAACCCTGCTTTCGAGGCGGCCGAGCGAGGACAGGCCGAGCTTCATCAACGAGCGCTGCAATGCACGAAGATCGCGGCGGCGGAACGCCATGTAATGCGCGAGGTTTGCAGCACTTTCCTCAAAGTCCGCTCGATTGATGCAACTGCGCCAAGTCGCAACCTGCGCATCACTCTCGCGACGGATACTGGCTATCAGCGCATCGATCTCTCGATATAGCAGTGTAGTCTCATTCGCCACGATGGCTTCGGTCTTTGTCCGATCGGATGGCATGGGCTACTCTTCTTGCTTGTCGTATTGTACGTTCCGGTCAGTGCTGTCCGTCCTTCCGGCGAGCTCTGACAGTTGCCATCGGGCGACGCGAGGCGGACCTGACGTGCAGTCGTAAGGACCTTCTCCCCGCAGAGGCCTTTCGGCGGCGAACCGCCCGATGGCGGGGCATTCTCGCCGAGATCGGTTTAGGCGCCTTGAGCTACATCAAAGGGTCCGGCAGGCGGCGACAAACCAGCCCGGCCAGCGTGATCAGCTGACCAGCGATTCTGCGAGTTCGACGAAGTGGCCCAGAGGGTGATGCGCGCGGGCTACGGAGATGATGAAGCCGTAAACTCCCAGAGCGGCGAGCCAGCAGGCGATCCGCACCGGCAACGTGCGGCCTTTTCAGAAAGCAACAAAACCCAGCGCTATGTACACGATCAACAGCAGCACCTTCACGGTCAGCCACGCATGGACGAACGGATACTGCTGCACGATCGTCATCAGCATGAGCGCTGCGGTGAGCAAGACAGTGTCGATGGTGTAGCTGATCCGCCGAATTGGACGAGCCATGGCCCACCGTAGGCCTGCAATGAACGCAACCCCGCGCACGAAGAACAGGCAGCTGCTCGCAGTCACCGCAACAATGTGGACGAGCCTGACCTCTGGATAGAGCTCAGTCATCCCCGCGTCGCTCGCGATGCCAGGTTCCGAATGTGGCTTTGCACGTACTTTCGTCTCACCGACGTCTTCTCGTAGTCGAACAATCCCCCTGACCCTTGGCCTACCAGGAACGGCCTCCGGCAGTAGACGCTCTTTTTGAGCGACACAGCAGCGGGGCATAGAGAGCGCCGAAGCCGAGGAATGCCGCCACCCATGCCATGGCCGCAAGATACAGGAGCGGGCCGTTCCAATCCGAATGCAACGCCGCGCATATCCGTGCGACCGCTGCCAAGGCAGCGAGTGCATAGACCACCTGCAGGGCGGGGGAGGCGACAAGAGGACGACCGGTATGTCCCAGGCTAGCGCGGCTCATCACGGCAAGCGTCATGATGCCCATGGCGCCCGCCGTCCAGGCGTGGATGCCGGCGCTCGACATGACGAGGTCGAAGGCCGCCAGTCCGCCAAGGGCGAATCCCAGCGGCACGAAGGCGTAGCCGATGTGCAGCACCAGCACGAGGCGGTCGGCCAGGGTGCGCTCGCCCGCCCAGCGGGCAAGCCGCACACCGTTGGCGATTGCCGCGGCCAGCAATGCCGCGCCCGTAACCGGCGCCTCGGGCACGATGCACCATGCTGCAAGACTCGCGCCGCTCAGTGCCAGGCACGCCACGTCGAGGCGATCAAACGCAGCCGGCAGGCGGCCCGGGCCCTGTCGCATGAGCCAGTTGCGGGTGAAGCTGGGAATGATGCGTCCGCCGACCACCATGATCAGCATCAGCACCACGGCAATGCCGGCGCGCGTCGAGTAGGTCGCAATGCCGTCGAAATGCGCCTCGAGGTGAAACCCGAAATTGCCGATAGCAAGCAGGCCGAGCAAGGCAGCGATCATGAGGTTGCGCCAGTTCTTGCCGGCGACGATTTCCCGCACGACGGCGCCCGTCATCAGCACGAGAAAGGCGCCGTCGACGATCATGGCGCCTTTCCAGCCGATGCTGCCGGAGAAGGTAACGACATAGCGCCCCGCGAGCCAGGTCATCACTAGGACGGCCAGCGGCTGGCCCAGCAGCGGAAGCCGTCCCGTCCAGTTCGGAATGGCTGTCAGCAGGAAGCCCGCGATGACGGCCGGCAGATAGCCGTACAGGAGCTCATGGACATGCCAGTCGCGCGCCGAAAGAGCCGTCGGGATCGACATGTCGCCGTGAAGGATCGGCATCCAGGCCAGCACTTCCAGGCCCGCCCAGAGCGAGCCGAGCAGGAAGAACGGCCGAAAACCGTACGACAGCAATGCAGGACCGGCATAAGGCTTGAGGCGTGGAACAGCAGACATGACCATCCCTCGGTGGCGAAGCGAGGAGCAACTATCGCCAACCCACGGCACCAGTCGATTGATCTGGCGCAAGGCAGGCGTCGGGAGAGCTACCTGCGACCAAGACGCTCGGGCAACACGCCGGTTCCGCCGAACTTTCGCAAACGCGTCGGATCGCTTATCGACACTTCACGGCCGCTGCCTGTCACGCCCAGCGGGCGAAGCGCAGCAAAGGCGCGCGACAGGCTTTGCGGCGTCACGCCCAGCCTCCCCGCGATAAGGCCGCGTCCGCCGGGGAGAATCACCGTTACGGGTCCTGTCTCGCGGGGGGCGAGAGCGAGCAGGAAGACGGACAGTCGCTCGACCGCCGATAGAAGCTTCAGATCCTTGATCTGGCCGATGAGGGTCCGCCAGTAGCTCGAGAGCAGAAGGGACGCCCCGTAGGCCAACGTCCCGTTGGCGCGGACCTGTGCCCGAAAGGCCGCCGCCGGCCAGAACAGGATGCGGCCTTCGTCGAGCAGTCGCGCCGTCACGAGATATGGCGCGTCCATCATGACGGCCGGCAGGACGAAGCTGTCGCTGGGCCCGAAGAACTCGATCAGCACTTCCTCGCGTGGCCCTTCGGCGAACAAGCCGACGCGGCCGGACAGCGCGATGTGCAGGAATTCTGGCTTTTCCCCCTGCTGGCACGGGATCGTGCCCTTGGGCAGCGTCTGCACGAAGCAAGTGGCGAGCATGGCCGCCAGCTCCACTTCCGGGACCTGGGCGAACAGCCGCGAGCGGCGGATGAGGGGCAGGTCAGTCGGGCGCATCCATCCTTCCATGCAGCAAGCCGGCCGTTACCAAAAGCGAAGATATCCTTTTCGCATTTGATAACAACCCAACAAAGAGGCGCTCGCCGGCGTGCCTGCTTGATCCACGTCAACCGAGGCGCGGGTGACGACGACGATGGTGACGCCGTCACACGGGGAACGCCAGCCATGGTCACGCAGGCCGGACCACAGCAAGCACGCAGCGGCGAACGCACGACGGCGTTGGGCATGAGCACGCTGGCCTTCACGGTCTGCTTCGCGGTGTGGACGATCTTTTCCATCATCGGTGTGCAGATCAAGACGGACCTCGGGCTGACCGACACCCAATTCGGCCTCTTGGTCGGCACGCCCATCCTCACCGGATCGCTGATCCGCCTGATCCTCGGCATCTGGGCCGACCAGTATGGCGGCCGCCTCGTCTTTACCGGCGTCATGCTCGCCGCTGCGGTGGCGACTTGGCTGCTGACGTTCGCCTACGACTATCCCACGTTCCTGCTCGCGGCGTTGGGCGTCGGCATTGCCGGCGGCTCGTTCGCGGTCGGCGTGGCCTACGTCTCGCGCTGGTACGAGCAGAACAAGCAAGGTACGGCGCTCGGCATCTTCGGCGCCGGCAACGTCGGTGCCGCGGTGACCAAGTTCGTGGCGCCGTTCGTCATGGTGGCCTGGGGCTGGAAGAGCGTCGCCGAGGTCTGGGCGATCGCGCTGGCCGTCATGGCGGTCGCGTTCTGGCTCACGACCAAGGACGATCCGGAGCTTGCCGCACGGCGCAAGGCTGGCATCAAGCCCGAGCCCGTCTCGGCCATGCTCGAGCCGTTGCGCAATCTGCAGGTCTGGCGCTTTGCGCTCTACTACTTCTTCGTCTTCGGCGGCTTCGTGGCCTTGGCCCTGTGGCTGCCGCGCTACCTGATCGGCGTTTACGGCCTCGACATCGTCACCGCCGGCATGATCGCCGCAGCCTACTCCGTACCGGCCAGCCTGTTCCGCGTCTATGGAGGCGTGCTGTCCGACAAGTTCGGGGCCCGGCGCGTTATGTACTGGACCTTCGGCGTCTCGGTCGCCGCCTGCTTCGTGCTGTCCTATCCGCCGACCCAATACATCGTCAAAGGTATCGAGGGCCCGATCGGCTTCACGCTCGAGATGGGGCTGGTGCCGTTCACCGTCGTGGCCTTCGTACTCGGCTTCTTCATGAGCCTGGGCAAGGCAGCGGTCTACAAGCACATCCCCGTCTACTATCCGGGGCGCGTCGGCGCCGTCGGCGGCGTCGTCGGCCTGGTCGGCGGCCTGGGCGGTTTCGTCCTGCCAATCGCGTTCGGCCTGCTCAACGACCTGACCGGCGTGTGGACGGGCTGCTTCATGCTGCTCTTCCTCGTCGTCGCGGTGTCGCTGGTCTGGATGCATGTCTCCATCCACGCCATGGAGCGGGAGAAGGTCGGCGAGGCGTTGGCCCGGCTGCCCGAGCTGCCGGAGATGCAGCCGATCCACGGTCCCGAGCATGTCGGCAAGCTCTCGGGCAAGACGCTCGAGGACTGGCGGCCTGAGGACAAGGCGTTTTGGGAACGGACCGGCCGGCGCATCGCGCGGCGCAACCTTGCGATATCCATTCCCTCGCTGCTGCTGTCCTTCGCCGTCTGGATGGTGTGGTCGGTGGTGGTGGCCAAGCTGCCGTCGATCGGCTTTCGCTACACGACCGACCAGCTCTTCTGGCTGGCCGCGCTGCCGGGCATCACCGGCGCCACGCTGCGCATCTTCTACTCCTTCGTCGTGCCGATCTTCGGCGGCCGGCTGTGGACCACGGTGGCGACCTGGTCGCTGATGATCCCGGCGGTCGGCATCGGCTATGCCGCGCAGAACCCCGCGACGCCCTACTGGATCTTCCTCGCCCTCGCGCTGCTCTGCGGCTTCGGCGGCGGCAACTTCGCCTCGTCGATGTCCAACATCTCCTTCTTCTTCCCCAAAGCGGAGAAGGGCAATGCTCTGGCGCTCAATGCCGGCCTGGGCAACCTCGGCGTCAGCGTCGTGCAGTTCGTCGTGCCCGTGGTGGTCACCATGGGAGTGTTCGGCTGGCTGGGCGGCCCGCCGCAGACCGTCGTCGAGGCCTCCGGCGAGGGCCGGCTGTGGCTGCAGAACGCCGGCTTCGTCTGGGTGCCGTTCATCGCCGCCTCGGCCTTCGCCGCCTGGTTCGGCATGAACGACATCGCCTCGGCGCGCGCCTCGTTCGCCGAGCAGTCGGTGATCTTCCAGCGCCGGCACAACTGGATCATGTGCTGGCTCTACACCGGCACCT
>JAKFVH010000088.1 GCA_021732285.1 Reyranella sp. | reverse complement strand
CGCCCAAGGGCGGCAACTGGGTCGACGCCCAGGTCGATCCGCGCACCAACATCGACATCGAGAACGCCATCCTTACGCGGGCGCGCCAGCTTCGCATCGCCGGCGGCTCCTGACGTCTGTCGCAACGCTTGACGATCGGGGCCGCAGCGGGCATCCGCTGCGGCCCCAGTCTTTTCTGGGCTAGAGCGACTTCCGGTTTGGTGGGACCGCAAGCGGTTCCACCAAACCGGAAATGCGCGTACGGGAGTTAGTTGTTGCAACAGGCACATTCCGTTCGGCTGATTCCAGCCGAACGGAATGTGCTTTAGTCTCGCTTTTTTTGGGATCCAACCGTGTCTTCGACGCTCGCCACTCCAGCCGCGCCAGCGCGCTACAACTTCCGCGAAACCGAGGCCAAGTGGCAGAAGGCCTGGGAGGAGCGCGAGACCTTCCGCGCCCGCATGGATAAGGGGCGGCCGAAATACTACGTGCTCGAGATGTTTCCCTATCCGTCGGGGCGCATCCATATCGGCCACGTGCGCAACTACACCCAGGGCGACGTGATCGCGCGCTACAAGCGCGCCCGCGGCTTCAACGTGCTGCATCCCATGGGCTGGGACGCCTTCGGCCTGCCGGCCGAGAACGCCGCCATGGAGAACAAGGTCCATCCCAAGATCTGGACCTACAAGAACATCGCCGCCATGAAGAAGCAGCTGAAGTCGATCGGCCTGTCGCTCGACTGGAGCCGCGAGCTGGCGAGCTGCGATCCCAGCTACTACCGCCATCAGCAGAAGATGTTCTTGGACTTCTGGAAGGCGGGCCTGGCCTACCGCAAGGAAGCCTGGGTCAACTGGGATCCCGTCGACAACACGGTGCTGGCCAACGAGCAGGTGATCGAAGGCAAGGGCTGGCGCACCGGCGCGCCGGTCGAGCGGCGCAAGCTGACGCAGTGGAACCTCAAGATCACGCACTTCGCCGACGAGCTGCTGGAACGTCTCGACACCCTGCACCGCTGGCCGGACAAGGTGCGCCTGATGCAGGCCAACTGGATCGGCAAGAGCCGCGGCGCTGAGGTCGTGTGGCAGCTGACCGACGCCTCGGGGTCCGATCGCGGCAAGCTCGAGATCTTCACCACGCGGCCGGACACGCTGTATGGCGCTTCGTTCGCG
This sequence comes from Reyranella sp., assembly GCA_021732285.1. Lineage (GTDB taxonomy): Bacteria > Pseudomonadota > Alphaproteobacteria > Reyranellales > Reyranellaceae > Reyranella. The sequence goes on along the minus strand of JAKFVH010000088.1, from coordinate 17,148 downwards.
GCCCTGTCGGCCGAGCATCCGTTGGTCGCCGCGCTGGCGGACAAGGACCCGGGCCTGCAGCGCTTCATCGCCGAATGCCGCAAGACCGGCACGGCGGCGGCCGAGATCGAGACCGCGGAGAAGATGGGCTACAAGCTGCCGCTGCTCGCCAAGCATCCCTTGATGCCGGGCAAGACCTTGCCGGTCTATGCCGCCAACTTCGTGCTGATGGAGTACGGCACCGGCGCGATCTTCGGCTGTCCGGGCCACGACGAGCGCGACCACGAGTTCGCGACCAAGTACGGCCTGCCGATCATTCCGGTGGTGATGCCCGAGGGCGCCGATGCCAAGAGCTTCAGCGTCGCCACCGAGCCGTACCTCGAGGACGGCGTGGTCATCAATTCCGATTTCCTGAACGGTCTCACCGTCGAGGACGCCAAGATCAAGGTCATCGAGCGGCTGGAGAAGATGGGCGTCGGCAAGGGCACCATTCAGTACCGCCTGCGCGACTGGCTGGTGTCGCGCCAGCGCTACTGGGGCGCGCCGATCCCGGCCATCCATTGCGAAAAGTGCGGCCTGGTGCCGGTGCCCGAGAAGGACCTGCCGGTCGAGTTGCCGGAGGACGTCGAGTTCGAAAAGCCGGGCAATCCGCTCGACCGCCATCCGACCTGGAAGCACGTCAGTTGCCCGCAATGCGGCGGGCCGGGACGGCGCGAGACCGACACGCTCGACACCTTCATCGATTCGAGCTGGTACTTCGACCGTTTCACCTCGCCGCACGTGGAGACGGAGCCGTTCGATCGCGAGGAGCACGACTACTGGATGCCGGTCGACCAATATATCGGCGGCGTCGAGCACGCGATCCTGCATCTGCTCTATTCGCGCTTCTGGACGCGCGCCATGCGCGAAGTCCAGATGACCAGCATGGACGAACCGTTCGACGGGCTGTTCACCCAGGGCATGGTCTGCCACGAGACCTATCGTGCCGCCGACGGCTCCTGGCTGCTGCCGGAGGAGGTCGAGCGCACGTCCAACGGCGGCGTGGTGCGCACCTCCGACAAGAGCCCTGTCGAGGTCGGCCGTTCGGAGAAGATGTCCAAGTCGAAGAAGAACGTCGTCGACCCGGACCAGATCATCCACGACTACGGCGCCGACACCGCGCGCTGGTTCATGCTGTCCGACAGCCCGCCCGAGCGCGACCTCGAATGGACCGAGGCGGGCGTCACCGGCGCCTGGCGCTTCCAGCAGCGGCTGTTCCGCATCGCCAGCGAGGCGATGGCCGACCTGCCGGCGGCCGGCACGCCCAAGCCCGCGTCGTTCTCCGAGGCCGCGACCAACCTGCGCCGCGCCGCGCACAAGACCATTGCCGGCGTCTCGGCCGACATCGAGGCCTTCCATTTCAACAAGGCGGTGGCGCGGCTCTATGAGCTGGCCAGCGCCATCGACGGGCTGAAGCCCAAGGACGCGACCGACAAATGGGCCAAGCGCGAGGCGCTGGAGATCTTCGTGCGGCTCACCGGACCGATGACGCCGCATCTTGCCGAGGAGCTGTGGCAGACGCTGGGCCACAGGTCGCTGCTGGCCGATTCGCCCTGGCCGCTGGCCGAGGATGCGCTCTTGGTCGACGACACGGTGACCGTGGCGGTGCAGCTCAACGGCAAGCTGCGCGGCACGCTGCAATTGCCCAAGGACGTCGCCAAGGACGACGCGGAGAAGGCGGCGTTGGCGCTGCCCGAACTGGCGCGCGGCCTCGACGGCAAGACGCCCAAGCGGGTGATCGTGGTGCCGAACCGGATCGTCAACGTGGTGGTGTAGTCGCCGCCGAACCCAAGAGGCTCATCAATGGCTCGCAAACCGAACTACGATTTCGAACGCCGCGAGCGCGAGCGGCTCAAGGCCATCAAGGTCGCCGAGAAAGCCCAGGCCAAGAAGGAGGCGCGCGAACGCGCCAGGCAGGAGAATGCCGGGACGGCGGACAAAGCCGATGCCGCTGGCGAAGCGGAGAAGACCTGACCCACTCGTTGCTAGGACGCTTGCGTGAAGATCGAGCCGCGCCAGGTCGACGCCTTCCTCAAAAAGCCGGATCCCAAGATCCGCGGCGTCGTCATCTACGGCAATGACGACGGGTTGATCGCCGAACGCGCGTTGGCCCTGGCCAAGACCGTGTGCGAGGACCTCAAGGACCCCTTCCGCGTGGTCGACATCGGCGGCGATGTCCTGAAGGGAGACCCGGCGCGGCTGGCCGACGAGTTCGGCGCCATGTCGCTGATGGGCGGCCGGCGCGTGATCCGCGTGCGGCCGGCCGGCGAGGAGACGACGGCGGCGCTGGAGAACCTGGTCGAGGCGACAGCCGGCGACGCCCTGATCGTGATCGAAGGCGGCAACCTCACGCCGCGCTCGGGCCTGCGCACGCTGGCCGAGACCGAGCCCTGCCTGGCGGCGTTGCCCTGCTACATGGACAACGAGGCCGCCCTCGAAGGCCTGGTCGAGAGCACCGCGCGCGCCCAGGGCCTCGGCGTCGATCCCGATGCGCTGGAATGGATCGTCGAGCGGCTGGGCGGCGATCGCGGCCAGAGCCGCAGCGAGGTCGACAAGCTCCTGCTCTACAAGCAGGGCGACGGCAGCAAGACGGTCTCGCTCGACGACGCCCTGGCCGTGCTGGGCGACACCGCGGCGATCGGCATCGACGACGTCGTCGCCGCCACCTTCGACGGCGAGCTTGTCGCCCTCGATCGCGCCCTCGACCGCGTGTTCGCCGAAGGCGGCAATCCCGTTCAGCTCGTGCGCGCCCTGCAGCGCCACACCGACCAGCTCCACCTGGTCGCTGGTCACGCCGCCAACGGCGGCAACCTCGAAGGCGCGATGTTCAAGGCGCGCGGCCTGCCGCGCGGCGGGCCGGTGCGCCAGCGCTTCGAGCGCCATCTGCGCGCCTGGCCGCTCGGCCGCCTCGGCTCGGCGCTGCAGGTGATCCTGAGGGCCGAGCAGGAGTGCAAGTCGACAGGCTATCCCGACGAGGCGATCGCGCGCAGGCTGTGCCTGGCGCTGGCGTCGTCGGCACGATCGGCGCGCCAGCGCCGCTGACGCGGGAGGAAACAATGAAATCCGGACTTTTGGCCCTTCTGTTAGCCGCCCTGTTGCCGGCGATGGCCGCCGCCCAGACCTCGACAGCCGACATCGCGCCGCGCACCGAGCTGCATGCCATCCCGACGATGACCGTGAGCGATTCCGACTTCCTGGCCGGCAAGGACGGCAAGGCGGCGACGGTGGCGGGCCAGCTGCGCATCGCCCAGGGCACGGGCAAGCTGCCGGTCGTCATCCTGATGCACGGCTCCGGCGGCATGGGCGCGCAGCTCGACACGTGGAGCCGCCTGTTCAACAGCATGGGCGTGTCGACCTTCGCCATCGACGGCTTCACCGGCCGCGGCTTGACGTCGGTCAACATGAACCAGGCCCAGCTCGGCCGGCTGAACTTCATCCTCGATATCTACGGCGCGCTTGCGATCCTCGCCAATCACCCGCGCGTCGATCCGCAGCGCATCGTCCTGATGGGTTTCTCGCGCGGCGGGCAGGCTGCGCTCTACGCCAGCCTGGCGCGCTTCCATAAGATGTGGAACAAGTCGGGCGCGTCGTTCGCGGCCTACATCCCGTTCTATCCGGACTGCGCCACGAGCTACATCGATGACACCGATGTCGCCGCCGCGCCCATCCGCATCTTTCACGGCATCGCCGACGACTACAATCCGCTGTCCTCGTGCAAGGCTTTCCTGGCGCGTCTCAAGAGTGCCGGCCGCGACGTCGAGCTCACCGAATACGCCGACGCCCAGCATGGCTTCGACTCGCCACTGGGAACGGTGGTGGTCGCCAAGGGCGCGCAAACGGTGCGCGCCTGCACCATCAAGGAAGGCCCGACCGGCGTGCTGGTCAACACCGCGACCGGAGCGCCCTTCGCCTACACCGACGCCTGCGTGCAGCTCGACCCGCACGTCGGCCGCAATGCCGCTGCCGCCACGGCGGCGCAGGCTGCGGTCGGCGACTTCGTGCGCGCGCTGTTCAAGCTGAAGTAGGCGACGACGATCGTCGCAGGAGCAGTCGGCGTGTAATGTTGCGACGGCCGTGGAGAACTCGCATGACCTCCGCGCCATCGCGTGAGCGCCGATAGATCACGACGTAAGGGTGGACGACGGCGAGCCTGGCTGCGTTGCCAAGGCTTGGTCTCGGCGCGCCTGAATCGGGGAAAGTAGCGATTCGATCGAACACCGCACTGAACCGGTCGAAATAGGCGACGGCCACGGGCCGGCCTGCCTTTTCGACGAGAGCCGAAAGTATTTCGCGCGTGTCGGCAATCGCCCTGGGCGCGAAGTCGAGCCGCGCCACGAGCTAGCGCGGACGATCGAGAGCCGTGCGGATGCGGGCGATAGCCTCGTCGCGGGGGACGCCTTCGCCCTTGTCGAGTTCGGCGGCCGCCTCGTCGACAAGAGGCTTTGCCCAATCCAGATCGTCTGGTGCTGTCGCCATTAAGTCGGCAACCGCGACAGCGACAGCCTGCTCCAAAGAGGCAAAATGGCCCGCGGCGACCTGGGCTTCCAGCCAGCGCTGCTGCTCGGGGGAGAGCTGGATCGTCATGGCGACAGTCTAGCATGCCCTTGGTCGTCACCGCGAGGGTGGGGCTCGCGACTAGCTTTTCTTGCCGCCACCGACGTTGAGTGGCACCGCGGCCTGATCCGTCATGACCAGGAAGGTGAAGCTCTCCTCGATGTAGAGCCGCACGCGCTCGAGCGCCGAGGAAACGCCCGAGCCGAAGCCCGAGGCGGTCGCCGTCTTCAGGATCAGGAACAGCGGGAACACCACGGCGACGCCCGCCAGTGCATCGCTGCCCAGCCACGACACGAACACCGCGGCGGCCGTCAGGAAGGTGATGCGGGCGGCCGCCTCGCCGATGGTGGGCGCGGCGAGCGACAGCAGCAGGGGTAGGACCGGCGCTTCGAGGATGCGTTGGGTGCGGCTGGACAGGACGGACATGACGCCAAGGTGAGGGCGCCGCGACGCTTGGTCGATTACCTGGCCGGTAATTCCTCAGCATTCCTCCCCTTCGCCGAGTCGGCAAAGGGGAGGTGCCCTCGTCATACGAGGGCGGAGGGGTCATGGGCCGCTGTGTAGTGCCCATGACCCCTCCGTCAGCGTAAGACGCTGACACCTCCCCAGCTTCGCTGGGGAGGCAAGCGACTCAGCGGCGCGTCAGTCGCTCCACGACCGTGTCGAGCTGGTCGAAGTCGCGGATCTCCAGGGTGAGCAGGCTCTGCTCGCCCAGGCCGCGCAGCTGGAGGTCGGCCTTGAGACCCAGCGCTTCTTCGATGCGCTTCTCCAACGCCTTGGTGTCGGCGCTCTTGGCGGTGCTGGGGGCGGTGGTCTTGGGTCGGCCGCCCTTGGCCTTGGGCTTGAGCTCGCCGCCCAGTCGCTCGAGGTCGCGCGCCGTCAGCTTCTCGTCGATCGCCCGCTGCGCCACGGCCAGCGGATCGGGCAGGCCGATCAGCGCCCGCGCCTGGCCGGCTGAAAGCTCGCTGCGCCGGATCATCTCCTGCACCGCGCCCGGCAGGTCGAGGAGCCGGACCGTGTTGGCGACATGCGGGCGGCTCTTGCCTACGGTCCTGGCGATGTCTTCCTGGGTCTGCTTGAACTCGTCGGACAGGCGGCGATAGCCCAGCGCCTCGTCGACCGCGGTGAGATCGGCGCGCTGCAGGTTCTCGATCAGGCCGAGCTGCAGGGCATCCTGGTCGCCCATGGTCCGCACGACCACCGGCACTTCGTGCAGCTGCGCTTTCTGCGCCGCGCGCCAGCGCCGCTCGCCGGCGACGATCTCGTAGGAGTCGGCTTGGCCTGCGACCGGCCGCACCAGGATGGGCTGCAGCAAGCCGAACTCCTTCACCGAGTCGACCAGCGCGTCCATGTCTTCGAAGGTGGTGCGCGGCTGCATGCGGCCCGCTCTCAGCTGGCCGATCGGCAAGGTGAGCGGTGCGCGGACGGGCGCGGCCCGTGCCGCCGGTGGGGTCACTTCCGCTGTTGGCGGCGCCGGGGCCACGGTGGCGGCGACTTCATCGTCGCCCAAGAGAGCGGACAGGCCGCGGCCGAGGCCGCGCGGCTTAGGAGACTGGCTCATGTTTGGTCTCGACGGTTGCGTTGCGCCGGCGGCGGATGAACTCGCTCGCCAGCAGGATGTAGGCCTGCGCGCCGGCGCAGGCATTGTCGTAGATCAGCACCGGCAGTCCATGCGACGGCGCCTCGGCGATGCGCACGTTGCGCGGGATGGTCGTGCCGAACACCAGCTCGCCGAAATGCTGGCGCACGTCGGCCTCGACCTGTTGGCTCAAGGTCATGCGGCGATCGACCATGGTCAGCACGACGCCATTGATATGCAACTTTGGGTTGAGAGCCTTCTTGACCCTCGCCACGGTGTTGGACAAGGCGCCGATGCCTTCCAGCGCTAAAAACTCGGCCTGCAGCGGGACCAGGATGGAATCGACGGCGACCAGGGCGTTCAGGGTGACGAGCCCGAGCGAGGGCGGGCAGTCGATCAGGATGGTGGTCCAGCGCTCGCGGGCGCCGGCGTCGGGGGCGTTGAGGGCGTCGGCCAGGCGATGCTCGCGCCGCTCGAGGTCTATGAGCTCGATCTCCGCGCCGGCGAGCGAGACCGAGGCCGGCATCACCGCCAGGCCCGGGATCTGCGAGGGCCGCACGCAGTCGGCCAGCGGCGCCAGGCCTAGCAGGAACTCATAGGAACCGGGTGAGCGCTCACTTCTAGAGAGGCCTAGTCCCGTCGAGGCATTGCCTTGTGGGTCGAGATCGATCAGCAGCACCGATTCGCCGACGGCAGCCAGCGCCGTGGCAAGATTAATCGCCGTCGTGGTCTTGCCGACGCCGCCCTTCTGGTTGGCGATCGCGAACACCTGTGGCGGTGTAGGAGCCGATTCTGAGGATGACGGCGTCACTGTCTGTTTTGCTGCTGAGGGGTTGGCAGGTAATGTCCCAGTCCTTAGTGGCCTCGGTCAATTCCGACTGCCACCCTTTCCCCTTGTGGAAAAGGCAAATAGCGGTATCGGCTCGATGGCGGTCTGCCCAAACAAGCAACTGGGCCAGTGGCGCCAAGGCCCGGGCCGTCACGACGTCAGCCTTTGCCGCCGGCGCCTCTTCGATCCGGCTAATGACGATCCGGGGCGGCTTTTTCAGCCCCATGCGCCGGCCGGCCTCACCCAGGAATGCGGCCTTGCGGGCATCGGCCTCGATAAGGGTCGTATCGATGTCCGGCCGCAAAGCGGCCAGGACAAGGCCGGGAAATCCACCGCCGCTGCCCAGGTCGGCAAGGCTCTTGGCGTCGGCTGGAATCAAGGGGGTGAGCTGCGCCGAATCGAGGACGTGCCGGGTCCAGACGCCTTCCAGGGTGGTCCGGCCGACGAGATTGATCGCCTTCTGCCAGCGAACCAGGGTGTCGACCAAGGCCCCGAGCCGGTCGAGTGTTTCACGTGAAACATCGACCCCGAGCTCCCGCATCTCCCGCAGGAACCGGTCCTGGCCGTTCTGGACAGGCGCCATCTACGCCGCCCGGCGGCGGACGTACTTCAGGAGGCCGACAAGAGCGGCTGGGGTAATGCCCGAGATCCGGGCTGCCTGGCCAAGGGTGGCCGGCCGATGAGTCTCGAGCTTCTGCCGCACTTCGTTGGAAAGCCCGCCGACCGCGCGGTAGTCGAGATCGGCCGGCAGCTCAAGGGCTTCGTCCCGGCGGTAGGCGGCGATGTCCATCCGCTGGCGGTCGAGGTAGCCGTCGTACCCGGCGTCGATGGTTAGTTGTTCGGCGATATCTGCTGGCACCACCCCAAGCTCCGGCCACAGGCCGATCAGCCTGTCCCAACCAATGTCGGGATAGGCCAGGAGCTCCAGTGCCGACCGGGGAACGCCGTCCTGGTTGATGGTGACGCCGCGCTTGGCCAGGGCCGACGGGCTGAGCTTCAGGGCCGTCGCCGTAGCCCGGGCCTCGGCCAGCGCGGATTGTTTCACGTGAAACATCCGCCGCCGTTCGCCCTGGATGCAGCCGATCTCCAGGCCCCGTGGTGTGAGCCGGCGGTCGGCGTTGTCGGCCCGCAGCCAAAGACGGTATTCCGCCCGCGACGTGAACATCCGGTAGGGCTCGGTGATGCCCAGGCTGACCAGGTCGTCAATCAGGACGCCGAGATAGCCCTCGGCCCGATCGACGACGAACGGCTTGGCCAGCGCCGCGTTCAACCCGGCGATAAGGCCCTGGGCAGCTGCCTCTTCGTATCCCGTCGTGCCATTGATTTGCCCAGCCATGTACAAACCGGGGATCTTGCGCGTCTCCAAGGTAGCTTTGAGCTCCCGCGGATCGACGTGGTCGTATTCGATGGCGTAGCCCGGCCGACGCATGACTGCATGCTTCAACCCCGGGATGGTCTGCAGCATCTCCTGCTGTATTTCACGTGGTAGAGAGGTGGAAATGCCATTGGGGTAGACGGTATCGTCGTCCAGACCCTCGGGCTCGAGAAAGATCTGGTGACGATCGCGCTGGCCGAAGCGGACCACCTTGTCCTCGATCGACGGGCAGTAGCGCGGCCCCACGCTTTCGATCGCACCGGAGTACATCGGCGCGCGGTGCAGGTTGGCGCGGATGATGGCGTGGGTCTCAGGCGTCGTCGCCGTGATGTGGCAGGCGATCTGGGGCGTCGTGATCCGGTCGGTCAGGTAGGAGAAGGGCTGCGGCGGCTGATCGCCGTCCTGCCGTTCGAGGCCGGCATAGTCGATGGTGCGGCCATCGAGCCTCGCCGGCGTGCCGGTCTTGAGACGGCCAAGCGCGAAGCCGAGGCGATGCAACGTTTGCGCGAGTAGAGTAGAGGGCTCCTCAACCCCGTCGCCGCGCGCGCGGCCGGCGGAGATTCGCGTTTCACCGCAATGAATCAGGCCTCGCAGGAAGGTGCCTGTCGTCAGGATGACACGGCCCGCGCCGATTTCCGCGCCCGATTCCGTGAGCACGCCGGCACATGCTCCGCTTGTATCAATGAGGATGTCCGCAACTGCATCGGCGCAAATCTCCAGACCACCCTGCTCGGCCAGCAGCGCCTGCATGGCCTGGCGATAGAGCTTGCGATCGGCCTGGGCGCGCGGCCCACGGACAGCGGGTCCTTTTGAGAGATTGAGAGTGCGGAACTGGATGCCGGCGCGGTCGATGGCGCGGCCCATGACGCCGTCCAGGGCATCGATCTCGCGCACCAGATGGCCCTTGCCCAGGCCGCCGATGGCGGGATTGCACGACATTTCGCCGATCGTCTCGACGCGATGGGTGAGCAGCAGGGTGCGCGCGCCGAGCCGCGCCGCCGCGGCCGCCGCCTCGCAGCCGGCATGGCCGCCGCCCACCACGATCACGTCATAGGGAAACGCCCGCATGGCGGGCCTTTTAAGCGCAGCGTCAGAGCTGGTCCAGATGACTCGTGTCGTTGACCCGCTGCACCCGCACGTCGCCCGCGGCAAAGACGTCGATCTCGTTCAGGGTGCCGGGGTCCTGGACCAGCCGCCAATAGGCCGCCAGCGGCATGTCGAGGAGCTGCAACAGAAGCACCCGGTTCACGCTGTCATGGCCGACCAGCACCACCGTCTGCTCGGGGTAGCGCAGGAGCGCCTCGCGCAGCACGTCGGCCGCCCGCGCCATGACGTCTTGCAGCGATTCCCCTTTGGGAAAGCGCGTGAGCTGCGGCGCCGTGCGCCACCGCCGATAAGCCTCCGGGCTCTCGGCGCTGACCTCGTCGTGGGTGCGCATCTGCCAGGCGCCGTAGTCGATGTCGCCCAGCCCATCGCGTACCTCACCCTTGATGCCGCAGGCCGCTGCGATCTTGCCGCCGGTCAGCACGCAACGCTGCAACGGGCTGGTGAACACCGCGACGGGCTTCCAGGTGGCTGCGATGCGCTTGGCCAGCGCATCGGCCTGGGCGAGGCCGCGCTCGGTCAGCTCGAGCTCGGCACGGCCGCGAAACCGCGCGGGCTTGATGCCTTCGACATGACCGTGACGGGTGAGCAGGATCTTGGTCATGCGCCGACTGTAGCAGCCGGCGCAAAGCCCGCGCTTACGATTTGGAGCGGATCAGGCGTTCGATCGCCGAGCGCAGGGCGGTGGCCGACCGGGCATAGGTTGCCCAAGGCTTGTTCTTCTTCAGCAGCGCCGGCGCTGTCCGGATCGTGTACGTCGCAGGATCGAGACCGGCCTTCACCTGCGGCCAGTCGAGCGGCATCGACACCGGGGCGCCCGGGCGCGCCCGTGGCGACAGCGGGGCCACGGCCGTCGCGGTGCGATCGTTGCGCAGATAGTCGAGGAAGATGCGACCGCCGCGTTCCTTCTTGGCCATGTTGAGCACGAAGCGATCGGGCTGGTCCTCGGCGAGCTGTCGACAGATCTCCCGGGCGAAAGTCTTGGCGGCGTCCCAGTCGGGACTTTTAGGATCGGCGGTGAGCGGCGTGACGACATGCAGGCCTTTGCCGCCGGTCGTCTTGCAAAAAGTCTTCAGCCCCAGCGCCTCCAGCCTCTTGCGGATTTCGAGGGCGCCCTTGACCACCGCGCCGAATTTTACGTCGGGCGCCGGGTCGAGATCGAACACCAGGCGGCCGGGCAGGTCGGGCTTGCCGGGTTGGCCGTTCCAGGGATGCAGCTCGGTGGCACCGAGCTGCGCCGCGGCGGCCAGGCCCTCGACGCGGTCGATCTGCAGATAAGGCTTGCGCTCGCCGCTCACCTTCACCTGCTCCAGCAGGTTGGACGCGCCGGGCGCGGCGTGGCGCTGGAAGAACTTTTGGTCGCCGTCGATGCCGTCGGGCGTGCGCACGATCAAGCACGGCCGACCCTTCAGGTGCTCGATCATCCAGTGGCCGACCGTCTGGTAGTACTGCGCCAGCTCGAGCTTGGTGACGGGCGGCTTCTCGTCGGGCCACAGCGGCTTGTCCGGATGGGAGATCGACACGCCCATCACCACGGCGCGACCTGCGTTCGGGATCGGCTTGGCCATCTGTGCCCTCTCGAGAACGAAGCCTGCCCCAACCCGTTCCCGGCGGCTACTTCCCGATGCAGAAGTCGCGGAAGATGATGTCCAAAAGCTCGTCGATGCGGACCGTCCCGGTGATACGGCCGAGCGCGCGCATCGCCAGCCGCACATCCTCCGCCGCCAAGGCGATCTCCGACGCCGTGAGGGCACGCGCCAGCGACTCCTGGCACTCGACCAGCGCCTCGCGATGGCGTGCCCGCGTGAGCGGCGGCGCGCCGCTCTCCTGCATCAGCGCCTCGGCGGCCCGCTCGATGCGGGCCAGAAGCGCCGGCAGGCCGTCGCCCGACAGCGCCGATACCGGGGCGACGTCGGCAGCGTCGACCGGTGCGCGATCGGTCTTGTTCACGACCACGATGTCGTGCGCATCGTCCCAGCGCTCCGTGCCCGCGACCAGCTTGTCGCGCTCGGAGCGCCAGTCACCGGTCGCATCGAGCACCAGCAGGCGCAGGTCGGCGCTGGCGGCGCGCGCCCGGGCGCGCCGCACGCCCTCCCGCTCGATGGCATCGCCCGACTCGCGCAGGCCGGCAGTGTCGGCCAGCACCACCGGCCAGCCGCCGAGATCGAGATGGACTTCTATGACATCGCGCGTCGTGCCGGCGGTCTCCGACACGATGGCGGCGTCGCGGCGCGCCAGCAGGTTGAGCAGCGATGACTTGCCGGCGTTGGGCGGGCCGATGATGGCGATGTGCAGGCCCTCGCGCAGCCGCTCGCCGCGGCGATCGTCGAGATGAGCGGCGATCTCGGCCTGCAGGCGCGCAATGCCGTCATGGACCTCATCGGCGATGCCGGCCGGCAGGTCTTCGTCGGGAAAGTCGATGGCGGCTTCGAGATGGGCGAGCGTGCGCAGGCCGAGCGTGCGCCAGTCCTCGTAGAGGCGATAGAGCGCGCCATCCATCTGCTGCATCGCCTGGCGGCGCTGCTGGTCGGTCTCGGCGGCGACAAGGTCGGCGATGGCCTCGGCCTTGGTGAGGTCGAGCTTGCCGTTCTCGAACGCTCGGCGCGTGAACTCGCCGGGCTCGGCCATGCGGCAGAAGCCGAGCTTGGCGATGGCGTCGAGCGCGCCGCCGACCACCGCGCGGCCGCCATGCAGGTGCAGCTCGGCCATGGTCTCGCCGGTCTCGCTGTTGGGCGCCTCGAACCACACGGCCAGGCCGCGATCGATGGTCTCGCCGCTCGTGGGATCGTACAGGCTGCGCACCACCATGCGCCGCGGCTCGGGCAGCGCCGGATCGCGCGCCGAATGGCCACGCTCGAAGGCGCGCCGCTCGGTGAGGAAGATCAGAGCCTCGGCCGCGCGTGGCCCGCTCAGCCGAATGACCGAGATCGCCCCCGGATGTGCCCGCGACGGTACGGGCGTGCCGAGCGCGTAGATTGTGTCGACGTCCATCAGCAACTAGCTCTCACCTTGGCCAGGGCCGCACACTAGTCCGTGCTGCATCTTGATCTTTCTCCATTACAACATATTTGTTGTGTTGCTGATTTTCGCAATTCTACCGTGGCGTCAGCAATTTGCCGTCGGGAGTTCATGATGCCGCATGGAACAAGGTCAAGGCGGGGTTTGGCGAGACCTCCTCGTCACAAGCATCTGATCACCAACGATTACCAGTATCGACTGACCAAAGCGGCAGCGGACAAGTTCCGGGCGGCGCTGACGGAAATGAAGAATGCGCCTCCGCGTGCCGACATCCATCCTCGCCTTCTGAAGGCGGAACGCGAGGCCATGGAAAGTCAGTTGCAGGACCTGGAAGCCGAACTGGCTGACTATGTGCGCCTCAAGGGGAGTGGCACCGCGCACATCGCCATCGGCTCCGTGAGCGCACTCGGCAGAGGTCTTGTGCAGGCGCGTATCGCAGCCGGCCTCAGTCAAAAAGAACTGGCCAACAGGCTGCACTTGAAAGAACAGCAGATTCAACGATACGAGCAGACCGAATACGAAACGGCCAGCCTCGGTCGTCTCGCCGATGTGGCGCGCGTCCTACATGTACGCATCGATCACCTGACGGTGGACCCGACGAGCGAATCGGCGAGTAGCTGATCAGGTGCGGCGCGGCTGACCGGCCGGCGGACGGGTGGTCGGCGTCGGTGCCGTGCCGGGCGGCGGCCGCGCCATCACCTTGTCAGCGATCTTGTCGTACAGCGCCTCGGGGATCAGCCGGCGCTCGACCAGCTCGGTCTTGGCCTTGAACGGCCGGGCCCGGATGATGGCATCGGCGCGCACCTCGCCGATGCCTTCCAAGGTCATGAGATCGTCCCGGCTGGCGCTGTTGATGTCGATGAGAGCGGCAGCAGGCGGTGCTGCAGGAGCCGTTCGTGTCTGCGCCCAGGCGTCAGCAGCGCCTACCAGAAGCGCGATGCCAAAAACAAAAGCGCGACGTTTCATGAGGCCGTCGCTGGCTGAACACGCCGTGCTATCTCACGGCCGCTATCACGTTCGACGACAGCGATGTCGTATTGCGCCTGCAAATCCATCCAGAATTGTGGCTGGTTGCCAAAGTATCGTCCGAGCCTCACCGCAGTGTCGGCACTAATCGACCGGCGGCCGTTCGCAATATCGGTGATGCGACCGGAGGGCACGCCGATCGCGATCGCCAATCGGGTGGCGCTCAATGCGCGAGCGGCAAGCTCGCGTTTCAGAAGACGTCCGGGATGGGAGATCGGGGGCATGAGATTATCCGCTGTGATAATCGACGATTCCCGCGTTACTTGCCAATCGCTTAGGCGACAACCTCTTCCCAAGTGGGCGTTGGCCGCAACGCGAACGGCACCTTCCAGCGCTGGAAGTTCGTGGCGTCGATCAGCGCCGCCGGCACCATGATCGAGGCCGGGACCGTCTCGCCGCGCAGGTGGCGCAAGGCGGCGCGGGCGGCGATGCCGGCGATGTTGAAGGCGCTGAAATCGACGCTGGCCTGCATGGCGCCGCGCTCGATGTTGTCGATCGCCTCGGGCAGGCCGTTGACGCCCACCACCTTGGCGGTGCGGCCGGCGGCGGCCAGCGCTTCCAGTACTCCGAAGGCCATGACGTCGTTCGACGTCCAGACGCCGTCGATCTCCGCTTGCTCGGCCAGCAGCCGCGCCATCTCTTCGCGCGCCGGGGCCTGCTGGAAGTAGCCGACACCTGAGCCGACGAGCCGTATCCCCGGCGTTTCCGCAAGGGCCTTGCCGAGGCCGACGGTGCGGTCGCGGCTGGTCGGCGCCACCGGCGTGCCCTCGATGGCGACGATCCGGCCCCCTCCCGGCAGGGCGGCGAACAGCGCCTTGGCGGCGGTGTGACCAACAGCGACGTCGTCGGAGCCGACGAAGCTCAAAACCTTGCCCTCCATGCGATTGATGCAGGTCACGACCGGAATGCCGGCGTCGGCAAAGCGCGCCAAGTCGGGCGCCATTTTCTTGTCGTCGACCGGCACGAACACCACGGCGTCGGGCACGGCGGCCAGCGCCTCACCCACCAGGGCCTTCTGCTGGCCAACGTCGTCGGGTGTCGTCGGCACAAAGTGCAGGGTGCGCGCGCCGGCCTCGGCGGCGACCCGGTCGGCGGCCAGGCGGGCGGCGGCATAGGCGGGATTGACCCGGTTCTTGGTGAACACGGCGAGGGTGAAGGGGCGGGCCATCGTGCCTATTTTAGAGGACCCGCAGCCTGTAGTATCGCGCCCGCAAATGGCCAAGCCCTACGACCAGATCCCCGACCGCCGCGCCATCGTGCGCCGGCGCGCGCTGGAGGATGCCTTGGCCACCCTGGTCGAGGACCTGCCGACCGGCGCCGAGCCGCCGCGCCCCGCCGTGCTCGCCCTGCTGCGCGAGGCGCTGGCCACCGGCCGGGCCGAGATCCGCCGCCGCTTCGAGGAGCCGGGCCCGCTGCGCAACGATGGCGACCAGGTGCTGGCCGCCACCTCGTTCCTGATGGATCAGCTGATCCGCGTGATCTTCGATTTCGCCGACCAGCGCATCTATCCCGCCGCCAATCCCAGCGCTGCCGAGCGGCTGGGCGTCGTGGCGACCGGCGGTTACGGCCGCGGCGAGCTCGCACCCCTGTCGGACATCGATCTGTTGTTCCTGCGGCCCTACAAGCAGACGCCACGCGGCGAGCAGATCGTCGAGTTCATGCTCTATCTGCTGTGGGACCTCGGCCTGAAGGTCGGCCACGCCACGCGCACCGTCGACGAGAGCCTGCGCTACGGCGAGCGCGACCAGACCATCCGCACGGCGTTGCTCGAGGCGCGCTACGTGTGGGGCGATCGCGAGCTGTTCGACGAGCTGATCAAAGGCTTCGCCCAGAAATTTTTGACCGGCGAGGGCCGCGACTTCGTCGAAGCCAAGCTCGCCGAGCGCGACCAGCGTCATCAGCGCATGGGCGATTCACGCTACGTCGTCGAGCCCAACGTCAAGGAGGGCAAGGGCGGGCTGCGCGACCTGCATCTGCTGTTCTGGATCGCCGAGTATCTCTATCGCGTCCACGAGCCCAGCGAACTGGTGGCCAACGGCGTGCTCACCAAGGATGAGGCGCGCCACTTCGAGCGCGCCGAGCGCTTCTTCACCACGGTGCGCTGCCACATCCATTATCTCACGGGCCGCGCCGACGATCGCCTGTCGTTCGAGCTGCAGCGCGAGATCGCGGGGCGCCTGGGCTACCAGGACCGGCCGGGCAGCCGCGGCGTCGAGCGCTTCACCAAGCACTATTACCTGCATGCCAAGATCGTCGGCGACCTCACGCGCATCTTCATCGCGGCCCTCGAGGACAGCCGCCGCCGCAAGCCCAAGCTCGCGGCGCTATGGCAGACCTTGCGGCCACGTGAGCTCGAGGGCTTCCGCCTCGATGGCGAGCGCATGGCCGTCGCCTCGCCCGATGCCTTCACCAAGGATCCGGTGGCGATCCTGCGCCTGTTCCATGTGGCGCAGGAGAACGACCTCGATATCCATCCCGCGACCTTGCGGCTGATCACCCAGAACATCCGCCTGGTCGATCGGCTGCGCACCGATCCCGAGGCCAATCGCCTGTTCATGGCGATGATGACCTCCCAGCACGATCCGGAGACGACCTTGCGGCGCCTCAACGAGGCCGGCGTGTTCGGCCGTTTCGTGCCCGATTTCGGTCGTGTCGTGGCCCAGACGCAGCACGACATGTATCACACCTACACGGTCGACGAGCACACCATCCGGGCGATCGGCATCCTCTCGAAGATCGAGAACGGCACGCTGAAGGAAGACCATCCATTGTCGGCCGACGTGGTGCACAAGATCCTGTCGCGGCCGGTGCTCTATCTCGCCGTGCTGCTGCACGACATCGCCAAGGGCCGCGGCGGCGATCATTCGGTGCTGGGCGCCGACGTCGCCCTGCAGCTCGGGCCGCGGCTCGGCTTGAGCGCCGCCGAGACCGAGACCGTGGCGTGGCTGGTGCGCTACCACCTCGCCATGTCGGGCACCGCCTTCCAGCGCGACCTGATGGATCCCAAGACCATCGACACCTTCGCTGCCCTGGTGCAGTCGCCCGAGCGCCTGCGCCTGTTGCTGGTGCTGACGGTGTGCGACATCCGCGCCGTCGGGCCCAACGTGTGGAACGGCTGGAAGGCCGCGCTGCTGCGCCAGCTCTACCATGCCACCGAGCAGGTCCTGTCGGGCGGCACCCTGGCCGGCGGCCGCGGCGAGCGCATCAAGCAGATCCAGGCCGAGGTCGCGACAAGGCTTGCGAGCTGGAGCGATGCCGAGAAAGAGGAGCATTTCGCGCGCGGCTATGCCCCGTATTGGCTGTCGTTCGATCCCGACACGCTGGCGCGCCAGGCCGAGCTGGTGCGCCGCGCCGAGCGCGAGCGCCAGCCGCTCGCCATAGAGCACCGCATCGATGGCGAACGCTCGGTCACCGAGGTGACGATCTACACGCTGGACACCCACGGCCTGTTCGCGCGCCTTGCCGGCGCCATGGCGATCAGCGGCGCCAACATCGTCGACGCCAAGATCTTTACGCTCGCCAACGGCATGGCGCTCGACACCTTCTGGATCCAGGACCTCGAGGGCAAGCCGTTCGACGGCCCGCAGCGCCTGGCCCGGCTCGCCGCCCGCGTCGAGATCGCCCTCTCCAACCGCCTCGACATCC
>JAKFVH010000266.1 GCA_021732285.1 Reyranella sp. | reverse complement strand
GCTTGCGCACGATGACGGTCTCGTCGCTCATCGCCGGCACATAGGCGCCGCCCGCCGTGCACGAGCCCATCACCGCGGCGATCTGCGGGATGCCCTGCGCCGACATGTTGGCCTGGTTGTAGAAGATGCGACCGAAATGGGTTTTATCCGGGAACACCTCGGGCCACTGCGGCAGGTTGGCGCCGCCCGAGTCGACGAGGTAGATACAAGGTAGGCGGTTCTCCTGTGCCACTTCCTGGGCGCGGAGATGCTTTTTAACCGTCATGGGATAGTAGGTGCCGCCCTTCACCGTGGCGTCGTTGCAGACGATCACGCATTCCACGCCGCTCACCCGGCCGACGCCGGTGATGACGCCCGAGCCCGGCGCCTCGTTGTCGTACATGTCCATCGCCGCCAAGGGCGACAGCTCTAGAAAGGGCGAGCCGGGGTCGAGCAATGCCCGCACGCGTTCGCGCGGCAGAAGCTTGCCGCGCGCGACGTGGCGCTTGCGCGAGTCCTCACCGCCGCCCAGGCGTACCTTGTCGGTGCGGGCCTTGAGGTCGGCGACCAGGGCGCGCATCGCCTCGGCGTTGCGCTTGAAGGTGTCGGAGCGGGTGTCGACCTGGGAGGAAAGGATCGTCATGCCGGGCCAAACTGCCCGGACGGACGCTGCCGTGCAAGGCATCACCTTCCTCCCCAAGCGACGCTTGGGGAGGTGTCCGCGCAGCGGACGGAGTGGTCATGCACCCCTATCGATGAAAGCCTCGACCCCTCCGGCCCTTCGGGCCACCTCCCCAACTGCGTTGGGGAGGAAGGGCGTTACGGCAGCCGCGACATCTTCCGCCAGTCGATGCTCTGGCCGATGAAGGCGCGCTGGTTGGCGAGCG
Organism: Reyranella sp.; assembly: GCA_021732285.1. Classification (GTDB taxonomy): domain Bacteria; phylum Pseudomonadota; class Alphaproteobacteria; order Reyranellales; family Reyranellaceae; genus Reyranella. The sequence goes on along the minus strand of JAKFVH010000266.1, from coordinate 17,436 downwards.
CCGCGGCAAAATCCGGATCGCGCTCGGCCTGTTCCTTTAGGACAATTTCGGACTTGGCGCGGAACACCTTCAGGAGGTCGGGCGACCACTGCTTGATGACGACCCCTGACTCCTTGAGCTTCTCCATCGCCAGGCCCTGCAGATGCGGCGAGCGGCTCAGCATCCAGGCGATGTTGGCGCGGCAGGCCGTCTCGAGCTGGATGCGCAGCATGGGCGACAGCGTCTCCCACTTGTCCTTGCGCATCAGGAAATCGAGCACGGCCGAGGGCTGCTGCCAGCCCGGCATGTAGTAAGGCAGGCCGAGCTTGTCGAAGCCGAGCGCGGCATCGATGGCGGGTGTCGACATCTCGCCGCCGTCGACCTGGCCCTGCTGCAGCTTGTAGAAGAACTCACCCGGCGGCAGCGGCACCTGGGTGGCGCCGAGCTTGGCTATGACCTCGCCGGCGTAGCGGCCGAAGCGCAGGCGCTGGCCCTTGAAGTCGGCCACGGTGTTGAGCTCGGTGCGGAACCAGCCGCCACCCTTGGCGCCCTGGATGCCGCAGGGGATGCCGACCACGCCCAGCTTCTCGTAGGCCTCGCGATGGATGCGGCTGCCGTCGCCCTCGAGCATCCACGACGTCATGTCCTCGGGGCCCGGGCCGAACGGCACGGTGGCGAACACGCCGAACACGGGAGCCTTGGCGGCGGCGTAGCCCGACCAGGTGAAGGCGGCTTCGAGGTCGCCCGCAATCACCGCGTCGAGCATGTCGGCGGTCGGCGTGATGCGGCCGGGCTCGACGATCTTGATCGCCAAGGTGCCGCCGGACATGTGCTTTACAGTGCGTGTGAAGATCCGAACGCCTTCACCCGATCCGGGCAGCGCCGGATTGAAGGCGGTCTGCATCTGGATGATGCGGGACGGGATGGGCCCGAAATCCCCGGACTTGATGGCCGGCTTGTCCTTGTCTCCGGCGACAGCAACGCCCGTCGCCGACAGCAGCGCTGCGGCGATGGCAACGACAACTACAGAATTACGGCGCACGACCGACCATCCGTCGCCCGGCTCCCCCTGCCCCCCAACCGCTTTTTGCGGTCTTCTTGCCTTCACACAAGCTGAGTTTCGCACGGGGAAGGCCCGGGAACAAGGGATTCGGGCGTTACAAAGCTGACAATCCCCGACCGATCAAGATGCGTTGGACGTCGCTGGTCCCTTCATAGATCTGGCAAACGCGAACATCCCGCCAGATCTTCTCCACCAGGTAGTCCGAAACGTAGCCGTACCCGCCGTGGACCTGAATTGCAGCCGAGCACACCTCCTCGGCCATCTCGGATGCATATAGCTTCGCCATTGCGGCTTCGGTGAGGCATGGACGTCCGGCGTCGCGCAACGTTGCCGCATGCAGCACCATCTGGCGCGCCACGGTGACCTTGGTGGCCATGTCGGCGAGGCGAAACTGCACCGCCTGGTGGTTGATGATCTTGGTGCCGAAGGCCTCGCGTTCGCCGGCATAGGCACGCGCGGCCTCGAAGGCGGCGCGCGCCATGCCGGTGGCCTGGGCAGCGATGCCGATGCGGCCTGCTTCGAGGTTGGCGAGTGCGATGCGGTAGCCCTCGCCTTCCTGGCCAAGCATGGAGTCGGCGCCGACGGCGCAATCCTCGAAGGCGATCTGGCAGGTGTCTGACGATTTCTGCCCCAATTTCTTCTCGATCGAGGCGACGCGATAGCCTTGTGTCTTGGTCGGCACGATGAAGCAGGAGATGCCACGCTTGGGGGCCGCCGGATCGGTGACGGCGAAGACCAGCGCCATGTCGGCCGTGCGGCCCGAGGTGATGAACTGTTTTACGCCGTTCAGCACCCAGCCGTTGCCGCGCCGCTCGGCCCGAGTCTTGAGGTTTGAGGCATCGGAACCCGCCTGAGGCTCGGTGAGGCAGAAGGCGCCCAGCATCTCGCCGCGCGCCAACGGTTTCAGCCAGCGCTCCTTCTGCTCGGGCGAGCCGTAGGCCAGCAGCGCGGCGCAGTCGGGCGAGTTGTTGACGCTCATCACCGTGGAGAGACCGCCGTCGGCGGCCGCGATCTCCTCCAGCGCCAGCACATAGGACACCATGCCGGCTTCGGCGCCGCCCCATTCGGCCGGCACGCACATGCCCATGAAGCCGAGCTCGCCCATCTCGGTGAGCAGCGCGCGCGGGATCTCGCCCGCCGCCTCCCAGGCGCGCACGTGCGGCGCCACCTTCTCCTGCGCGAAGGCGCGCGCGGTGTCGCGGATGAGGGTCTGTTCTTCGGTGAGGAGCATTGATCGTGTTCTCCATGGGAGCGCGGGCCTCCGGCCCGCTCATGATGCGGGCCGGAGGCCCGCGCTCCCTTAACGTCTGTGGCTCAACAACCTTGAGCGCTGGCGCTGCCAGTCGCGGTCCTTGATCGACTGGCGCTTGTCGTGCGCCTGCTTGCCGGTGGCGAGCGCGATCTCGATCTTGGCGCGGCCGCGCGGGTTGAAATAGACCTGCAAGGGCACGACGGTGCGGCCCTCGCGCTGGATGGCGCCTATAAGCTTGTTGATCTGGGCGCGATGCAGCAGGAGTTTGCGCGGCCGGCGCGGCTCGTGATTGAAGCGGTTGCCCGACGCGTAGATCGGGATGTTGGCGTTGACCAGCCAAGCCTCGCCGCCCTCTTCCGTCACGTAGGATTCGGCGATCGTGCTGCGCCCGCCGCGCAGCGACTTGACCTCGGTGCCGGTCAACGCGAGCCCGGCCTCGAAGGTCTCCTCGATGAAGTAGTTGTGCCGCGCCTTGCGGTTCTGGGCCACTACCGTGCGGTCCAGCTCCGGTTTCTTTGCCAAGGTGAACTCTTACTAGTTGATCAGGCCCGCATGGACCATGGCGTCGCGCACCTGCTTCTTGGTGGCGTCGGTACATTCGACCAGCGGCAGGCGGAGCTTGGCGCTGCACTGACCGATCAGCTCGGCGCCGTACTTCACGGGCGCGGGGCTGGTCTCGACGAACAGCGCCTTGTGCAGCGGCATCAGCCGATCCTGGATCTCGAACACCTTGTCGAGGTCGCGCTTCTTCCAGGCGTCATGCATGTCGCCGCAGAGCCGCGGCGCGATGTTGGCGGTCACCGAGATGCAGCCGTCGCCGCCCTGGGCCATGAAGCCCATGGCGCTGGCATCCTCGCCCGAGAGCTGCAGGAAGCCCTTCTTGGCCCTGAGCTTGGTGAGCGTCGGGCGCGCCATGTCGTAGCTCGCGTCCTTGATGCCGATGATGTTCTTGACCTGCGACAGGCGCACCACGGTGTCGACCTGCATGTCGCCGCCGGTGCGCGGCGGCACGTTGTAGAGCAGGATCGGGATGTCGACGGCTTCGGCCACCGTCTTGAAATGCTGGAACAGGCCTTCCTGGGTCGGCTTGTTGTAGTAGGGCACGACCAGCATGGCGGCGTCGGCGCCGGCCTTCTTGGCGTGCTTGGTGAGCTCGATCGCCTCCTCGGTCGAGTTCGAGCCGGTGCCGGCGATCACCGGCACGCCGGTGCCCTTGGCGGCGGCGATGCAGATGTCGATCACCCGCTTGTGCTCTTCCATGGAGAGCGTCGGCGATTCGCCGGTGGTGCCGCACGGCACGAGGCCGTCGGTACCTTCCTTGATCTGCCAGGCCACGAACTTCTCGAAGCCTTTCTCATCGACCGATCCGTTCTTGAACGGGGTGATCAGCGCGACGAGCGACCCGGTGAACATGGCTTTCCCCTCCGATTCTTCTTGGATCGGGCAGTCTAGGCTTCACCCCTTGTCCCGGCAAGGTGAGCAACTTGCCATTGTGATGCCGCAACTCCCTGCCTACGATTCCTAGCGTGAAAAGTCCTCTCTACCCCCTCCTCGTCCTCGCTGCGTTGACCGCGGCGCAATCCGGCCAAGCCCAACAGGGCGGCGTCACCATTCTGCGCGGCCAGAGCAGCGACCAGCCGGCCAGCGGCACTCCCGACACCGGTATCCGGCGCGTGCCGAACGGCGGATCGACGGCCGCGCCGGCACCCAAGCCTGCGGTGCCGCCAGCCGAAGCCACCCAGCCGATCAACGAGGGCACGGGCATCATTCCCCCGCCGGCGCCCAGTGAAACGGCGCAGGCGCTGAGCGGTTCGGCCAAGCCGCTCACCCCGGCCGAGGCGGCTTCGCTCGCCGCCGCCCTCAAGGCCGTCGACGAAAGCCGCTGGGCAGATGCCCGCGCCGCCGTCGCCAACTTCCGCCACACCCTGCTCGACCGCTATGTCGAGTGGAGCATCCTGAGGGTAGGTCCCAAGACCGAAGCTGGGTTCGCCAACACCTGGCGCTTCCTGCGCGAACAGCCTGACTGGCCCGAGCCCGAGGTGCTGCGCCGCCAGGCTGAGGACCGCATCGGTCCCGAGACGCCGCCGTCGGAGGTCTTCCGCTACTTTACCGCCTTCCCGCCGCTCACCAGCACCGGCCACATGCGCCGCATGGAAGCGGCCCAGGCGGCGAGCCCCAACGACCTGAAGAAGTTCGCGAGCGACAGCTGGCGCAACGCCACCTTCCGCAACGCCGACGAGACCGAGTTCCTGAACCGCTACGGCCATCTGCTGAGTGGCGAGGACCAGATCGCCCGCTTCGACCGCTTGATGCGCGAAGGCAAGGCGCCGGTCGCGCGCGATCTTTCAGCCAAGCTGCCGCCCGACTACCAGCCGCTTGCCAATGCGCGTCTGGCGATGGCGACCAAAGCCGCCGATGCCGTGACCGTGCTGCGCGGCGTGCCGGCGGCCAAGCTCGACGAACCCGCCATCAAGCTCGAGCGTGCCCAGTGGATGCGCCGCACCGGCAGCCTCGACGACGCGCGAGCGCTTCTGGCCAAGCCGGTCGCCAACCAGAACGATGCGTGGTGGAACGAGCGCAACCAGGTCGCCCGCGATCTTTTAGCCGCCGGGCGCGCAGCGGACGCTTACGCCATCGTGGTGCCGCACGGCCTGACGCGCGGCGTGGCGTTCGCCGAGGCGGAATTCCTCGCCGGCTGGATTGCGCTCCGGCATCTCAAGAAGACCGCCGACGCCCAGAAACATTTCCAGACGCTGCATGACGGCGTCACGACCGACATCTCCAAGAGTCGCGCTGCCTATTGGCTGGGCCGCACTCACGAAACGGCCGGTCGGTCGAAGGAGGCCAACGACTGGTACAGCCGCGCTTCCGCCATGGGCCAGACGTTCTACGGCCAGCTGGCTGCACGCAAGCTGCCGAACACGTCGGCGCGCCTGCCGAGCGATCCCGTCGCTTCCGACTCCGACCGCCAGACGCTGGGCGGCCGCGAGCTCGTGACCATGGCGCGCTATCTCGGCCAGGCCGGCGACTACGAGCGCGCGCGGCCGTTCCTGCTGCAGCTCGCGCGCATGGTCACCGCGCCCGGCGAGACCGCCTTGCTGGCCCAACTCGCGGTCGAGCTGAAGCGGCCGGACGTGGCGCTCACCATCGCGCGGCGCGCCACCACAAGCGGCGTCGTGCTGTTCGACACTGCATTTCCGGTGGTGGATCTCGGCGCCACCGGCGCTGTCGAGCGGGCGCTGGCGCTCGCCCTCGCAAAGCAGGAAAGCGCGTTCAATGCCGGCGCGGTCTCCTCTTCGGGCGCGCTCGGCCTGATGCAGCTGCTGCCCAGCACGGCGCGCGACGTCGCGGAAAAGCTCCGCGTTCCCTTTGTCCAGGACAAGCTCACGCGCGATCCGGCCTACAACGTGCAGCTCGGCAGCCAGTACCTGACGGACATGCTGCGTCGCTTCGGCGGCTCCTACGAACTGGCGGCGGCCGCCTACAACGCCGGCCCCAATCGCGTGGCGCGCTGGCTGGAGACGATGGGCGATCCGCGCAACGGCAAGATCGACATGGTCGACTGGATCGAGATGATCCCCTTCCGCGAGACGCGCGACTACGTGCAGCGCATCATGGAAGGCGTGGTGGTCTATCGCGACCGCCTGAACGGCCCGTTCAAGACGGTGCCGCCGGCGGTGGGGCGATCCTAGGCGATCTTCTTCAATACGGCGTCGGGTAGCGGCCCTTTGTTGACCGCGGCGATCGCCGCCTCGAGGTGATCGAGCGTCGAGTAGCCGACCAGCATGGTCGACACCGCGGGATGGGCGATCACGAAGCGCTCGGCGAGCTCGGTCAGGTTCGACGAGCCGCTGTCGCGCACCAGCGGCTCGAGCGCCTTGGCGCGCGTGACGTCGCCCGAGAAGTTGGGCGCCGAGCCGATGGGATCGACCGACTGCATGGCCAGCGGATGGCGCTGCTCGGTGCCGGAGAGCGCGCCGCCCGCCAGCGCGCGGATGATGATGGTGCCCATGTCGGCCGCCTTGGCCTTTTCCAGCAGCCGGCCGTAATCCTGGCCCGGCGCGCCCTTGGGCATGGCGCCCCCGGCACTGGGATTGAGCGCGTTGTAGACGACCTGCACGGTATCGAAGAGCTTCGAATCGATGGCCTGATGCAGCGCCGCCGTCTCGCCGACGCCGCTGAAGCCGATGAAGCGCGTCTTGCCCGCCTTCTTGAGCTTCTCCAGCGCCGGAGCGACCTCGTTCAACGCGATGTCGATGGCGAGCTTGTCGCCGTCATCCTTGGCGACCAGCGGATTGTGCAGTTGGAAGAGATCGACATGGTCCCAGCCCATGCGGGAAAGGCTGTCGTTCATGCCCTGCTCGATCGCCTTGCCGACATTGGCGCGATGCTCGGCCGACAGGCGCACCTTGGTGCCGACCACGACGTTCGCCTTCTGCGCCTTGAGCACGCGGCCGAGATTCTTCTCGGACTCGCCGTTGCCGTAGAGCGCGGCCGTGTCGAAATAGTTGATGCCGGCCTCGATGGCGCGCGCGATCGCGCGTTCCTGGTCGGCCGCCGCGCCCTTGGTGAACAGCCCGCCGACGGCGCCCGCGCCGTAACCCAATACCGATACTTCCAGGCCCGTGCGGCCCAGCTTGCGCTTCTGCATGTGCGTTTCCTCTCTTTAAGTATCGCGGCCGTCGACGTGGACCTTGCCCGTCTCGTTATCGACCACAACGTGGTTGTCATAATAGGTCACGGTCGGCCTGGCGCCGAACGCGGCCTCCATGCGCTTCTCCCAGTCCGGCGTATACCAGGCGCGGGCCGCGGCCTCCGACTGCCAGAGATAGACGCCGCCGCCGCCGGCCTCGCCGTTGAGGTAGTACTTCTTCACCAGTCCCTTGGCGCCGAGCGCGGTGTAGGTTGGCGCCGACTTGGCGGCCGCCTCGACCGCCGCGTCACGCGGCCGCTTGGTCATGGGAATTTGAACGATGGCGATGAACATGCTTGTTAGCCTACGGTCAGACCCCGACCGGAGCAATTCATGACCGCGGCCCTCGCCGCCACCGAGATATGCGTCTTTGACGCCTATGGCACGCTGTTCGACTTCAACTCGGCCGTCGCCCGCCATCGCGCCGCAATCGGCCCGAAGGCCGACGCTCTGGCCGACCTGTGGCGCAACAAGCAGATCCAATACACCTGGCTGCGCAACAGCATGGGTGTCTACGACAAATTCTGGCAGGTGACCGGCGAAGCACTCGACCATTGCCTCGCCGCCCACAGCATCAGCGATGGCAGCGTGCGCGAGAAGCTGATGAGCGCCTATCTCGCGCTCGATGCCTTCCCCGAAGTGCCGGCCATGCTCGACAGGCTGACGCGCGCCGGCAAGCGGCTCGCCATCCTGTCGAACGGCAATCCCGAGATGCTCGACCCCATGGTGGCTGCGTCCGGGCTCCACTTCGAGGCCGTGCTGAGCGTCGACGCGGCGAAGGTGTTCAAACCCGATGCGCGCGTCTATCGCCTGGTCGAGCAGCATTGCGGCGTGAAGCCCGACAAAGTGTGCTTCCTGTCGTCCAACTGCTGGGACGCGCATGGCGCCGCGCACTTTGGTTTCGCCACCGTGTGGGTCAATCGCGCCCGCGCGCCCGACGACAATCTGCCCGGCAAGGCCGTGGCCACGATCGACGACCTTTCCCATCTTCCCGCTTTGCTAGGTGTTTCCTGATGTCCGCGTCCGCCACCTTCGACGATGTTTTAGCCGCCGCCCGCCGCCTCGAGGGCGTCGCCATCCGCACGCCGCTGCTCGAGAACGCGCGCGTCAATGCGCGGCTGGGCGGGCGCCTGTTCATCAAGGCCGAGTGCCTGCAGCGCACCGGCTCGTTCAAGCTGCGCGGCGCCTATAATTTCCTCGCCTCGATGAGCGAGGCCGACCGCAAAAAGGGCGTCGTCGGCTGGTCGTCGGGCAACCACGCGCAGGGGCTTGCCGAGGCCGCGCGCCTGATGGGCATGAAGGCCACCATCGTCATGCCGGCCGACGCGCCCGCGCTCAAGATCGCCAACACCAAGGCCTCGGGCGCCGAAGTGGTGCTGCACGACCGCGTCAAGGAAAGCCGTGAAGAGATCGGCATGGGCATCGCCCAGAAGACCGGCGCCACGGTCGTGCCGCCCTACGATCATCCGTGGATCCTGACTGGCCAGGGCACGGCCGGGCTGGAGATCGTCGAGCAGGCCAAGGCGCTGGGCGTCACGCTCGATGCCGTGGCCGCGCCCTGCTCTGGCGGTGGCCTGTCGACCGGCATCGCGCTCGCCGTGAAAGGGCTCAGCCCTGGCACCAGCGTGCATGCCGGCGAGCCCGCGGGCTTCGACGATCTCGCCCGCTCGCTGGCGAGCGGCACCAAGCAGAAGAACGACAAGCTCTCGGGCTCGATCTGCGATGCCCTGCTGGCGCCAACGCCGGGTGACGTCACCTTTCCGCTTGCCAAGCAGCTTTTGGGACCAGGCTTGGTCGTCACCGATGACGAGGTGCTCGACGCCATGGAGACGGCCTTCCGAGAGTTCAAGCTGGTGGTCGAGCCGGGCGGCGCTGTGGCGCTGGCCGCCGCCCTCACCGGCAAATTGCCCGTGACGGGTCGCGCCGTCGCCGTCGTATGCTCGGGCGGCAATGTCGACCACGCCACCTTTGCCCGCGCCCTCTCGAGCGGCTCGTCGCGACGGACGGCATGAGGACCTCGAATCGCGCCCGCTGGGAATGGCTGATCTTCCTGCGGGTCAGCCTGATAAGTGCTGTGATCAGCGCCTTCTTCGCCGTCGCGATCCGACACCATCTCGGTGTCGTTGTTCATCGGCGCTTTCACGTCTCTACTCATCGCCACGCCGCTGCTGCTCTACGAGCTCAAGGGACAGAGGCTGCGCTCCATCCGGCGACTGAGGCGTCTGCCGCTGGCCCTCTACTTCGGCCTGAAGGTCGTGCTCTATCTCGCGGTCATCATCTCCGGCCTGTTCATCAGCCGGACGCTGACCCTGCCGCTCACCCACGACCCGATCAGCATCGATGCGCTCTTTCAGGTATCGATCGTCTTCTCCGTCGTCATGTCGCTCATCCTCAACCTCGTGTTCGCGGTGGGCGGGTTGCTGGGATACAGCACGTTCAAGAACCTGCTGACCGGCCGCTACGTGCAGCCCAAGCGCGAAGAGCGCGTCTTCCTGCTGATCGACATGAAGGATTCGACCGGTCTCGCCGAGCGATTGGGACCGATCCGCTTCCACGAGCTGCTGAACGATTTTCTTACCGACGTCACCGAGGCAGCGCTCGAATGCGATGCCGAGATCCACAAGTATGTCGGCGACGAAATGATCCTGACCTGGCCCACGAGGCGCGCGCTGGCCGACGGCGAGTGTCTCGCCTGCCCGTTTCTTGCGCATGACCTCATCGCCGCCAACGGCGAGCGGTATCGCAGGCGCTTCGGTGCCATGCCCGAGTTCCGCGCCGCCCTGCATTGTGGCGAGATCGTCACCGGTGAAATCGGCGACGTGCGGCGCGAGATCGCCTATGTCGGCGATACGCTGAACGTGGCGGCCCGGCTGCTCGAAGCGACAAAGGCATATGGCCGTGACGTGCTGGTCTCGGCCGAACTGCTCGCCGAGACGGTCCTGCCGGCCGGCCTGGAGACCGAGCCGCTGCCGACCCTTACGGTGCGCGGCCGAGCGGCGCCGCTTGCGATTGCGGCATTGCGGCGGGCGGCGGCCGCCGCCTGACCCGCTCCAGCAGGCTGCCTAAAATGCCCTTGGGCAGGAAGATGATGAACAGCACCAGCAGCACGCCGTAGACCAGGTTGTCCCAGCCGACCGCCTTGGTGCCGAAGAAGATGCGCAGGAACTCGGCCAGCAGCAGCGTGATGATGGCGCCAACGGTGGGGCCGAGCGCCACGTAGATGCCGCCGACCACGACCGCGAACACCATCTGCAGGGAAACGGCGATGCCGCTCACCGTGTCGGGCGAGATGAACATCTGGTACTGGCAGTAGAGCGCGCCCGCGAGCGCCGTCATCAGCGCGCTGATCACGGTGATCCTGAGCTTCTCGAAGGTGACGTTGACGCCGGCCGCGGCTGCCGCGTCCTCGTCCTCGGAGATCGCCTCCATGGCGTAGCGCGACATGCTGCGGTCGACCCAATGCCAGATCAGCAGGCCGCAAAGCCAGACGGCGAGCGCGATCAGGTACCACACCGTCTTGTCGTCGAACTGCAGCGCCACGATGTTGTTGCCCTTGGTCCGTTCCGGCGTGTAGCCCAGTGAGCCGCCGGTCCAGTCGCGCGTCGCGGTGATGACCTGCAGCACGATGCCCGACAGCGCCAGCGTCACCAGCGCGAAGTAGTGGCCGGTGATGCGGAAGCGGAAACACGGATAGGCCACGACCAGCGCCAAGGTGCCGGCGCAGACGAGCGCGATCGGGATGCCGATCCACGGCGAGACGCCGAGATGGTTCCACAGCAGCGCCGTCACGTAGGCGCCGACCCCCATGAAGCCGCCATGGCCCAGCGACACCAGGCCGAAGCGCCCCATCATCGACCACGAGGTGTAGGCGAACGACCAGATCAGGATGAGGATCAGGATGTGCAGGTGGTAGGGATCGCGATAGACGAAGGGCAGCGCAATCAGCGCCACGACGCCGACCGGCCAGGCGAGACGGGCGTTCATGAGCGCTTCGCCAGCAGCCCGTTGGGCCGCACGAACATCATGACGATGAAGAAGCCGAAGGCCAGCACATAGCCCCATTCGAGATCGGAGAAGAGCCCGCCCAGCGAGATGATCTCGGCGAACACGAAGGCCGCCACGAAGCCGCCGACGAAATTGCCCAGCCCGCCCAGCACGCAGATCAGGAAGGTGATCGGCCCGAACGACAGGCCGACGAAGGGATGGACGTCGTACTGCAGCACCAGCAGGCAGGCCGCCAGCCCGGCCAGCGCGCCGCCCAGCGCCGAGGTGATGAGGTAGATCTTCTTCGTGTCGACGCCCATCAGTGCCATGATCTGGCGGTCCTGCGAGATCGCGCGGATGGCGGTGCCGGTGTAGGTGCGCGTCATGAAGAAGTAGACCACCACCATGCCGATCAGCGCTGCGCCGAACGCGAGCAGCCGCGAGTAGCTGAAATGCATGTCGGCGAAGGCCAGCACCGGCAGGCGGATGCCGAGATTGCGGAAGTCAACGCCGAAAGCCACGGTGGCGAAGCTCTGCAGCACGAACAGCACGCCGCCGGTGGCCAGCAGCTGGTTGATCGGCGCCGCCGAGAGCAGCGGCGCGATCACCAGGTAGTGCAGCAGGGCGCCCAGGATCGCCACCAGAACGATCGCGAGCGGCGCGGCGACGTAATACGACAGGCCGTAGTACTGAACGAGGAAGTACATGCCGTACATGCCGATCATCACCAGCTCGGCGTAGCAGATCCACGTCACGTCGATGACGCCGAAGATCAGGTTGAGCCCGAGCGCCAGCAGCGCGAGCAGGCCGCCCAGCAGGATGCCGTTCACCATCGCCTCGAGGAGGTAGATGTCGAAGATCTCGAGGAATGACTGCATCAGGCGATCCTCCGTTTCGTCGTCCCTCCCCATCGCGGAACCCGCGATGGGGAGGTGTCGCCGTTATACGGCGACGGAGGGGTCATGAGCCGCAAAGGCGTTGTCGCCCATGACCCCTCCGCCCGCTGCGCGGGCACCTCCCCTTCGCGGGTTCCGCGAAGGGGAGGAAGGCGTTTGTCGCTTCGCTTCCTACACACCGAGATACGCCTGCTTGACCAGGTCGCTTGCCAGCATCTCCTGCGCGCTGCCGGTGGCGCGGATGGTGCCGGCCTCCAGGAGATAGGCGCGGTCGACGACCTTCAGAACCTGCTGCACGTTCTGCTCGACGATCAGCACGGTGAGCCCGCCCGAGCGGATGCGCCGGACCAGCTCGAAGACCTGCTGGACGACGACCGGCGCCAGCCCGGCGGACGGCTCGTCGAGCAGCAGCAGCTTGGGATCGCTCATCAGCGCGCGGCCGATGGCGCACATCTGCTGCTCGCCGCCCGACATCGTGCCCGCCATCTGGTGGCGCCGCTCCTTCATGCGCGGAAAGAGGTCGAACACGACCTCCAGCCGCTCGGCGAACTTGGCGCGCGCCTTGGGCATGTAGGCGCCCATCTTGAGGTTGTCCTCGACCGTGAGCCGCGGGAACAGCCGCCGGTTCTCCGGCACATGGGCGATGCCGAGGCCGACGATGAGATGAGCCGGCGTCGCCACGACGTCGGTGCCCTCCATGGCGATGGTGCCGCGCGTCGGCCGGATCAGTCCGGAGATCACGCGCATCAGCGTCGTCTTGCCGGCGCCGTTGGGGCCGATCACGCCAACGGCCTCGCCCGCCTTGACCTCGAGATTGACGCCGAACAGCGCCTGGAAGCTGCCGTAGCCGGCGTCGAGGGATTTCAGTTCGAGCATCAGCGGCGCGCCTCGGCCGCGGCCGCTTGCGTGGCGTCGGCGTCGGTTCCGAGATAGACCTCGATCACCTTGGGATCGCTGGAGACCGCGCTCGGCAGGCCTTCGCTGATCTTCTCGCCGTGATCGAGCACCATGACGCGATCAACGACGCGCATCAGCACGCCCATGATGTGCTCGACCCAGATGATGGTGATGCCGAGCTCGTCGCGGATCTTGCGCAGCATGTCGGCCGCCTGGTCCATCTCGTGCTCGTCCAGCCCGCCCAGGCTTTCGTCGGCCAGCAGGAGCTTGGGACCGGTGGCGAGCGCCTTGGCGAGCTCGAGCTTCTTCAGGCCGGCGGCGCCCAGCCCATCGACAAGCGACTGGCGATCGGTCGGCAGGCCGACCATGGCGAGCGCGCGTTCGGCGGCCTCGTCGGCCCTCGCCCGATTGTGCCCGCCCTGGCCGTAATAGCCCGCGAGCTCGACATTCTCGAAGATGGTGAGCCGGCGGAACGGACGCGGGATCTGGAAGGTCCGGCCGATGCCGCGATTGATGATGCGATGCGGCGGCAGTCCGCCGATCTCGTGGCCCTCGAAGACGATCGAGCCGGCCGACGGCGGGAACGTGCCCGACAGCATGTTGAAGATCGTGCTCTTGCCCGAGCCATTGGGGCCGATCAGGCCGAGAATCTCGCCCTGATCGACCTTGAAGGACACGTTGCTGACGGCTGTGAATCCGCCGAAACGCTTGACCAAACCTTCGACGACAAGCACAGCCGCAAGGCCTCCGTGTAAGCGTGTTCCTACTTGGCCGAGTACACCGTGCCGGCGGGGAATGGCAGGACGGCGTCCTTCTGCGCCTGGCTCTTCGGCCAGACCACGTAGGCCTTGTCGTCGACATACTGCACGACGACCGGGGCCGCCCGCATGTTCTGCCCAGCGACCGGCGAGCCTTCGCCGGCGAACTTGGCGCCGAAGCCCAGCATGGTGCCGCCCTCCGGCACGTCGACCTCGAGGGCCGCCTTGCGCAGCGCGTCGGGATCGATGCCGCCGTGTTTCTTGATCGCCGGCGCCAGCACCTCGGTGAAGAACAGGTAGGTGTTGGACGCGGCCATGCCGACATGGGCCGAGCGGATCGTCGTCCCGGGCTTGGCCTTGTCATACTCCTCGCCGACCATCTTGATGAGCGGCAGCAGCTTCTGGTCGAGCGACTTCTGGTTGGTCTCCCAGATCGAGATCGGATCGACGTTGTAGAAGTAGTTCACGTCGTTGCCCAAGCCTTCCTTCAGCTTGGTGTAGACGCCGTAGCCCGCGCCATGGCCGATCAGGGCGCTGAACTTCAGCCCGCCTTCGCGCGCCTGGCGATGGAACAGCGTGATGTCCGGGTTGTAGCCGGTGTGGAAGATGACATCGGGCCGCGCGCGCTTCAGCTTGGTGACCAGCGCCGACAGGTCGGGCGCGGTCGCCGCATAGCCTTCCTTCAGCACGATGTTGAAGCCGGCCTTCTTGGCGCCGGCCTCGTTGCCCTTGGAGACGTCGACGCCGTAGGCGCCGTCCTCGTGGATGATCGCCACGCGCAGGTCCTTGGGATCCTTGCCGAACTTCTCCTTGGCGTTCTTCTCGATGAAGTCCATCGACATTTCGCCGAACTGCGAGCCCGAAGGCTGGGCGCGGAACACGTACTTGAGATTGCGGTTCTCGAGCACCGCCGAGGAGATGCAGGTCGTGATCCACATGAACTTCTTGAGCTGCTCGACGCGCGCCGCCACCGGCACGCACTGCGCCGAGGAGTAGAAGCCCAGCACCATGTCGACCTTTTCCTGCTCGATGAGGCGCACGGCCTCATTGATGGCGACGTCGGGCTTGCTCTGGGCGTCGGCATAGACCGCCTCGATCTTGTAGCCCTCGACACCGCCCTGCTTGATGAAGTTGTCGATCATGATCTTGGCGCCGAGGTAGTGCAGATCCGACCCGCCGCCGGCGAGCGGCCCGGTCAGGTCGTAGACGACGCCGATCTTGATTTTCTTTTCCTGGGCCTGAGCAGAAACCGCCAGGCCCAAGGCTGCAATCGCAGCCACCGTCCCGCCCATAAGACGGGCGATCATGCCCTTGGACATTTAAGTCCTCCCTAGTGACGCTTGTTTGCGTTTCTCCCTCATCGCGCATCACACGGGCGGCGCCAGGAGATGTCAAGCGTCCGACCAGCGATACTAAGGTCGCCCCTCGCCCGGCGTCAGGATGTCGAACATCAGCGGGTTGGGTTCCATCTCGACAACGGTGAACAGCACGGCGAGCCGCGTCGGGTCGCCCTCGATCGTGAGCTTGCCCGCCTGCACGGCTTGAGGCGCCGTGAGCTTGCCGAGCACCATGGCATCAAGCGTATCGCGCGTGGTGACGACCGATGCCGTCGCCTTGTCCGACCATTCCCCCTGGCGATGCGTCAGGGTCGAATGCTTGAGGGAGAGCGTCAGCTTCTCGTCGCGGTCGGTGAAATGCCAGTTGATCACCATCGACTGGCCGGCGGCCTTCGCCGGATCGAGCCGGATCGCCATCAGGTCGAAGAAGATGTCGGAGGACAGGCCGGCCAAGGTGTCGGCGCCGATGGCGATGCGCACCGGCAGCTGGAAGACGCCGTGGCGCAATTCCTGCGCGCCGTAGAGGAAGGCGTTGCGCCAGGTCGCCGATTCGGCCTGGTAGCCCATCTGCTCCAGGGCGTCGGCGCAGAGCGCCCGCGCCTCGATGTTCCTGGGATCGGCGTAGACCACTTCCTTCATGACCTGCGCCACCCAGCGATATTCGCCCTTGGCGAAGTCGGCCTTCGCGCGAGCGATGACCGCCGACGCGCCGCCCATGTACTCGACGAACTTCGAGGCGGCGCGCGCCGGCGGTAGCGGATGGAGATTGCAGGGGTTGGCGTCGTACCAGGAGAGATAGCGCTGGTAGACCGCCTTCACGTTGTGGCTGACCGAGCCGTAGTAACCGCGCACCGTCCAGCGCTCAGCCAGTCCCGGCGGCAGGTCGATCGCCTCGGCGATCTCGGCCGGCCGCCAGCCCTTGTTCATCAGGCGCAAGGTCTGGTCATGGATGTGCTTATAAAGGTCGCGCTGCGATTCGAGATGATCGAGCACGGCCTCGCGCCCCCACACTGGCCAGTGATGCTGGCCGATCATGACCTCGGTCTGCGGCGCATACATCGCGATGGCATCGCCGATGTACTTGGCCCAGATGCGCGGATCGCGCGCGACGGCGCCACGCAGCGGGATGAAGTTGTGCAGCAATGGACAGGCGTTCTCCGCCATGTTGAGCACGCCGAGCTGCGGATAGAACATGTGCATCTCGGCTGGCGCCTCGGTCTCGGGCGCGAGCTGAAAGACGATTTTGATGCCGTCGATCGTGTGTTCCTCGACCGGCTGCACGATGCTCATGGTCGGCGCTATAAGGCCGGTCGAGCCTCGGGCGATGCCCTTGCCCAGCCCGGCATCGACCTGGCCGCGCGGGCCGCGCGGCAGCATGGTGCCGAACTGGAACTGCGCGCGGCGCCCCATCGGCAGGCCGGCCAGCACGTTCTCGCCCGACACCGCCTCCATGAATCCGTCAGGCGCAATGACGGCGACCTTGCCCGCCTTGACGTCGGCCTCGTCGATCACGCCGCGCACGCCGCCGTAATGGTCGACGTGGCTGTGGGTGTAGATCACCGCGACGACCGGCTTCTTCGGGCGATGCGTGTAGTAGTGCGCCAGTCCGGCGCGCGCGACCTCGGCGGTGGTCAGCGGATCGATCAGGATCAGGCCGCTGTCGCCCTCGATCACCGTCATGTTGGCGATGTCGAAGCCGCGCAGCTGGTAGAGCCGGTCGGTGACCTTGAACAGGCCGTTGGCCATGTTGAGCCGGGCCATGCGCCACAGGCTGGGATTGACCGTGGCCGGCGCCAGCTCGCCGTCGATGAAGGCGTATTCGCCCAAGTTCCACAGCACGGTGCCGCTCGCCGCCTTCACCATGCCCTCGGGCACCGGCGCGATCAGGCCGCGCTTGGCCGCCTCGAAATCGCTTTGCTCGGCGAAGGGCAGCCTGGCGGCCAGCGCTGCATTGGCGGCCTTGGTGGCGGGCTCGGCGTCACGGGCGACGTCGAGATGCGATGCCGGAACTGGAACGGCCGAAGCGGTCGCCATTTCTCTCTTCCCCCATTGAGCGTGCCGGCGCACTTTGCGGGCCCACCATGGCCACGCGCAAGCTCTCGCTCGCCGTCATCCGCCGCACGGTTTCTGCACTGGCGGGCGTCGAGGAAGGCACGTCCTACGGCACGCTCGCTTGGCGCCACAAAGGCAAGCTTTTGGCCCGCCTGCACCAGGACGGCCGGTCGATCGTGCTGAAGGTCGGCGACGAGACGCGCGATCACCTGCTGCAGGCCGACCCTGAGACCTTCTTCATCACCGACCACTACATCGGCTATCCGATGGTGCTGGCGCACCTCGACCGGCTGAGTGCCGCGGACCTCAAGAAGCTGCTGGTGCGCGCGATGGATACGGGAGCGCGGGCCTCCGGCCCGCATCATGAGCGGGCCAGAGGCCCGCGCTCCCGCTAGCCCTCGACCTTGATGTTGTTGTCCTTGACCACCTTGGTCCAGCGCTCGGTCTCGAACTTCAGCTTCTCGAGATAGGCCTCGGGCGTGCTGCCGGTGGTGAAGTAGCCGAGGTCGGCAAACTTCTTCTTCA
>JAKFVH010000056.1 GCA_021732285.1 Reyranella sp. | reverse complement strand
AGGGCGTAGGCACCACGCCCAGCCCACCTCCCCGTCTTACGGGGAAGGCCGGGAGGGGGCAGGCTCCAGTCGAGGTGCGAGCAGATTTCAGATCAATAGATTCATAGATCTTCTGTGTGGCTCTCCACCTCCCTACCCTCCCCCGTAAGACGGGGGAGGATGTTGAAGAGGGTTCACACGACGCCACACGCCCCACAGCCCGACCGCCAGCGTGAACAGGCCGCCGATCAAAAACCCCGGCGCGTAGCTGCCCGTCAGCGTCAGCGCGCCGCTGAACAGAAGCGGCAACACCAGCGCGCCGACGTCGCCGAAGGCCAGCACCGCGCCGGTCGTGGCGCCGATGCGGCCGGCCGGCGACAGGCGCGCCACTTCGGCTAGAAGCACACCGTGCCAGCTCACGGCGGTGGTGCTGAACAGGATGGCCACCAGCGTGGCGAGCCAGGTCGGCCAGGCGGGATGGATGACAGCGGCGAGCACGGCCGAGATCGCCATGCCGATGCCGAGCAGCGACAGCAGTGTCGCCGGCCGCACCAGGCGCGCCGCGAGCCAGCCCCAGCCGATGCGCGCCGGCACCGCCACAGCCACGGCGATGGCGAACACCAGGCCGGCGCGCTCGAGGTCGTAGCCCAGGCCGCGCACCAGGTAGAGCACGAAGAAGCCGGTGAACAGCGACTGCAGGCCGACGAAGCTGAACATGGCGAGGCACATCGCGCGCAGCGCCGGCTCGCGCAGCACCGAGGCGACGTTGGCGCGGATGTCGGCTGGCGACAGCGACGTACCCGGCACGCGGTCGACGTCGAAGCGCGCGCGCAGCGGCTGCAGCACCACGGCCGTCAGCGCCGACAGGCCCGCGATCAAAAGCAGCGCCGTGCGCCAGCCCGCCTCAGTCGCCAGCACTGGCGCCACCACGCCCGCGACCATCAGGCCCGCTGGCACGCCGGTCTGCTTGATCGAGAAGACCAGCGGCGCGAGACGCGGCGGCGACAAGCGGCCGAGCAGGTGCGAGCTCGAGGGCGTGGAGAGCGCCTGTCCCAGCCCGCCGACGAAGGCGCCCAACGCGAACAGCGGTAGCCAGCCACTGGCGGGCAGCGCCAGCCCGACGGCCAGCGCCAGCATGCCGACCTGGGTCATGCGCATGGCGCCATAACGGACGATCAGTCCGCCACAGGTCATGGTCGTCAGAAAACCCGCGATAGCGCCGATGGCGACATAGACGCCCACCAGAGCCGGATCGATTAGAAGATCAGCGATGATGGCGGCGGCGATCAGCGGCACCGTCGAGCGGCCCAGGGTCGCAAAGGTCTGCTGCACCGTCATCGCGCCGAGCGCGAGGTAGAGATTGAAGATGTGACGGCTCCAGGCTGGGCGGCGGGACCAGCCGTTCTTGCCCCGCGTCCTGCCGGATCGCAAGGGACGTGCCACGCAACGCCGCGCTTGCACCGCGCGTTTCGTCACTGTCTCGACCTGCAAAGGAGGAAGACATGCTGAAGACATCGACGATCGCGGCCTGCGTGCTGGCCCTTTCGGGCAGCGTGGCGCTGGCGCAGATGATGCCCGCCGGCCCAAACAGCGCCCCGGGCGGTGCGGGCGGTTCCGCGCCGGCAAGCAGCATCGGCAGCCCGAGCGCCAATGCCAAGGACACGCTCAGCGGCGGCACGCGCTCGACCACCGTTTTGTCGCAGACCAACAAGAACCAAAGCGCCGCCGGCCTGTCGCGCAGCGACTACAGCTCGGGGGCCCAGCTGCAGTATGGCACGCAGCCCCAGCAGGCCCAGGGCATGATGGGCGGCCCCGACAGGCCGCGCGGCGTCGCCATCACCGACGAATACGGCAACCAGTACAACAGCCGCGGCGACAAGATCGGCCGTAGCCCGGCGCGGATGCGGTAGCGAGCTGAGGTCAACTGCCTCCCCTTCGCGGATTCCGCGAAGGGGAGGTGCCCCGAAGGGGCGGAGGGGTCATGAGGCAGTACAGGTGTTTATGACCCCTCCGTCCGCTGCGCGGACACCTCCCCAGCGCGGACTCCGCGCTGGGGAGGAAGTGAGTTACCCTCCCCTCAAGAAAGCGGGAGGGGCGTGGTGCAAGGCGAAGCGTACGATTTCATCGTGACAGGAGCCGGCTCGGCCGGCTGTGCCGTGGCCGGCCGTCTCAGCGAGGACGGCCGTTTTCGCGTGCTACTGCTCGAGGCAGGTCCAAAGGACAGCTATCCCTGGATCCACATCCCGTTGGGCTACCACAAGACGTTCAACAATCCGCGCGTCAACTGGATGTTCGACAGCGAGCCCGAGCCCGAGCTCAACAACCGCATCATGTACCAGCCACGCGGCAAGGTGCTAGGCGGCACCAGCTCGATCAACGGCATGGTTTACATGCGCGGCAACGCCGCTGACTACGACGAGTGGCGCCAGCGTGGCTGCGAGGGCTGGGACTACGATTCGGTCCTGCCCTACTTCAAACGCGCCGAGGACCAGGAGCGCGGGCCCGACGAATTCCACGGCGTCGGCGGGCCGCTGAAAGTCTCCGACCATCGCTGGCAGCCTAGCTTGGCCAAGGCCATGCACGAAGCCGCCCAGCAGGCCGGCATCCCGGCCAATCCCGACTTCAACGGCCGGACCCAGGAAGGCGTCGGCTACTACCAGTCGACGATCAACCGGGCGCGGCGCTGGTCGAGTGCGCGGGCCTATCTGCGCGAGGCGAAGGCGCGCAAGAACCTCACCATCGCCACCTCGGCGCACGCCACGCGCGTGCTGATCGAGAAAGGCCGTGCGGTCGGCGTCGAGTACCGCACGCCCGATGGGCTGAAGACGGCGCGCGCAAGCCGCGAGGTCATCGTCTCGGGCGGCGTCTACGGCTCGCCGCAGCTCCTGATGCTGTCGGGCGTGGGCCCGGCGGAGCACCTCAGGAAGCACGGCATCGAGGTGATCAAGGACATGCCGGGCGTCGGCAGCAACCTGCACGACCATTTCAACACCTACGTCGCCTACAAGTGCGCCCAGCCGGTCACCATGAACGATCTGATAAACAGCTTCCCGCGGCGCATCCTGGCCGGAATGCAGTACGCTTTCGGCCGCACCGGGCCGCTCGCCAGCATGGGGCTCTATGTCGGCGCCCTGGTGCGCAGCGACAAGCGGCTGGAGCGGCCGGACCTGCAGATCAACATGTTCGCCTGGGCGATCAAGGAGCGGAACCGCCACGGCGTGGTGCCGCAGCCCTTCTCCGCCTTCGGCCTGTCGCCGGTGCATCTCAGGCCCGACGGCCGCGGCACGGTGCGGCTGAAATCCGCCGATCCGCTGGCGGCGCCCGAGATCCGCTTCAACTTCCTGAAGAGCAGCAACGACTGGAACGCCATGATCCAGGGCCTGCGCATCTGCCGCGACATCGGCCAGCAGGCGGCGCTGAAGCCCTTCGTGGTCGAGGAGATCCTGCCGGGCGCCGGCGTCACCGACGAGCCCGGCCTGCGCGCCCACATCCGCGCCAACGGCGTCTCCAACCTGCATCCTGTCGGCACCTGCCGCATGGGCCGCGCGGTCGACGACGTGGTCGATCCGCAGCTGCGCGTGCATGGCATCGAGCGGCTGCGCGTGGCCGACGCCTCGATCATGCCCAGCATCGTCGCCGGCAACACCAACGCGCCCTCGATCATGATCGGTGAGAAGTGCGCCGACATGGTGCGCCAGGCGGCGCAGTGATTCAGCCGCCCTGGCGACCCAGGCCGAGCACGCGGAAGCTGTAGCCATTGCGGAACATGCCGGCGCGATCGTAGCGTCGGCAGAGCGCGCGAAACTCCTCGAGCCGCGGATAGAGCGGCGCGATGTCGGCGTGTTCCAGCGGAAAGTGCTTGCCCCAGTGCGGACGCGCGCCGACCCGCTTCAGCAGTACCCGCGCCACCAGCGAGCAGAAGGTATAATAGGACGCACGCCGCCCCGGCGGGGCGTAGGTGAAGATCGAGATCGAATAGACCGGCTCATCGATCGACGCTCCCATCGAGACCATCGTCTCCTCCGGCGGCACGCGGCGAAAGAACAGCGGGTAGTGATGGACGTAGCTTCCCGCGAAGCCATCGACGTCGTCCGACAGCCCCGCCTCTCTGACCTGGGCGCGCAGCGTCGCCAACGCCGGGCTGCCGGCCTGCGAGAAGGCTTCGACCGCGGCCTGCAGGAATTCCGTCGCCCGGCCGAGATGGCGTTCGGCGACGAACAGCTCCATTTCCTCGTGCCGGAAGAGGTCATGCTTGAAGGTGAGCACTTGTGTCGATTCGTCGACGCGCGTGCGGTTCGTCGGCATGGTGTTGGGAACGATCCTGAACAGCAGCTTGATGCCGGCCCGACCGAACTTGCGCGCCGCGATCACCAGGAGATGGAACACGACGTCGAGCATCACGAAGGTGAACAGGCGGAAGAACAACGCCTTCAGTCGCTGGCCCGGCGATTGCGTTCGTTCCTGCGCGACACGCCGCTCGAAGGCCGTGACGGTCCAGGTGTAAGGCAACCACAGGAAGTTGGTCAGGGGATTTTTGGCAAACAGCGCCTGCGCATCGGCGAGGCTGCTGCATTTGCGCGTGGTCTCCGCCACCAGATATTTCGGCACGGTGGGCAGGTCGACCGAAACGACGATCCCCAGGCAGCCCAGGCCGCACCGCGCGGCCAGCAGCTCGGGACCCTCGGTGAACTCCTTGATCACCGGCGCGCCGGTATCAGGATCGAACACCGCTGCGCAGAGGCGGACCACGAAGTGCGACAGGCTCGGCCGGCCCGAGCCATGCGTTCCGGTGGCGATGGCGCCGGAGATCGTCTGCTTCGTGATGGCGCCCAGCGTCGGCAGCGTGCGGTCCGACATGGCGTGCAGGCGGTCGAGCAGGTCCTGCAATCGGCAGCCGGCGCCCACGCGCACCACCGAGGCATCCGCCGTGACCGGCTCGACACCGGCGAAGGCCGACATGTCGAGTGCGATATCGGTGTCGGCGCCGATGCTGCTCCACGAATGGCCCGACCCCAGCGCCTTCACCGTCGACCCGCCGTGCCGCGCCAGGATCTGCAGAAGTTCGGCTTCCGACGTCGGCCGCAGCACCCGGGCGTACCAGCGCTGGTTGCCGCCAAAGTTGACGCGTTGCTCAAGCTCTGCCCCAGTCGATGAGGTCGTCGATGCGGTCATTGTGAAGCCCTTCGCCGCCTGCGGCGGCAGCATGAGCCGCTTCATCGGCGCCCGACAATGGGGCAACCTATGGGAGAAGCGAGGGCACCATGTTTCGCGAGCCGTGTCGAATTGGCAACGTCGCGTTCACCAATCGCGTCCTGCGCTCCTCCATGGGCGGCAGGAACTGCTTTTATGACGGCACGGTGTCCCCGGCCTTCATCCATTTCGAGCGCCGTTTTGCCCAAAGCGGCGTCGCCGGCATCATCTCGGCCACGATCAGCGTTAACAAGGAGCGGATGTCCCCGCTCGAGTATCCGTCCCTGTACGACGAGCGCTTCGTGGTGCCGCTGCGCGACGCGGTGCGCCAGATCACGGCGGGCACCGACTGCCGCTACATCGTCCAGCTCGGCGACACCGGCGCCCATACCCACACCAGCCTGAAGCCGCAGGACCAGGACCGCATATCGGCCTCGCCTTTCTTCGACCTGCTCTATGGCTATCACAACCGCTCCCGCAAAATGACGGAGGACGAGATCAAGGCTGCCGTCGCAAGCTTCGCGGCCGCCGCCCGGCGCGTCCTCGCCGCCAAATGCGACGGCGTCGAGGTCACGGCCTCGAAGGGCTACCTGATCCACCAGTTCCTCAATCCCTTCACCAATCGTCGGGACGACGCCTATGGCGGCTCGATCGACGGCCGCTTCCGCTTCCTCGAGGAGATCGTGCGCGCGGTGCGCCAGGCCGTCGGGCGAGAATTCCTGTTCGGCGTCCGGCTGTCGGCCAAGGATTTCAACTACCTGCCGATCAACATCCGCTGGCCACTGTTCCCGCTGCGCGACTATTTCGGCGGCAACGACCTGCCGGAGACGACCTATTACGCACGCCGGCTAGAACAGCTCGGCGTCGACTATCTCCATATCGACAGCGGCTTCGGTTTCCCCAATCCCAAGGGCAGCCCGGGCGATTATCCCGACGAAGGCTTCCAGAACTTCGTGAACGCCACGCGCTATCTCAGCGCCAAGGCCCGGGCGCGTGCCGCCGTGTTCAATATCGTGCCGGCGGCCGTCAGGAAGAAGGTGTTCGGCCTGGGCTATCGCTTCCAGCCGGCCGCCAATGCCGACTTCGCCGCCGCCATCAGACGGGTCGTCTCCATCCCCGTCATCGCCAACGGCGGCTTCCAGGATCGGCGCGTCATCAACCACGCCCTGAACACCGGAAAATGCGACATGGTCGCGATCGCCCGGCCGCTGCTGGCCAACCCCGATCTGGTCCGGCAGCTCGCCGCCGCCGACATGCCCGCCAACCCGTGTTCTTTTTGTACTTTGTGCTGTTCGCAGACGGCCGTCTCCCCGCTGGGCTGCTACGATCAGCGTCGTTTCTCATCCCTGGAGCAGATGATGGACCAGATCATCGCCTGGTCCTCGCCCAACATGGAGATGCCCGTTGCCCGCCCCGCCGCACCGCCAGCCACGGTGACGACGCCATGAACAGCCTGCCGTTCCGTTCCGCCAGCGAGCTGGTGTCGCTGCTGGGCGCGAAGAAGATCAGCTCGGAGGAGCTGCTCGACCTCTATGTGACGCGCATCGACAAGTACAATGCCAAGGTCAACGCCGTCATCGCCATGGACGTCGCGGGTGCGCGCAAGAAAGCCCGCCAGGCCGACGACGCCATCGCCAAGGGAAAGAAGCTCGGCCCGCTGCATGGGCTCCCCGTCACCATCAAGGACAGCTTCGATCTCGCCGGCCTGCCCGCGACCTGGGGCGTGCCGGAGCTCAGGGATCATCGGCCTGCGAGCAACGCGCTCGCGGTGCAGCGCTACATCGATGCCGGCGCCATCACTTTCGGCAAGACCAACGTCGCCGCCTACCTGATCGGCTGGGCGACGCGCAACGAGATCTACGGCACCACCAGCAACCCCTGGGACCTGGCGCGCTCGCCGGGCGGCTCATCGGGCGGCGCGGCTGCGGCGCTGGCCGCCGGGCTGACCGGGCTGGAGCTCGGCGTCGATTTCGGCGGCGGCGTGCGCAACGTCGCGCACTATTGCGGGATCTACGGCCACAAGCCGACCTATGGCGTCACCAACTGGGTGGGCCATGTCATGCCGGGCATCGGGGAAAAGCCCGACCTCGCCGTCGCCGGACCGCTGGCGCGCAGTGCCGACGACCTCGAGCTCGCGCTGTCGCTGATCGCCGGACCCGTTCCCGATGACGCCGTGGCGTGGCGCCTGGAATTGCCGCCGCCGCGCAAGCAGCGGTTGGGCGACCTCAAGGTCGCGGTGATGCGCGACGATGCCAACTTCGACGTCGACACCGAGGTCCAGGACCGTATCCAGGCGGTCGCCGATTTCCTCGCCAAGAAAGGCGCCAAGGTCAGCGACCGCGCCCGTCCGGCGATCGACACGGCCGCGGCCTTCCGCGTCTTCGGCGGCCTCTTGATGGCCGGCCTCTCGAAGCGCCAGCGCGACGAGAAGTTCTGGGCGGGGCTGGCCCATCTGCGCGCGCGCTTCATGGCCGCCGAAGGCGCAGGCGCGGGAGCACCGGAGAAGGTCTTCACCTACGCCGACTGGGGCGAGCTCGACAGCGCCCGCAACCAGCTGCGCCGCGCCTGGAAGGCGTTCTTCCAGGAATGGGACGTGCTGCTCTGTCCGGCGGCGCCGACGGTCGCCGTGCCGCACGACCCCAACCACGCCTGGCACGAGCGCAAGGTGGTGGTGAAAGGACGCAAGACGTCGCCCGCCGATCCGACTTTCTGGGGCGCCTATTTCACGGTCGCGTCGCTGCCCTCTACGGTTGCCCCCGCCGGCTTCTCGAAGGGCTTGCCAATCGGTGTGCAGATCGTCGGCCCGGAATACGGCGACCTGCAATGCATCGAAGTCGCCCGCCTGCTCGAACGCGAATTCCAGGGCTTCGTGCCGCCCAAGGGATGGACCTGAGATGCGCGCCGAAAGTCTCAGCGAGATCATCGGAACCCTGTACGACTGCGTGCTCGAGCCGCAGCGCTGGAACGCCACCCTGCCCCTCATTTCGGCGGCCGGCGAAAGCACGGCGAGCTCGATCGTGGTGCAGGATCGCGGTGGCGGCGGCTGCGTGTTCGAGCACGGCGCCGACCAGTCCTTCCTCAGGCTCTATTTCGAGAAGCTCGCCACGTCCCAGGTGGCGACGGCCAGGCCGCTCGCCTTCAACCATGTCGGCGACGTCGCCACCATGACCATGATCGCCGGCGAACGGGAGGTGCAGAACAGCGACTTCTACGTCAAATGGGTGAAGCCGCTGGGCTTTCGCGACGTCATCGGCGTGTTCGTGCTGAAGTCCGGCCGGCGCGTCGGCTGGTTCTCGCTGGCGCGTTCGGACGTGCAGTCGCGCTATGACGACCGCGACCTGCGCGCGCTGGGACTGCTGTTCCCCCATGTCTGCCGCGCGCTGCTGATCTCCGATGCGCTCGACCTGCAGACCATCGCCAGCGCGCGGCTGGAGGAGACGGTCGACGGCCTGTCGACGGGGATCTTCCTGACCGAAGGCGAGCACGGCCGCATCACCTACATGAACAGCTCGGCCGAGCAGCTTCTCGCCGGCGGCGCGCTCGCCAACCGCAACGGACGATTGACGGCGGCCACCGCCGGCGCGCGCGACGCCCTCTCGCGCGCGCTCGCGGCAAGCGCTTCCGGCACGGCACCGCCGGAGAGCGGCCGGCACGCCGTTGCCCTGCCCGGCCCGGAGGGCGGCGGCCTGGTCGCCAACGTCCTGCCGCTCAGCTGGCGCGACGGCCGCAATCCGCTGTCGGCGCTGCGCGGCGGCACGGCCGTCATCGTGCAGGATCCGGCGGTGCCGGCCGTACTGCCGCTCGATGCCTTCGCCGAACTCTACGGGTTGACGGCGACCGAAGCCCGGGTGCTCGACCATCTGGCCCGGGGGCGCACACCGCAGGACGCGGCGGACGTGCTGGGCGTGGGCCTGACCACGGTCAAGACGCATCTGCAGAAACTGTTCGCCAAGACCGGAACCAACCGCCAGACCGAGCTTTTACAGCTGCTGGCCCGCTCGACGCCGCCGCTGCGCGCCGACTAAAGCACAATCCGTCCAGCTGTAACCAGCTGGACGGATTGTGCCTCCTGCAACACGCATTGCCGGTGCGCGCGAATCCGATCAGATGGAACCGCGCGCGGTTCCATCTGATCGGATTCCGCTCTAGTAAAACAACGCCTTCTCCTTCGAACGGATGACGCGCGCCTGGCGCGCCTCCCTCATGCTCGACAGGGTGGGAAGCCGCCTGCGGCGCTCCCATCGAGCATAGGAGGCAGCCATGACAGCCGTTACCACCGGCGAGCGCCTGTTCCTTCGCGCCACGAGTCCACGCATCGGCGATCGCATCAGCGAAATCGACGTCCAGAAGGAGGCTCAACTGCTGTCCTTCTTTCTCGCCCTCACGGCGGATGAACGCCGTGACCGCTTCGGCTGCGTCGTCACCGACGATTTCATCCGCGAATGGCGGGCCGGGCTCACCGCGACCCGCTATTGCGCCGTCGGCCGGGAATGCAACGGCACGCTCATCGCCGTCGTCGAGCTGTTCGGTCAGGCGTCCGGCTGGCGCTTTGCGGAACTCGCCCTGAGCGGCAGCAGGCTTGCCGAGGATCGATGCCTTCGGCTGACCCTCGTCCGTTCGGCTCTGTTTGCCGCCGAGATCTTGGGCGCGAGCGAAGTGACGATGCAAGTCTGCCCGGCCCACCTTGCCCTCGAACTCGCTCACGACCTCGGCGGTTATTTCGATCCGACCACCAGCACGCTCGCCTTCCGGTCGCGCGCCAGCGTGGCGTGGCCGATCTGGCTGTTCCATCGCCCCGGCGAGCCGCGCCCAGCCGATCGCCGCACCGGCGCCTGAAGAAGGCGTCTCCCTGCCCGGCAGTCGTGCTAAAGCACAATCCGTCCGGCCGGAATCGGCCGGACGGATTGTGCCTCCTGCAACGCGCATCGCCAGTGCGCGCGAATCCGATCGGATGGAACCGCTCGCGGTTCCATCCGATCGGATTCCGCTCTAGCTTGCGGCACGATCACGAGGGGGGACGCGTCGATGATGGCACGACGTTTGGCGTTAGCGCTGGCGCTGCTCGCCTTGCCGACGGCGGTGCCGGCCCAATCGCTGGTGCCGCAGACGACGTGGGTCAACGACCATGCCCAGCTCGCCATCCAATCGGTCGACGGCCAGGGCCGGCTCGCCGGCACCTACACCAATCACGGCGCGGGCTTCGGCTGCGCCGGCCGGGCCTTCCCGGTCACCGGCTGGATCGACGGCGACATGATCTCCTTCACCGTCCATCGCCAGGAGCCGGCGAACTGCACGACCATCCAGGCCTGGACCGGCTTCGTGCGCGACGGCCAGCTCCTGGTGGAATATCTCGCGGTGGCGACTGAAGGCGGGCGGACCGGCCTGATCAAGGGATCGGATCGCTACAGCCGGCAGTGACACAACGGGAGCCACGACAATGATTCCCAAGCGATGGGAGCCCGTCCTCGACCGCCTCCACGACGCGTGGCGCGATCGCATCCTGACGGCCCTCACCCTGCTCGTGGTGGTGCATCTGTTCATCGTGGCGCCGCTCGAAAGCCAGGCGGTTCATCTCCAGCCGGTCGGTGCTGTCTTCGTCGTACTGCTGTCGGTCGGATTGCTGATCCTGTCGCGCAGCCTGGTGCCGGTGTTCGGCATCCTCGCTGTCGTGGGCCTGCTCGCCGTTGCCGTGGTGTTGCGCATCCGCGGCGGCCACGTCGCCCTCGATGTCTCCCTGCAGGCGACGGCCTGGCTGCTGATCGCCCTGGTCATCATCTGGACCGTGGCGCGCGCGGTGTTCGGGCCGGGCCGCATCACCTACCATCGCATCGTCGGCGCCATCCTGCTCTATCTCACCATCGGCCTCGTGTTCGTGGCGCTCTACACGATGATCGGCGCTTACTCCCCCAACGCCTTCAGTGGCCTGACCATCGCCGCGCGGGTCTCGCTGCCGAGCGACCTCATCTATTTCAGCTTCACCACCCTCACCACGCTGGGCTACGGCGACATCATGCCGGTCCATCCCATCGCCCGCAGTCTCAGCAACGTCGAAGCCATCATCGGGCAGGTCTATCCCGCCACCCTGCTGGCGCGGCTGGTGTCGCTCGGCCAGGGCCAGGCGCGCTGACAGAAACAAGAAGGAAGGCACCATGAAGTTCGGAGTCACCGTCGTCCCGCGTATCTCGGACTGGAAGCTGTTCGTCGACCTCGAGGCGATGGGCTATGATGCCGCCTGGGCCGCCGATTCGCAGATGCTCTATTCCGATGCCTACGCGACCCTCGCCCTGGCGGCGGTCAACACCTCGCGCATTCGGCTGGGCACCGGCGTCTCGGTCGCGGGCGTCCGGCTGGCGCCGGTGACGGCCCATTCGATCGCCACCATCAACAAGCTGGCGCCCGGCCGCACCTTTTTAGGCATCGGCACCGGCCATACCGCCATGCGCGTCATGGGCAAGGATCCGGTGAAGGCGCGCGAGTTCCGCGACTACCTGCGCGTGCTGCGCGCCCTGCTGCACGGGCAGGAGGTCGACTATGCGCTGGGCGACGGCAGCAAGACCGACATCCGCTTCCTGCATCCCAAGGAAGGCTTCATAGACGTCGAGCATCCGGTGCCGATCTACGTCGCAGCCGACGGGCCGCTGGCGCTCAAGACCGCCGGCGCCTATGGCGACGGCCGCGTCTGCTCGCACAATCAGACCAAAGCCCGCCTGCAGAAGAGCCTCGAGACGATGCGCGAGGGCGCGAACGCGATCGGCCGCACCTTGCCCGACACGTTCCACACCACGGCGCTCAGCTACGCCTGCGTGCTGCGGCCCGGCGAGAGCATGACCTCGGACCGCGTCATCGACGAGATCGGGCCGATGGCCGCGGCCACGCTGCATTACTGGTGGGAGCTCTATCAGATGGACGGCGACACCAGCACGGTGGCCGGCCGCTGCCGCGACCTGTGGGAGGAATACCTCGCCTTCACCGAGAAGATGGAGATACCGCCGGCCAAGCGCTACCAGCAGATCCATCTCGGCCATTGCGCCTTCCTGCCGCCCGAGGAACGCCGCTTCATCACCGAGGACCTGATCCGGTCCACCGGCGGGCTGGTCGGCACGCCCGACGAGATCATCGCCATGCTGCGCGAGCGCGAGGTGATGGGGCTCAATGAGATCTCCCTGCTCCCGGCCATGGCGACCGCTCGGCAGAACCTGAAAGACTTTGCCGACAAGGTGATCGCGCGCTACTGACAGTCACGATGACTTCCTTCCGCCTTGGCCGACGCGGCCTTGCCGTCTCGGCTCTCGCCCTCGGAGCGCTCGGTCTCACCGGCTGGAAGCTGCTGAAGGAGCCGGACGATCCGTTCCTGAAAACCCGGTTCCCCGAGGGCTTCCGCTGGGGAACGGCGACCTCGGCCTACCAGATCGAAGGGGCAACCGACGTCGACGGCCGCGGCCCGTCGATCTGGGACACCTTCGCCAAGCTGCCCGGGAAGATCCGCGACGGCGCCACCGCCGACATCGCCGACGACCACTATCACCTCTACAAGGAGGACGTGGCGCTGATGAAGGCGCTGGGCGTGAAGACCTACCGCTTCTCGATCGCCTGGCCGCGCATCTTTCCCGAGGGACGCGGCACGCCCAACACCAAGGGGCTCGGCTTCTATCAGCGGCTGATCGACGAGCTTCTGGCCAACGGCATCGAACCCTACGCCACGCTCTATCACTGGGACCTGCCGCAGGCGCTGCAGGATCGTGGCGGCGGCTGGCAATCGCGCGACACCGCGCAGGCCTTCGCCGACTATGCGGGCTACGTCGCCCGCCAGATCGGCGATCGCGTCGGGCACTTCTTCACGCTGAACGAGATGCGCAGCTTCGTCGAGCTGGGCTACGGCAACGGCGTTTTCGCGCCTGGCCTCAACCTGCCCAAGGCGCAGCTGTACCAGACGCGGCACCACGCGGTGCTGGGGCACGGCCTCGGCGTCCAGGCCGTGCGGGCCAACGGCCGCGCCGGCCTGAAGGTCGGGCCGGCGGAGAACATCACGATCGCCCTGCCCGACATCGAGACCCAACGCAACATCCGCGCCGCCCTCGAGGCGACTCGCGAGCTGAACGCGCCCTATCTCACCGTCATCCTGGAAGGCCGCTATACCGACCAGTACCTGAAGGCCACCGGCGCAGACGCGCCGCGCTTCACCGAGGCCGATCTCAAGACGATCTCGACCCCGGTCGACTTCGTCGGCATCAACGTCTACGGCCCGGGCGCCTTCGTGCGCGCTCGCGAAAAGGCGCCGGGATACGCCCAGCTGCCGATACCCGCCTCCTACCCGCACATGAAATCGTCGTGGCTGGGTTTTGCGCCCGAGACGCTCTACTGGGCGCCGCGCCAGCTCCAGAAGCTGTGGAACGTGAAGGAAATCTACATCACCGAGAACGGCACCTCGTCGACCGACAAGCCCGAGCCCGACGGCCGTATCGACGACCTCGACCGCATCGTGTTCCTGCGCGAGTACCTGGCCCAGCTGCGCCGCGCCACCAGCGAGGGCGTGCCGGTGCGCGGCTATTTCGTCTGGAGCCTGTTGGACAATTTCGAATGGGCGGACGGCTATGGGACACGCTTCGGGCTGCACTATGTCGATTACAAGACACTGAAGCGCACGCCCAAGCTCAGCGCCTCGTTCTACAGGAAGGTCATCGAGCGCAACGCCCTCGTTTGACGGCGCCCGAGGCAACCTCCTCGCCGGCCGGGTCGTTTGACTCCTTGCACAGTCGCGAGGAGAGCGATGGTCCGCCCGAGACGCCGCACCGCAGCCCCTACCGCCGCCCGCCTGAAAGCGCTGGCGGCGGCGGCAGCGCTGCTGGCCAGCCTCACGCTGCTGGCCGACCAGGCGCTCGGCGACAACTGCCTCGACCGCGTGGAGCAGATGGCGGCGGCCTACGGCACCTCGACCGATCCGCCGACGATCCCGTCCGGCGAGATGAAGAAGCCCGTGAGCCCGGACGACCTGGCGCGCTCGGGCGGCGTCGTCGAGCCGCCCACGACGGCGGACCGTTCGCTGATCACGCCACCGCGCGACCGTTCGGGCATGCCGACGATGCCCGACGTCGCGCGGACGCTCGGTCCGGCCGACATGTCCAGTCTGCAGGCCGTGCTGGTCGCCGCGCGCGCGCAGGCCGAACGCGGCATGGAAGCGGAGTGTCTGGACGGGCTGCGCAAGGCGGAACAGCTCATCGTGCGCTCAAGATAGCGGGCCCTTCCGCGAAGATGGCCCAACATTCTTCCAGCGGGCCGAACATTGCGAGTGAAAATCACCGTGTCGTAAGCCCTTCGTAAGCCCCTGCGTCTACAGAAATCAGCAACGGATCGTGATCGGCACGATTCATGAGTGTCGCCGGGTGATGATCCCTGCAAGACTTTGAGTAGAGCGCAAGGCCACCCGCCAATCCGATGCAATATCCGATCACTCTGGTCGACATCGCCGGCATCATCATGGCCGCTGTCTGCGTCAGGAGCACCGTGCCCGACGTCCAGGCGGCGCCACGCAAGCTGTGGCGGCTCGGCCTGCCGCCGCTGCTTGGTATCGGCGTGTCGCTGCTGATCCTGGCCGGCGCGGTGGTGACCTTCGAGCATGACGCGACCTGGATGGCGACGGCGCTGGCCGGCGCCGTCGTCGGGCTGCTGCGCGGCCGGCAGATCGCCGTCCAGACCGACCAGGTGTGGGGCACCGTACGCACGCCGGTCGTCTACGACACCGTGATCGCGGCGTTCTGCATATTCGCCATCGCCTCGGTGGATGGGCTTTCGGGCCTGTTCAAGCCAGGAACCTTCCCGCGTCACGCCCATATGGCGGCGGCCAGCGCCTTGTTCGCCGGCTATCTCGCCGGGCGTGCCTGGTCGCTGATGCGTCGCGCCGTGCGCTCGCCACACACCGAAATCGGCCACTGACGCTGACCGCACCATTGCGGATTGGTTTGCCACCGCATCGGACCCGATAGGCCGGGCGCGTCCGCAGGACGTGGGGTAGGACGAGTCCATGCACTCGACCTTCTCTGCAAGCGACCGAATCAGGATCGAAATAAGACGCGGCAGCGGGCACGCGATCGGCTTCGACGTGGCGCTGAGCGAGGTGGGAAGCCTCTCCTCGGTCGCCCGGGCCAGCGTGCAGGCGATGGGTTTTTCGACCTTCGTCGCGTTCAACCGTCTCCATCGCTCGCCGGAATTGTGGCTGGCCATCGCGCTTGCCAGCCTGCGCCTGGCGTTGTCGCCGACATTCGACCATCGTGGCGCCGCCACGCGTGAAGAACAGCTGCTGCAGCAGGCCGCGGCCAACGCCGCGGTCGCACGCGCGGCAAGAATTGAGGCAGTCGACCGGCTGCGAGCGGGCCTGGCTGTGGCTTGGTTGCGCCTCTCGCTGGCGGCCGCTCCGCTCTCTACCCCGTCTTCTTGACCAGGGCGGGATACATCACGGCGTCGCCGTGGGTCGCCATGAAGGCCAGCTCCTCGTCGGAGATGTGTTCCGGCGTCTTGCCGTTCGCCGCGCACAGCATCTCGACGATGATGTTGCGCTTGATCTCGCTCACCAGAACGCAGGTGCGGTGGTAGGCCTCGGACACGCTGCGGCCGAGCACGGTGAAGCCGTGGCGCTTCATGATGATGCAGTTGGTGTCCTGGATGAACGTCTTGATCGGCGCCACGTCCTCCTCGACGTTGACGCTGGCCGGCAGGTAGTGCGCCGGCTTCTGCATCAGGTAGCCGTAGGTCAGGCTGTAGGAGCGGATGGTGTCGTAGCCCGCCGCCATGAAGGCGATCATCTCGTCATGGTGCAGGTGGATCACGCAGTTGACGTCGGGCCGCAGGCGCAGGATCTCGCGGTTCATCTGATGGCCGACCGTGGTCGCCCGCTCGCCGCGCAGGATGCGGCCCCACGGGATGTCGGTGATCACCAGGTCCTCCGCTTCGACCTCTTCCAGGCTGATGCCCTGGGGCTTGGCGTAGCACACGCCGTGCTCGTGGCCGGGATGGGCGACGCGGATCACCATGCCGCCGACGCTCGAATTGACCAGCCCACGCGCCGCCAGGCGATGGGCGTAGGTGACGTAGCTCTTGGTCACCTTGGGATCGAACTGGACGGAGGGATCGGGCGTGAGCTCGTTGACCTTGAATGCGACGGGCGGTGTTCCATCCATGTGCAGTCCTTTCACAAACAGAATAGCCCGTCGCCCCGAGCGGAGCCGAGGGGACTTGTCTTTCGCCGGGCGAAGACGAGGCCCCTCGACTTCGCTGCGCTTCGCTCGGGGCAACGGAGTAGCAGCATGCTGCTACTCCGTCGGCTTGATGCCGAGACGATCGGCCAGCGCGCGCAAGTCCTGGGTCTGCTTGGCCATGGCGGCGGCAAACACGGCGGGCGTCGACATGACGGGCTCGACGTCCATGGCGCGCAGCGAGGCGCGCCCCTCGTCGGTCTGGAAGCCGTCGGCCAACGCCTTCTGGATGCGATCGGCGATCGCGGTTGGCAGGCCGGCCGGTCCGACGACGCCATACCAGAAGACGGCGTCAAAACCCTTCACGCCGAGGCTCTCGAAGGTCGGCACGTTGGGCAGCACCGGCGAGGGCCGCGTGACGGCAAAGCCCGTCAGCCGTCCCTCGCGCACCAGGCCGGCCGATCCGGACGGATTGTCGAGCATCACCGCGACGGTGCCGTTCATCAGGTCGGGATAGGCCAACGCCGAGCCCTTGTAGGGCACGTCGACCATTTCGATGCCGGCCAAAAGCTCGAACTGCTTGGTGAGCAGGTATCCCAAGGTCGACACGCCGACCGAGGCGCAGCTCACCTTGCCCGGCTTGGCCTTGGCGGCGGCGATGAAGCCCGACAGGTCGGTCGCGCCCGCGGCGGGGCCGCCGATCAGGATGTAGGGCGTGGTGCCCAGCATGGTGATGGCGGTGAAGGATTTCACCGGATCGTAGGGCAGGTCCTTGCGGAACACCGGCGCGGCGGAGTGGCTCGACGCCGTGGCGATGCCGATCGTGTAGCCGTCCGCCTCGGCCTTGGCGACGACGTCGCTGCCGATCGTGCCGCCCGCGCCGGCACGGTTCTCGACGACGACGGGCACGCCCAGCGCCTCGGACAGGCGCTGCATGGTGCGGCGGCCGATCGCGTCGGTCCCGCCGCCCGGCGGCAGCGGCACGATGCAGCGGATGGGCTTGCTGGGCCAGTTCCCCTGGGCGCGGCCGACGGCAGGAAGGACCACGGGCGCGGCAACTGCCGCCGTCGCTGTCTTGAGGAGCGTGCGGCGCGTTCCTGTGATCATGCCGGCTTGGCTCCTGCCGCGCCGGGGGCGATCAGCTTGATGCCGTCAACCGTCAGCGTCACCGATGAGGGCGGATCGCCATCGGCGCGCAGCCAACCCCGGCCGACCGCAACACGAATCGCAGCGTCGATGGCGTCCCTGTTCGCGGTCCCGAGCTTGGTCTGCACCTTGTCGACATGCGTCCAGGTCGGCGGCGGGCGCCGTCCGGTCAGGTCATGCACCGCGGTCAGCAGGGAAGAAAGGAACTGTGCGGGGCTGGGCGACGGTGTGGCCATCGGCGGACTATAGGGTGCTATGACAGCGGCGTCAGCGCCGCCGCCTTAGCTCCATTGCGGACCGGATTGCCACCGCATCGGACCTGATAGGACGAGCCTGCCTCCCCTTCCCGGGCTAACAAGAAGCTGCGTTTCCTCCCTCCGCCTAGCCACCGGGCCGACCGCAGTATCCGCTTCAAAGTACGGCGTAACGGCCGACCGGTGGCGAATTTTTCAAGTCGGGCTGAGCGAGACGCCCCTGCCTACCTTGGCACGACAACCATCAAGAACCGCCTTATGAGCTGCGGTGTCTTGAATCCGGCCGAGATGGATATATATTCCTAAAGTCCGGAATATTTACTAGGAGGTCCTCGTGGCGTCACATGAGGAACTGCTGAAAACGACAGAAGCGGCCGTCGTAGCGGGCGTTGCTTTGCGCGAGGTGAATCGCGTCATCGACGAAGGGGTCCTTCCGGCTGATTTCGTCAGCACGGACAACGGCCGATACGTCATCGCTGCCGGCTGCATGCTCATCGCCTTTTATGTCGGGAGCGCAGAACGTCTGACGGTGAAGGAGCGCCTGCATGTGATCCACTTCGCAGCCCCCCGCCTGAGGCATTGGCGCAGGAGGCATTCCACCCCCCTCTCGGAAGAGGATTGGACGGTAAAGCACGAGTTCCTGGCGGTAGATTTTGCGCCATTCGTCAGGTCGGTTGCGGATCGGTTGAAAAAACTGTCGGCAGCAGGTGAGCTGGTCTCGTCTTCACCGGACATCCTGAGCGGCGCGCCGGTCATCAAGGGTACTCGCATACCGGTCCATGATGTAGCGGCATCGGTTGAAGCTGGCCTGCCCAGGAGTCGAATTCTGGCGGCTTATCCGGCCCTCGATGCAGAAAAGGTTGATCTCGCCGCGCTCTATGCCAAAGCGAATCCGATGAGAGGCAGACCGCGAAAAACCACGCTACCGAAAAGTACCGTCATTATTGCTGAGCGTCGTACACCGCGAAATGGGAAGCGGGGATGAAGTTCCTCGTCGATGAGTGCCTTAGTCCCGAGTTGACTAAGCTCGCTCACGACAGAGGCTACGGTGCATCCTCGCATGTCGCCTGGCTTGGATCGTGTCCCGAGCCGTGGTGTAGCTGACGGTTAGTCAGTACGACGATTCCGGGTCAGGTCCGGCTCGATCAGGCGGCCACGGCGGGCAACCCGATGATTGGATCATCGCTGACGGGGGCGATGC
>JAKFVH010000282.1 GCA_021732285.1 Reyranella sp. | reverse complement strand
GGGAGGGGGCGAGCCGCAGAGACGATTTCTACCATTTCAGATCTGAAACCATCAGCACCTCGACTGGGGCCTCCCCCCTCCGGCCCTACGGGCCACCCGAGCGTTTGGCCGCTGCGCGGCCAAACGCGTGCCCGTATGACGGGGGAGGCATGGAAAAGCCGGTCTCTCATCACAGCACCGACGCGAGGCGTGTCATGCCCTCGCGGGTTGTCTTCTCGTCATGCACCAGGGCGACGCGGATGTAGCGTTCGGCGGTGTTGATGCCCGCGGTCTCGCGGCAGACATACGCGCCGGGCAGCACCTTCACGTGCGCCTCGCCCCACAGCTTGCGGGTGGCTTCCTCGCCGTCGCCGACATCGAGCCACAGGAAGAAGCCGCCGCCTGGCGTGTAGTAGCTGAAGCGGTTGTGCAGGATCTGCTCGGCGACCCGGAAGTTCTTTTGATACCACTCGCGGGTCTGGAGGGGATGCGTCTCCTCGCGCCACAGCGCCGCCGACGCCTTCTGGACGGCGAAGGGGATCTGCGGGCCGCCGTAGGTGCGCCAGCGCAAGGTCATCGCCACCAGCCGCGGATCGCCCGCCATGAAGCCGGAACGCAAGCCGGCGGCATTGGAACGCTTGGAGAGAGAGTGGAACACCGCGAGGTTGCGGAACGGATCCTTCCCGTCGGTCGTGTCCATGGCCAGCGCCGCCTCGAGCGCGCCCGGCGGCGGCTCGCGCGTATAGATCTCGGCGTAGCATTCATCGACCGCCAGCACGGCGTCGTGTTCGCGGCACTTGGCCAAAAGCTTCTGCAGGTAGTCGATGCCGGCGATGGCGCCCTGCGGATTGGCGGGCGAGCAGAGATAGACCACCGACATTCGATTCCAGGTCGCGTCGTCGAGGCTGAGGAAGTCGGGCAGGAAGCCGTTGTCGGCGTTGGCGTTGACCAGGAGCGGCTCGGCGCCCGACAGCACCGCGCCACCGAGATAGGCCTGATAGAACGGGTTGGGCAGCGCCACGATCGGCTTGGCGCCCGCCTTCTGCTGCGGCGTCGCCACGGTAGAGATGATGTAGACGCCTTCCTTGCTGCCGGCGGTCGGGATGACGTGCTGCGCCGGATCGAGCAGGCCCGTGGGCAGGCGGTAGCGCCGGCCGAGCCATTCGACGATGGCGAGGTTGAGGTCGGGCAGGCCCTGGTTGGGCGGATAGCGGTTCCAGCCGTCGATCTCGTCATTGACGATCTGGCGGGCGAAGGCGGGCATGGCGCCCTGCGGCTCGCCGACCGACATGTTGATCATCGAGAGATGCGCCGGCGGCGCGATCGGAGCGATGAGTGCGTTCAACCGCGCGAACGGAAAATCTGTCAGCGTCTCCGTGAGGCGCGGATTGAACATCGAATCCCATCCACTGGGCCCGCAAGGGCCGGAGCAAAGCAACGACGCCGGCGGGAGGGGACCCGGCCGGATAAAACTATTGCCGCATTGTATGAAACAAATTAGCTAATAACAACAAGGGAATAGCCCGTATTCTTCATACGGAGCGAGGGCTAGCCTCCTAGCCTAAGACCCAAAGCGAATGCCAAATCCTCCTGCCGCAAAATTCTTAAGGATCGTATCTCGTTGTAGCACCGATAGCGTTCGAATCGGCTGCTTGAGCATCTCTATGAACTGAGCGCGCAGCTGGTCCGACATTTGGCCGTAGTCGGTCGCCCCTTTACATTTCCTCGATGCCCATTCGGACAACCAGGGACATGTTTAGGTAGCCATCTTTAGTAAAAACGCGGTTCTCACTCTTTGGAACAGGCAACTGCCCATCCGCCGTCCGTCGCCGCTCGGAGTTGAACCAAAAGAGCCATGAAGCCTTCTCAGAAATGCAAAGGCCAATCTTAGGTTTGCGAAGGGCCTCACAATCGTAGGCATAGATGTGGCCCAGCTTCAGGCTCATAAAACGCCGTGCGCCGCACTTTCTTCCATAATCTCAAGAATTTCAGCCCGATTAGGGTTGTTGTCATCAATGAAGTCGGCGTAGTCCATCGGCTGATCGGTGTTAGCGTTCAGCCAAGCCTTATGAAGGTGGGTAACGTCCGATAGCTCATCCGTGGTCTTCCCTTCGCAAAACGCAATCGCTTCGCGTAGGCATTCCTTGTCCGATTCGGAAAGAATATCGGCGCTCGGTGGAGCGGGGCCGACCATGATTTTCGGTAGTCCATTACCTCGGACTACCGTAATCGCATCATCCAAGCCTTCAGGTTCCCAAACACGATCCCAATTCTTGTCGATGAAATACTTAATCGTGGACGGCACTGGACCTTGAGTCATGGCGACGTAGGTGTCCGCAACAATCGGTCGACCGTACCTATTGATGTGCCACTTCTCCGCCAGATAAAAAATCTTCGAGACGTAGAACGGGGTCAGGCCAGGTCGCTCGCGCGCAACGTATGCGAGCGCCGCTAGCGCCTTCGCCTCGTTGAATGCAAATTTGAACTTCGCCATGCACTATAAATATACGCACCCGATGTGAGAATCTCAAGGAAAAATCGTGACGAATCAAAGGCTTACCTAAGCCATTGGAATAATTTCCAAAATGGGGACATTATGTCCCCAATACAACTTATGCGGGCGTTTCAAGTAGTTGCTTACTGGACCCGCTCGCCATGCAGGGCGGTATCGAGACCCTCGGTTTCCTCGTCCCGGGTGGCCCTGAGGCCGACCAAGGCGTCGACGATCTTGAGGATGATCCAGGTGGCGATGCCGCAGAAGATAGTGACGGCAACCACGCCGTAGAGCTGGGTCAGGACCTGGGCGCCATTGCCGTCGACCAGGCCGACCGGCTGGCCCTTGTTGACGTCGTTGATCAGCCTGGTGGCGAACACGCCGGCCAGGACCGTGCCCAGAATGCCGCCGACGCCGTGCACGCCGAAGACATCGAGCGAATCGTCGTAGCCGAGCTTGGTCTTCACCACGACCGAGGCCCAGTAGCAGATAAGCCCGGCGGCGAAGCCGATGACCATGGCGGCCCACGGCTCGACGTAGCCCGCGGCCGGCGTGATGGTGCCGAGGCCGGCGACGGCGCCCGACAGGATGCCCAGCACCGAGGGCTTGCCGCGGCTCGCCCATTCGACCGACATCCAGACGAGCGCGGCCACCGCGGCCGAGATGTGGGTGTTGAGCATGGCCGAGCCCGCGAGTTCGCCCGAGGACAGCGCCGAACCGGCGTTGAAGCCGAACCAGCCGACCCACAGCAGTGACGTGCCGATCAGGGTGAGCACGAGGTTGTGCGGCGCCATGTATTCGACGCCGTAGCCCTGGCGCTTGCCGATCACCAGGCAGCAGACCAGGCCCGCAATGCCGGCGTTGAGATGGACCACCAGGCCGCCCGCGAAATCGAGCACGCCCGCCGCACCCAGGAAGCCGCCGCCCCACACCCAGTGCGCCACCGGCACGTAGACGAACAGGAGCCACAGCGCCATGAACCACATCATGGCCGAGAACTTCATGCGCTCGGCGAAGGCGCCGGCGATGATGGCGGGCGTGATGATGGCGAAGGTCGCCTGGTACATCAGGAAGACGTTCTCCGGTACGGTCTTGGCGAGCTCGTGCACGCTGCCCTGCAGG
This sequence comes from Reyranella sp., assembly GCA_021732285.1. Classification (GTDB taxonomy): domain Bacteria; phylum Pseudomonadota; class Alphaproteobacteria; order Reyranellales; family Reyranellaceae; genus Reyranella. The sequence goes on along the minus strand of JAKFVH010000282.1, from coordinate 15,414 downwards.
CCCGCGCCGAAGGCGCGCGACAGCCCACCGATCACGGCGTTGAGGTCGCCGCCGTTGGTGAAGGCGAGCGAATAGCCGACGATGAACCACAGCACCGTCACCAGGGCGGCGACGGCGAAGGCCTGCACGGCCGTCGCCAGCACGTTCTTCTTGCGCACCATGCCGCAATAGAAGAGCGCCAGTCCCGGGATGTTCATCATCAGGACCAGGCAGGTGGCGACCAGCAGCCAGGCCGTGTCGCCGGTATCGATGGTGGGCTTGTCGGCGGCGGAAGCCATCCCAGAAAACATCAAGCCGAACGTCGACGCGCACGCCAAGGGCGCGCCCAAGCGCAGTACCGTCCTGATCATTTTATCTCCCGTGTCGTCTTCGTCTTGTCTTGCTTGTCGATCTTGGTTTTCTTGAACTCGATCCCGGTTAAAGCGCGTTCGATCCCGTCTCGCCGGTGCGGATGCGCAAGGCCTGCTCGACCGGGGTGATGAAGATCTTGCCGTCGCCGATCTTGCCGGTGTGCGCGGCCTTCTGGATCGCCTCGATGGCGCGCTCGACCTGGGTGTCGTCGACCACGATCTCGATCTTCACCTTGGGCAGGAAGCTCACGAGATATTCGGCGCCGCGGTAGATCTCGGTCTGGCCCTTCTGGCGGCCGAAGCCCTTCACTTCGCTCACCGTCAGGCCCGAAACGCCGACACCGGTCAGGGCATCACGCACCTCGTCGAGCTTGAACGGCTTGATGATGGCGGACACCAGCTTCATGACCTCTCCTCCGGAATATGCACACAGACTGGCGTCTGACAGGGAAGACGTCAAACGCGGCGACGAAAAAATGGCCCGGCGAGAGACTCGCCGGGCCCTGAGGAGCCGCCGCGACACGGATGCGGCGGGAGGAGGAACTTGGATCTTCCTCCCCACGCTTTGCGTGGGGAGGTGCCCGCGCAGCGGGCGGAGGGGTCAGTGCACCGTCTCCCCGTGCAGGTTGATGTCGAGGCCTTCGACTTCCTCTTCGGTCGTCACGCGCAGCCCGATCAGGGCGTCGACGATCTTGAGGAGGATGAAGGTGGCGATGGCGGACCAGGCGATGCAGACCAGCGAGCCCCACAGCTGGGTCAGGACCTGGCCGGGATTGCCGTCGATCAGGCCCTTCTTGCCATCGCCCGCGATCGCCTCGACGGCGAACACGCCGGTCAGGATGGCGCCGGCGACGCCGCCCAGCCCATGCACGCCGAAGGCGTCGAGCGAATCGTCGTAGCCCATCGCCCGCTTGAGCGCGGTGGCGCCCCAGAAGCAGACCAGGCCGGCGACGATGCCGATCACCAGCGCGCCCATTGGGGCGACGTAGCCCGAGGCCGGCGTGATCGCGACCAGGCCGGCGACGGCACCCGAGATGATGCCGAGCACCGACGGCTTGCCGCGCGTCGCCCACTCCGCGAACATCCAGGCGAGTGCCGCCGCCGCGGTCGCGAACTGGGTGACGGCCATCGCCATGCCGGCATTGCCGTTGGCGCCGACTGCCGAGCCGGCATTGAAGCCGAACCAGCCGACCCACAAGAGCGAGGCGCCGATCACCGAATAGACCAGGTTGTAGGGCGCCAGGTTCTCGGTGCCGAAGCCCTTGCGCTTGCCGATCACCAGGGCGCAGACCAGGCCGGCGACGCCGGCATTGATGTGCACCACGGTGCCGCCCGCGAAGTCGAGCACGCCCCAGTCGCCCAAAAAGCCGCCGCCCCACACCCAGTGGGCGATCGGCGCGTAGACGATCAGCGACCACAGCGCCATGAACCACATCATGGCCGAGAACTTCATGCGCTCGGCGAAGGCGCCCGCGATCAGCGCCGGGGTGATGATGGCGAAGGTCAGCTGAAAGGTGAGGAACACCGTCTCGGGAATGGTTTTAGCAAGCTCGTGCACGCCATCGAGCGTCAGGCCGCGAAGAAACACGCGGCTCAGGCCGCCGATGATGGTGCTGCCGGGGGTGAAGGCGAGGCTGTAACCCACGATCAGCCACAGCACCGTGACCAGGCAGGTGACGGCGAAGCTCTGCATGACGGTGGCCAGCACGTTCTTCTTGCGCACCATGCCGCCGTAGAACAGCGCCAGGCCCGGGATGGTCATCATCAGCACCAGCGCCGTCGAGGTCAGCATCCAGGCGGTGTCGCCGGTGTCGAGCTTGGGCTTCTCGTCGGCCGCCAGCGCCAGAGCTGGCAGCAGCAGCGTGCCGGCCGCCCCAAGGCCCATGAGCAGCGGATTGAGCTTGAGTTTCATCGTACTTCCCCTGGATTTATTGATTGGGATTGTTGATTGGTTGAGGGCGAGGGATCACAGCGCCTCGGTGCCGGACTCGCCGGTACGGATGCGGATCGCCTGCTCGATGCCGGTGACGAAGATCTTGCCGTCGCCGATCTTGCCGGTGCCGGCGGCCTTGCGGATGGTCTCGACCGCGCGCTCGACCAGCGCATCGTCGATCACCACCTCGATCTTCACCTTGGGCAGGAAGCTCACGGCGTACTCGGCGCCGCGGTAGATCTCGGTCTGGCCCTTCTGCCGGCCGAAGCCCTTCACCTCGCTGACCGTCAGGCCCTGGATACCGAGCGACGTCAGCGCGTCGCGCACGTCGTCCAGCTTGAACGGCTTGAAGATGGCCATGATCATTTTCATTTGCGTCTGTCCTCCACCCGGCGGGCGTCCCGCCCCAAAACTTTCACCGCTGCGATTGCAAGGGGCGTGCCAACTCCCTGGCCCAATTGTTTCAATGGGTTAGGCTGGCGGCTCCCGGAATTGCCTGATGAGCGGGCGGCTTGCGGGCAGCCCGGCCGACTGCCATCAATCGCCAATGCAAAATGATCGGTTCGATCTTGCCGTCGTCGGCGCCGGCCTGAACGGCAGCCTTTTAGCGCTGGCGGCAGGAGAGGCCGGCCTCGACACGGTGCTGATCGACCGCGTGCCGCTGAAATCGCTCACGGACGCTGGCTTCGACGGGCGGACCACCGCCATCGCCTACACCAGCCAGCGCCTGTTCGCGGCGCTGGGCGTCTGGCCGGAGCTGGCGGGCCAGGCCGAGCCCATCCTCGACATCCGCATTTCCGACGCCGGCCACGATGGCCGGCCGAGCCCGATGTTCCTCCACTTCGACCATCGCGAAGCCGCCAACGAAGACGAGACGGCGGCGCCGATGGGCTGGATTGTCGAGAACCGCTTTTTACGCGCGGCGCTGCTGCGCCTGCTGGCAGCCTGCCCGCACGTCGAGCTTATAGCGCCAGACGAGGTTGTGGAGACCAAGCGCGATCCCGACCGCGCCGAGCTCACCTTGAAGAGCGGCCGTCGCATCACCACGCGCCTGGTCGCCTCGGCCGAGGGCCGCTTCGGCACCATGCGCGAGGATGCCGGCATCGGCGCCCGCGCCTGGTCGTACGACCAGGTCGCCATCGTGCTGGTGGCGCGCCACGAGCGGCCGCATCGCGGCGTCGCCCAGGAGAAGTTCTTGCCCGGCGGTCCCTTCGCCATCCTGCCGATGCGCGATGGCGAGAACGGCGAGCATCGCTCGTCGATCGTGTGGAGCGAGCGCGCCGACCTGGCGAAACGCCTGCTGGCGCTCGACGCGCCGCGCTTCCAGGCTGAGTTCGCACGCCGCTTCGGCGACTATCTCGGCCACGTCGAACCGACGGGTCCGCGCTGGTGGCATCCGTTGGGACTGGTCCATGCCGAGCGCTACATCGACACGCGCCTGGTGCTGGTGGGCGACGCCGCGCACGGCATCCATCCCATCGCGGGCCAAGGCTATAACCTCGGCGTGCGCGACATCGCGGCCCTGGTCGAGGTGCTCATAGACAGCAAGCGACTCGGCCTCGATGTCGGCGGCGGCGACACGCTCGAGCGCTATGCGCAATGGCGGCGCGCCGACAACTTCGCCATGGTCGCCGCGACCGATCTCTTGAACCGGCTGTTTTCCAACGACATCAAGCCGATCCGCCTGGTGCGTGACGCAGGCCTCGCCGCCGTCAATCGCGTGCCGCCGCTGCGTCGCTTCTTCGTGCGCCACGCCATGGGCCTGGTCGGCGACCTGCCCAAGCTGATCAGGGGCGAGCGGCCGTAGCGACCATGCAGATGCTGGCCACCCCGCGTCTGCGGCTTCGGGCTCGCACGCTCGACGATCTCGACGCCATCCTGGCGATGGACGCCGACGTCGAGGTCCGCCGCTTCATGGGCGGTCCGCCGCACGCGGAGACCCATCGCGCCGAGGTTCGCGCCAACATCATCGACGCGCAGCCATCCCATCGGCGCTGGGTCATCGAATGGCGCGACCGCCCGGGCTTCCTCGGCCAGTGCGGCCTCGGCCTCTGCCATCTACCGGCCTGCAACGCAGTCACCTGGCGCCTGGCACGGGCCCATTGGGGTCGCGGCGTCGCCAGTGAAGCCGTCGGTGCCATGCTGCGCCATGCGCGCGAAGACCTGGGGCTCGGCTCCTTCGTCGCCTTCATCCATGCGGACAATGGGGCCTCCCGGCGCGTGGCCGACAAGGTCGGCCTGAAACCGGCGGGCGAAACCGTGCTGCACGGCTACCGCCAACTCGTCTACCGTCTGGACTAAGAGCCTCGGCCACCCTATCTCAGGGGCCGATTTTCAAGGATTTTCCATGGCCCAGCCTCAAGTCCCCGTGACCGTGCTGACCGGCTATCTCGGCGCCGGCAAGACCACGCTGCTGAACCGCATCTTGAGCGAGCAGCACGGCAAGAAATACGCCGTCATCGTCAACGAGTTCGGCGAGCTCGGTGTCGACAACGACCTCGTGGTCAATGCCGACGAGGAAGTGTTCGAGATGAACAACGGCTGCATCTGCTGCACCGTGCGCGGCGACCTTATACGCATCATCGAAGGCCTGATGAAGCGCAAGGACAAGTTCGACGGCATCCTGGTCGAGACGACGGGCCTCGCTGACCCCGGCCCGGTCGCGCAGACCTTCTTCACCGACGACGAGGTCAAGGCCAGGACGCGACTGGACGCCATCGTGACCGTGGTCGATGCCAAGCATTTCCTGGGCCAGCTCGAGCAGGGCGACGAAGCCGAGGAGCAGGTGGCCTTCGCCGACGTGATCCTGCTGAACAAGACCGACCTTGCCGGCGAGGACGAGCTCAAGAAGGTCGAGGGCAAGATCAACTCGATCAACCGCTACGCCCGCATCTTCCGGACGCAGAAGAGCCAGATCGAGCTCGCCGCCATCCTCGACAAGGGCGCCTTCGACCTGAACCGCATCCTCGAGTTCGAACCCGACTTCCTGCATCACGGCCACGATCACGACCACGAGGAAGAGGTGAAAAGCCTCTCGCTCACCGCCGAGCGGCCGGTCGACCCCGACAAGTTCCAGAAGTGGATGGGCGCACTGCTGCAGCTGCGCGGCCCCGACATCTTCCGCAGCAAGGGCATCCTCGCGATCGACGGCGCACCGCGGCGTTACGTCTACCAGGGCGTGCACATGATGATGGATTCCGACTGGGGCACGCCCTGGAAGGAAGGCGAGAAACGCTTTAGCAAGCTCGTGTTCATCGGCCGCAACCTCGACGGCGAGAACCTCCAACGCGGCTTCAACGACTGCCTGAAGTAGACGTGAAGCTCGATCTTTCAAATCCGGCCTGGCACCAGACCCTGCCACCGGGGCGCTCCGTTGCCGGCGATGCGCCGGCGGCCGCCTGTGCCTTCAGCAAGGATGGATCGATCGCGGCGTTCGCCCTGGGCGACGGCCGCGTGCGCTTGTTGCCAGCCGACATCAACGCCGCCGAGACGCCGGCTGGCGAACCGTTGCACAACGGCGTGGCGCTGGCCCTTGTTGGCGATCCGGCGGGCGACGGCTTCGTGAGCGGCGGCGACGATGGAAAGCTGCTGCGCATCGGAGCCGACGGGACGGCGAGCGAGATCGCCAACCAGAAAGGCAAATGGTTCGAGCACGTCGCCGCCCATCGCGCGACCGGCGCGATCGCCGCTTCGGCGGGCAAGAGCGCCTTCGTGGTGAAGGGCGGCGAGGTTAAGGAATTCGGGCCGCACGAGAGCACGGTGGCCGATCTCGACTTCAGCAAGGACGGCAGCCGCATCGCCTGCGCCCACTATGGCGGCGTCACGGTGTGGAGCATCGGCCAGGTCACGCTGCCGCCACGGAAATTCGCCTGGCGCGGCAGCCACGTCGCGCTGAAATGGAGCACCGACGGCAAGTTCATCGCCACCGGCACGCAGGAGAACGACATCCATGTCTGGCGCATGGCGCAGGCCACCGACATGCGCATGCAGGGCTATCCCGCCAAGGTGAAGTCGCTGTCGTGGACCGCCGACGCGCGCTTCCTCTACACCTCGGCACAGCCGGTGTTCACGGCCTGGCCGTTCTCGGGCAAGGGCCCGGAAGGCAAGCCGCCCCTGCAGTTCGGCGAAGAAGGCGCGGGCCTGATCTCGGTCGTGGCCGCCCATCCCGCGGCGGAGTTCGTGGTCGGTGGCTACGATTCGGGCGAGCTGCAGCTGGGCGACATCAAGACCCGGCGCTCGGTCGTGCTGAAGATGGCCGACGGCTCGGCCATCACCTGCCTCGCCTGGTCGCCCGACGGCTATAAGCTCGCGGTCGGCAACGAAGCGGGCGCGTTGCTGGTCCTCGACCTCAGGCGGTAGCCATCCGTCATCCCGACCGGAGCCGAGCGCAGCGAGGCGAAGTGGAGGGACCTGTTTTGTTGATGCGTCGACAAGAACAGGTCCCTCGACTACGCCGCCCTTCGGGCGGCTTCGCTCGGGATGACGGGAGGTCAGCCTCGTCTTACCAGCAGGCGGTGCGACACCAGACAGAGCGCGCCGGCGATGCCCATCGCCGTCGTCATCGGGGCGATCGTGCCGTCCATGGTCTGGCCGACGATGGCGCCGAAGACCGCGCCGATGCCGAACTGCATGACGCCCATCAATGACGAGGCCGTGCCCGCCATGTGCGGATAGCGCTGCAGGGCCATCGCCATCGAGTTGGGGCCGATCAGGCTGATGGTGGCGATCTGCGGTGCGAAGCAGAGCAGGAAAGGCCACAGGCCGATCGTGCCGTAGCGCGCTTCGATCAGACCCAGCACCAGCGCCGTCGGCCCGACGATGGCCGGCACGATCACGGCATAACGCAGGATGCGGCTGGCGCCGAAGACGGGGGCGAACTTGGCGTTCAATAGGCTGCCGAGCGTCATGAAGATGATCATGCCGCCGAAGATCAGGCCGTAGGCGCGCGGGGCGATGCCGTACTTCTCGATGAACACGAACGGCGAGCCGCTCAGGAACGACATCAGGGCGGAGAACTGGAAGGTGCTGGTGAAGGCGTAGCCCATGAAGGCGCGGTGCCGCACCAGCTCGCCGAAGCGCTTGAGGATCGAGGACAGCACCAGCGGCTGGCGGTATTCCGGCCGCAGCGTCTCGGGCAAGCGCAGCCAGGCCGCGACCAGGGCCACCACGCCGATGACCGCCAGCACCCAGAAGATGGCCCGCCAGCCCAGGAACCACAGCACCTGCCCGCCGATCAGCGGCGCCAGCATGGGCGCGATCGAGGTGCAGGCCATCATCAACGACATGGCGCGCGCCGCCTGGTCCTTCTCGGCGAGGTCGCGCACCATGGTGCGCGCCAGCACCACGCCGCCGCACGCTGCCAGCCCCTGCAGGAAACGCAGCAGCACGAGGTGCCCCGCTTCGGCGGCGAAGGCGCAGCCGATGCTGGCCGCGACGTAGATGACCAGCCCGCCCAGGATGACCGGCCGGCGGCCGAAGCGGTCGCCCGCCGGGCCATAGAAGATCTGGCCGGCGCCGAAGGCGATCATGAAGGCCGACAGGGTGAGCTGGATGTCGCCCGCCGTGCCGCGCAGATCGACGGCGATCACCGGCAGGGCCGGCAGGTACATGTCGATGCTGAGCGGTGTGAAAGACGAAAGAAGCGCCAGGAGCACCAGCAGCAGAGGCGTGAGGGTCGGACGGGTTGAGGGGGATGTCATTGGGGCTGGCTCTATAGCGGACATGCTATAAGCGGACCATGTCGATGCCGCCCGAGCTCACCGAGCCGCAGATCCGCCGCTACGCGCGCCATATCGTGCTGGCGGAGATCGGCGGCGTGGGCCAGTCGCGGCTGATCGCCGCGCGGGTGCTGGTGGTCGGCGCCGGCGGGCTTGGCGCGCCCCTGCTGCAATATCTTGCCGCCGCCGGCGTCGGCACCCTGGGCGTGATCGACCACGACAACGTCGATCTTTCGAACCTGCAGCGCCAGGTCATCCATCGCACCGCGGATATCGGCACGGCCAAGGTCGAGAGTGCGCGCCGCGCGCTTGGCGAGATCAATCCCGAGGTGCGCGTCGAACCGCATGGTGAGCGGCTTACCGCGGCGAATGCGGAGCGCGTCATCGCGGGCTACGACATCGTCGCAGACGGCAGCGACAACTTCGCCACGCGCTATCTCCTGAACGATGTCTGCTATCGCCTGAAGAAGACTCTCGTGGCCGCGGCCATCCTGCGCTTCGACGGCCAGATCTCGACCTACAAGGCCTGGCAGGGTGCGGGCCATCCCTGCCTGCGCTGCCTGTTTCCCGAGGCGCCGTCGGAAGACGCCGTGCCGAGCTGCGCGCAAGCCGGCGTTCTGGGTGCGCTGGCCGGCACCTTGGGCGCGTTGCAGGCGACCGAAGTCGTGAAGGAGATATTGGGCATCGGCCAATCTCTCACCGGCCGGCTCCTGATGTACGACGCACTCGCCGGCTCCTTCGACGAGATGACGATCGCCAAGCGCGCCGACTGCCCGACCTGTGGGGTGCGATGAAGTCCCCTGAAGGCGGCCTCTCGGTGATCGTGCGCGCGGGCGACTATGAGAGTGTGCACTACGCGCTGGCGCTGGCCGCGGCGGCACTCGCCGTCAACAAGCCGGCCGTGCTGTTCTTCACCATGGCCGGCATCCGCGCCCTCGAAGGGCCGCCGCCTCCGCTGGCCGACTGGCACCGCGACGCCGTCAACCGCAAGGCAGGCGTCGGCGACTTCGAGACCCTGCTGGAAGCCTGCGTCGAGCTTGGCGCGCGCTTCATCGTGTGCGAAATGGGCCTGCGCTCGCTCGGTATCGACCGTGCCGGCCTGCGCAGCGACGTCCCCTTCACGGTCGCGGGCATCGTGACCTTGCTGGAAGAAACCAAGCCGGGCATGCACCTGGTCACAGTCTAGGATCACTCAGGAGACTTCATGACATCCGCTGCCTTCGACGTGCTGGGAATCGGCAACGCCATCGTCGACGTCCTCTCCCGCGCCGACGACGCCTTCTTGAGCAAGCACGGCTTGGTCAAGGGCAGCATGATGCTGATCGACGAGCAGCGCGCCGAGACGCTCTATGCCGCCATGGGCCCGGGCGTCGAAGTGTCAGGCGGCTCGTGCGGCAACACCATGGCGGGCGTGGCCTCGTTCGGCGGCAAGGGCGCCTATATCGGCAAGGTGCGCGACGACCAGCTCGGCCAGGTGTTCGGCCACGACCTGAAATCGATGGGCGTGTCGTTCGACACCAGGAGCGCCACCTCCGGCCCGTCGACCGCGCGCTGCCTGATCCTGGTGACGCCCGACGCGCAGCGCACCATGAACACCTATCTCGGCGCCTGCACCGGGCTTGGGCCCAACGACATCGACACCAACGTCGTGGGTGCCGCGCAAGTGACCTACGTCGAGGGCTATCTGTGGGATGCGCCGGAGGCCAAGAAGGCGGTGCTGAAAGCTTTCGATGCCGCGCATGCGGCGGGCCGCCAGGTCTCGATCACGCTGTCGGATTCCTTCTGCGTGAACCGTTATCGCGAGGAGTTCCGCGAGCTGGTGCGCAACAAGGTCGACATCCTGTTCGGCAACGAAGCCGAGATCAAATCGCTCTACGAAGTCGAGACCTTCGAGGAAGCGATGGAGGCCACGCGCAAGGAAGCCAAGATCGCGGCGCTCACGCGCAGCGAGAAGGGCTCGATCGTGATCAAGGGCAGCGAGACCTACGCCGTGCCCGCGGCCCCCGTGGCCAAGGTCATCGACACGACCGGCGCGGGCGATCTCTACGCCTCGGGCTTCCTGTTTGGCTACACGAACGGCAAGTCGCTGGCCGAGTGCGCGCGGCTGGGCGGCATCGCCGCCGCCGAGGTCATCAGCCACGTCGGCGCGCGGCCCGAGCAGGCGCTGCGCGGGCTGATTTGAGCCTCGCTCAGTCCGTCCAATCGACCTGGGGGCGCTGGCTCAAGGCGGCCGAGGTCTATCGCGACCGCCGGCAGCTCATCATCCTGCTGATGGGCTTCGCCAGCGGCATGCCGTTCCTGCTGACCGGCTCGACGCTGACCTACTGGATGAGCCGCACCGACGTCGACCTCGCGACCATCGGCCTGTTCGCCCTGGTCGGCACGCCCTACGCCTTCAAGTTCGCCTGGGCGCCGCTGGTCGACCACCTGCCGCTGCCCCTGCTCGATCGCTGGCTGGGACGGCGGCGCAGCTGGATGCTCTTGGCCCAGGCCGGCATCCTGGTGTCGGTCGTGCTGCTGGCGTGGAGCGATCCTGCCCGCACGCCGTGGTTCACCGCCGCCGCCGCGGTGCTCGTCGCCTTCTTCTCGGCCACGCAGGACATCGCCGTCGACGCCTATCGCATCGAGATCCTGCGCGACGAGGAACAGGGCGCGGGCTCGGCGACGACGCAGCTCGGCTACCGCATCGCGCTCTGGATCGTCGACGCCATGTCGCTGCTGCTGCCGAGCCTGTTGCCGTGGCCGGTCGTGCTGAGCCTGATCGCGCTCCTGATCGTGGTCGGCATGGTGACGGTGCTGTTTGCCGCGGAGCCCAAGGTCATGCGGCCGCCGATCGCCTCGACGCAGGCCTGGATCAACCAGGCGGTGGTCCGTCCGTTCGCCGAGTTCCTGGCCTATCGCGGCTGGTTCGTCATCCTGCTGTTCGCACTGCTCTACAAATACGGCGATGCGCTGGGCGGCACCATGGCGCGGCCGTTCTTCAACCAGATGGGTTTCTCCGGGCCCGAGATCTTCGGCGTCACCAAGAGCTTCGGCGTCGCGGCGACCATCGTAGGCGGACTGGCGGGCGGCATCCTGGTGGCGCGCTACGGCCTGTTCAAGGCGCTGCTGATCGCCGGCATCCTGCAGGCGGTGACCAACCTCCTGTTCTCGTGGGTCGCGGTCGAGCCGCGCGATCTCGTCGTGCTGACGCTCGCCATCACCGCCGACAACTTCACCGGCGCGCTGGGCGGAGTGGCCTTCATCGGCTACCTGTCGAGCCTGTGCACGGCCGGCATGGCGGGCACGCAGTATGCGCTGCTGACCTCGCTGATGGCGTTCGGCCGCACGACCTTGTCGGCCGGCGGCGGCTGGCTTGCCGCGCAAATGGGCTGGGTCGAGTTCTGGATCGCGACCACGCTGCTTGCCATCCCGGGCCTGTTGCTGCTGCTCTGGCTGTGGCACGTGGGGCAAAAGAAAACCCCTCCTTCCGTGAAGAAGGAGGGGCAGTAATCGGCGTCGGGGTGTCGATCCGCGCCGGGGGAACCGGCCCATTCCGGAGCGGGGCGTGGGGTTGCCGGCCAGGAACGGGCAAGACTGGTTTAGTCCCCCGAAGCTACAAAACCGTTACTGGCAATGTGGAAAACATTCAGCCCGGCGTGGCGTCCAGCGCGTAGCCCGCGGCGCGGACGGTGCGGATCAGGTCGGCCTGCTGCTCGCCGTTGAGCGCAATGCGCAGCCGGCGGATGTGCACGTCGACGGTGCGCGCCTCGACATAGACGTCCTTGCCCCACACCGCGTCGAGCAATTGCTCGCGCGAGAAGACGCGGCCGGGATGCTCCATGAAATGGCGCAGCAGGCGGAACTCGGTGGGGCCGAGATGCACCGGCTTGCTGGCGCGCGTCACGCGATGGGCCACCAGATCCATGACGATGTCGGCGTAGCTCAGCGCCTCGTCGGCCAGGGCGGGGCGGATGCGGCGCAGCACGGCGCGGATGCGCGCCACCAGCTCGGTCGGCGAGAACGGCTTGGAGACATAGTCGTCGGCGCCGGCATCCAGCCCGCGCACGCGATCGCCCTCCTCGCCGCGTGCCGTCAGCATGATGATCGGCAGATTGGCCGTGATGGTCTGGCGGCGCAGCTGGCGGCAGACCTCGATGCCCGACATCAGGGGCAGCATCCAGTCGAGCAGGATCAGGTCGGGCACGTCCTCCTGCACCGAGGCCAGCGCCTCCTCGCCGTCATAGGCGACCGAGACGCGAAAGCCCGACTGCTCGAGGTTGTAGCGCAACAGCTCGACCAGCGCCGTCTCGTCCTCGACGATCAGCACGCGCGGCTTGATCGAGCCGGTCGACGCGTCGCGCCGCGACGGAGCCTGCGTCGCCATGCTCATGACGCGTTCCCCGCGGCATAAAGCGAGGCGCTGCCCTTGGGCCTCGCCTCGTCGAAGCCGTGGCCGGTGGTGCGGAAGCTCACCAGCTCGGCGATGTTGGTGACGTGATCGCCCGCACGCTCGATGTTCTTGGCCATGAACAGAAGATGCGTGCACGAGGTGATCGTGCGCGGATCCTCCATCATGTAGGTCAAAAGCTCGCGGAACAGGCCGGTATAGACCTGGTCGATCTCCTCGTCGCGCTGCCAGACGTCGTGCGCCTTGGCGACGTCGCCCTGGGCGAAGGCGTCGAGCACGTCCTTCAGCGCCGTGCGTACCAGGCGGCCCAGCCGATCGATGCCGACCACCGCCGACGGCGGCGCCGTCACGTTGTTCAGCACGATGGTGCGCTTGGCGGTGTTCTTGGCGTAGTCGGCGATGCGCTCGAGCGCTGCGGCAATCTTGATCGACGACAGGATGACCCTGAGATCGACCGCCATCGGCTGGCGCAGCGCCAGAAGCTTGACCGTCTGCTCCTGCACGGCTTCGTCCAGGGCATCGACGCGGGCATCGGCGACGATCACCTGCTCGGCGACCTCCGAATCGCCCTGGCGTAGCGCCACCAGGCTCTGTGCGAGCTGGGTCTCGGCCAGGCCGCCCATCTCGCTGATGGTCGAGCTCAGCCGCTCCAGCTCCTCGTCGAAACGCTTCAGGGTATGTTCGGCCATGTTGTTCTCCGTTGTTAGCCGAAGCGGCCGGTGATGTAGGCCTGGGTGCGGCTGTCCTTGGGGGTCGTGAACAGCGTCTCGGTGGCTCCGAACTCGATCAGCTCACCGAGATACATGAAGGCGGTGAAGTCCGAGACGCGGGCAGCCTGCTGCATGTTGTGGGTGACGATGACGATCGTGTAGTCCTGCTTCAGCTCGTCTATGAGCTCTTCGATCTTGGCGGTCGAGATCGGATCGAGCGCCGAGCACGGCTCGTCGAAGAGAATCACCTCGGGCTTCACCGCCACGGTGCGGGCGATGCACAGCCGCTGCTGCTGGCCGCCCGACAGGCTCTGGCCGTTGGCGTTGAGCTTGTCCTTGACCTCGTCCCACAGGGCAGCGCGGCGCAGCGCCAGCTCGACGCGGGCATCGAGCTCGGCCCGCGGCAGGGTCTCGTAGAGGCGCACGCCGAAGGCGATGTTCTCGTAGATCGACATCGGAAACGGCGTCGGCTTCTGGAACACCATGCCGATGCGGGCCCGCAGCAGGTTGATGTCCTGGTCGGCACGCAGCAGGTTGTCGCCGTCGAAGATCACGTCGCCGGTGGCGCGCTGACCGGGATAGAGGTCGTACATGCGGTTGAGGATGCGCAGCAGGGTGGACTTGCCGCAGCCCGACGGGCCGATGAAGGCCGTGGTCTTGTTGGCATAGAGCGACAGGCTGATGCCCTTGAGCGCCCGGCTGTCGCCGTAGAAGAACTCGAGGTTCTTGATCGTTACCTTCTCGGCGAGGCCGGCGGTGTCGATCTTGGCGTGGGTCGCCACGGGCACGGCGGTCGAAAGGCCATGGCCGTTGGCCCTCTGGTCGTTGGCAGGCGCGATGCTCATGACGACTTCCTTGCGGCTGTAAGGGATCGGGCAATGATGCTGAGCGCCAGCACCGTGACGGTGATCAGGAGCGCGCCGGTCCAGGCGAGCTTCTGCCACTCCTCGTAGGGCGACAGGGCGAACTGGAAGATGACCACCGGCAGGCTGGGCATCGGCTGGTTCATGTTGAGGCTGAAGAACTGGTTGTTGAGCGCCGTGAACAGCAAGGGCGCGGTCTCGCCGCTGATGCGCGCGATCGCCAGCAGGATGCCGGTGACGATGCCGGCGCGCGCCGCGCGATAGGCGATGCGCATGATCATCAGCGCCCGCGGCAGGCCGATCGAGGCGGCGGCCTCGCGCAGCGTGTCGGGCACCAGGGTCAGCATGTCCTCGGTGGTGCGCACCACGACGGGGATCACGATCACCGCCAGGGCGACGGCGCCCGCCCAGCCCGAGAAGTGGCCCATCGGCGCCACCATGATCTCGTAGATGAACAGGCCGACAACGATCGAGGGCGCGCTGAGCAGAATATCGTTGATGAAGCGCACGACGCTCGAGAGCTTGTCGTGGCGGCCATACTCGGCGAGGTAGGTGCCGGCCAGGATGCCGATCGGCGTGCCGATGACGACGGCCAGCACGGTGATGATCAGGCTGCCCACGATGGCGTTCAACAGGCCGCCCGCCGCGCCCGGTGGCGGCGTGTTCTCGGTGAACACCGCAAGCGACAGCCCGCCGATGCCTTCGAACAGCAAGATGCCGAGGATCAGTATCAGCCAGCCCAGGCCGAAGGCGGTGGCGACCCAGGCCAGCGTCTTGGCGATGGCATTGCGGCGGCGGCGCCCGGCATAGAGCGGGCTTTTGGCGGTGGCGATGGTCATGTCGGTCATGGCGTCACCCCACCCGCTTCTCGATGCGCATCAGCATGTAGCGCGCCATGGCCAGCACGATGAAGGTGATGAAGAACAGGATCAGGCCCAACGCCACCAGCGAGGAGGTATAGAGATCGCCGACCGCCTCGGTGAACTCGTTGGCGATCGAGGCCGAAATGGTGGTGCCGGGCGCGAACAGCGACGCCGAGACGTGGTGGGCGTTGCCGATCACGAAAGTGACGGCCATGGTCTCGCCCAGCGCGCGGCCCAGCCCCAGCATGAAGCCGCCGATCACGCCGACGCGGGTGAAGGGCAGCACGACGTTGCGGAAAACCTCCCAGGTCGTGCAGCCGACGCCGTACGCGGCTTCCTTGAGGACCGGCGGCACGGCGTCGAACACGTCGCGTGAGATCGAGGTGACGAAGGGCAGCACCATGATTGCGAGGATCATGCCCGCCGTCGCCATGCCGATGCCGTAGGGTGGACCGGCGAACAGCGAGTTGAGCACCGGAATGTTCGCGAACGTGTCGATCAGCGGTGGCTGAATGTACTTCTGCACGAACGGCGCGAAGATGAACAAGCCCCAGATGCCGTAGATGATGCTGGGGATGCCGGCCAGCA
>JAKFVH010000098.1 GCA_021732285.1 Reyranella sp. | reverse complement strand
GTGCAGAAGGCATTCCGGGCGGCCTCTTTCTCATGCTGTCCAACGGCGGGCTCACACACGTCAGCGAGGCCAAGCGCGCGCCGGTGCAGTTGCTGGAAAGCGGTCCGGCGGCCGGTGCTCTGGCCGGCGCCTGGTTCGGCCGCAACGCCGGGCTGGAACGCGTGCTCGCCTTCGACATGGGCGGCACGACCGCGAAGCTCGCCCTGGTCGACGACGGCGAGCCGCTGGTCGCCTACGGTTTCGAAGCCGCGCGCGAGAAGCGTTTTTTGCGCGGCTCCGGCCTGCCCATCCAGATCGCCACCGTCGAGCTGATCGAGATCGGCGCGGGTGGCGGCTCGATCGCGCGCAAGTCCGACCTCGGCACGCTCAATGTCGGGCCCGAGAGCAGCGGCGCCCAGCCCGGTCCGGCCTGCTACGGCCGTGGCGGCACCGAGGCCACCGTGACTGACGCCGACCTCACCTTGGGTTACCTCAACGCCGACTTCTTTCTGGGCGGCGCCATGAAAATCGACCGTGTGGCGACCGACAGCGCATTCGACCGGCTCGCCACGACGCTCAGCGTCGAACCGGGCCGCGCCGCCTTCGGCGTGCACGACGTGGTCAACGAGAACATGGCGGGTGCTGCGCGCGTCGCTATCGCCGAGCGCGGCCGTATTCCCGCCGAGTATGCGCTGCTGGCGACCGGCGGTGCAGGTCCGGTGCACGCCTGGCATGTCGCCCGCAAGCTCGGGATCAATCGCGTGGTCTGTCCACCCGGTGCGGGGGCGGGCAGCACCATCGGCATGCTGATGGCGCCGGCGCGCGTCGACCGCGTGGCGAGCTTCAACGTGGCGCTCGCTGGTGCGGACTTCACCGCCGCGACGCGCGTCTTCGCCGGGCTGGAGAAAGAGTCGGTCGAAGTCCTGCGCCTCACCGGCGCGGACATCGACCATCGCACCGTCCGGCGCCTGGCCGACATGCGTTACATCGGCCAGGGCAGCGAGGTCACGGTGGCGCTGCCCGACCCGATCACCGAGGCCGGGGTGAGAACGGCGTTCGAAGCGGCCTACAAGGCGCTGTTCGCCCGCACGCCGCCGGGCGCCGCCATCCAGTTCGTCGCCTTGCGGCTCTCGGCCAGCGCACCGATGGCGGGCAGCGGCGGTGCGCTGGAACTGCCGCGCCATCCCTCGACCGCAGCGTTGAAGGGCACGCGGCCGGTGTTCTTTCCCGATGCCGGCAAGACGTTGCCGACACAGGTGTGGGACCGCTACGCGCTGCAGCCCGGTGTGAACATCGACGGCCCGGCCGTGTTCGAAGAAGACGAGAGCACCTTCATCGTCGGCCCCGGCGCCAAGGCGCGCCTGCTGGCCGACGGTTCCATCCTGGCGGAGGTCGGCTGATGGCGCGCACGTTCGATCCGATCGAGCTCGAGCTTTTGTGGCGTCGGCTGATCTCCATGGTCGACGAGGCAGCGGCGGCCATGGTCCGCACCAGCTTCTCGACCCTGGTGCGCGAGAGCTACGATTTCTCCTGCGTCATCACCGATGCCGCAGGGCAGTCGCTGGTCCAGGCCTCCGAGAGCATCCCGAGCTTCATCGGCACCCTGCCCGAGACAGTAAAACACTTCCTGCGCTTCTTCCCGCCTGACCAGCTTGCGCCGGGTGACGTGCTGATCACCAACGATATCTGGCTGGGCACCGGCCATCTGCCGGACATCACGCTGGCCAAGCCGATCTTCCGCGACGGCAAGCTGGTCGCCTTCAGCGCCACCACGGCGCACGCGCCCGACATCGGCGGCAAGATCCGCAGCCCCGAGCCGCGCGAGGTCTTCGAGGAGGGGCTGCAGATCCCGCCGATGAAGATGATCGCGGCCGGCAAGACCGACGAGACCTTGGTCACCATCATCCGCAAGAACGTGCGCACCCCCGACCAGACGATGGGCGACCTGTGGGCCCAGGTCGTGGCGCTCGACCTGATGGAAGACCGCCTGCGCAACCTGATGGAAGGCTACGGCCTGCCCGACCTCACCGACCTCGCGCGCGAGATCCAGGGCCGCTGCGAGACGGCGATGCGCGCGGCGATCCGCGAGCTGCCCGACGGTACTTACAGGAGCGAGCTCAAGACCGATGGCCTGATGGAGACGCCGATCACGCTCAGGATGGAGCTCACCATCAAGGGCGACGAGATCATGATGGATTTCGCCGGCACCGACCGCCAGGTCGACCGCGCCATCAACTGCGCGCTTTGCTACACCAACGCCATGGCGATGTACGGGGTGAAGGTCTGCACCAGCCCCAACCTGCCCAACAACGAAGGTGCGTGGCGGCCGATCACGCTCAAGGCGCCGGAAGGCTGCATCGTCAACCCGCAGTTCCCCGCGCCGGGCGGCTCGCGCATGCTGATCGGCCACTACGTGCCGATGCTGGTGTTCGGTTGCCTCGGCCAGATCGTCCCTGAGCGCGTGATGGCGGCCTGCGGCTCGCCGATGTGGGGCATGAACCAGTCGGGCGTACGGGAAGGGGGAAGGCCCTACGCCAACATGTTCTTCTACAACGGCGGCATGGGCGGTAATACGCGGCGCGACGGCGTCACCTGCCTCAGCTGGCCATCCAACGTCAGCTCGACCTCGATCGAGATCAGCGAGCACATCGCGCCGCTGCGCTTCCATCACAAGAAGCTGCGCCCCGACTCGGGCGGCGCCGGCCGCCATCGCGGCGGGCTGGGCCAGGAAATCCTGATCGAAAGCCGCAGCGACACGCCGATCGCCGTGTCGTTCCTTGCCGAACGGACCCTGTTTCCGGCGTTCGGTATCGAAGGCGGCAGGGACGGCGCGCCGGGCGAGCTTTTAATCAACGGCGAGAAGACCGACCCCAAGAAGCAGTACGTCGTGCACAAGGGCGACACCGTCTCGCTCGGCACGCCGGGCGGCGGCGGCCACGGCGATCCGCGCCAGCGCGATGCCGCGGCGCTCGCTGCCGACGTCGACAGCGGCTATGTGACGGACCGCAACGCTTACGGCTAGGCAAGCCGATGACGCGCGCACCGTTCAACCCGGAGCGCTACGGCTCCGCCGCGGCACACTACGAGCGAGGCCGGGTGCCGTACGCGCCGGCGCTGATCCGCCGCGTCGCCGAGGTCACCGGCCTGGGTTCCCAACACCGCGTGCTCGATCTTGGGTGTGGCCCCGGCCCGCTCGCCCGCAGCTTCGCGCCGCTCGTCCGCGAAGTGGTGGCAATCGATCCCTCTCCCGAGATGCTGGGCGAGGCCCGCGTGCTGGCAGGGCAGGCGGCAAACATCCGCTTTGTCTCGGGCAGCTCTTATGACCTCGACCCGGCGCTTGGCCGTTTCCATCTGGCCGTCATGGGCCGGTCCTTCCATTGGATGGACCGCGTGGACACGCTCAAGCGGCTCGACCGACTGATCGAACCGGCAGGGGCGGTGGTGTTGTTCGGCGATACGGCACCGGCGGTCCCGGCAAACGCCTGGCGGAAGGTCTGGAACGCCATACGTGACAGCTACGAGCCCAACACCGGGCCTCACGATCACGACCCAAACTGGTTACGCAACGAGGCGATCCTGCTCTATTCGCCCTTCGCTCGGCTGGAACGCTTTGGCGCGATCGAACGCCGCGCGATCGACGTCGAGACGTTGGTGCAGCGCGCGCTCTCGATGGGTTCCACATCGCCCGCGCACCTTGGCGAGAACATGCCGACGCTGGTGGCGGAAATCCGCGCCGCGCTCGCGGATGTGCGCGAGGAAGTGGTGGAAACTGTGGCCCTGGTGGCTAGTCGATCTTGATCTTTACCGCCTTGACCAGCGGCACCCACTTGTCGACCTCGGCCTTCTGGAAGTCGGCCAGCCAACGCGCGGTCTGCTGCTCGGGTGCCGTCGGTCAGCGGATTGCGCAAATCGGCTAGCGCGGCGACGGGCAGAAGCCCGTTAGTTGCTGCTATGCATCCCTGCAACAAATCGACGTCCGTCGGACCGAGCCGCCGCAGCGTGATCGCGGCAGGTCTTGCTGCGGGCCTGGCCGACTTGGCGGCGATGCCGGCGAAGGCGGCTTCCGTGCGCAAAATCGCGCTCGAGGAGCACTTCTCCACACCCGAACTCGAAAACCGCGGCCTGGTTGCGAGGCCGACCCGCAACGACGCGATCTTCACCGAGATCGAGCGCCGGTTGCGCGATTTCGGTGAATCGCGGTTGGCGGCGATGGATGCGGCCGGTATCAACATGTCCGTCCTGTCGCTCACGACGCCTGGAATCCAGGGCGAGAAGGACATGGCAACCGCGATCCGCCTCGCCAAGGACGTGAACGACCTGCTGGCGCGCGAGGTGCAGAAGCGCCCGCAGCGCTATGGCGGCTTTGCTGCCGTGCCGACGCAGGATCCCGCGGCGGCGGCGAACGAACTCGAGCGGGCGATCAAGCAACTCGGCTTCAAGGGTGTGCTCGTCAACGGCCAGACCAACGGCCGCTATCTCGACGACGAACGCTTCCTGCCCTTCTGGGAAAGGGTCCAGGAGCTGGACGTGCCGCTCTATCTCCATCCCGGCGACCTGCCGGACAGTCCGGCGATGTACGCCGGGCGTCCCGAGCTCGAGGGGCCAGTCTGGGCCTGGACGGCCGACACTGGTGCCCATGCCCTGCGGCTGATCTTTTCCGGCCTGTTCAAGCGCCTGCCGCGGCTGAAAGTCATCGTCGGTCACATGGGCGAGACGCTGCCGTTCCTGCTGTGGCGCATCGACAACCGCTTCGAGCTGCAACTCGGCCGGCCGCTGGCTCCCGAGGAGCGGCCATCCTTCTTCTTCCGCCGCAACTTCGTCATCACCACGTCCGGCGTCTGCGATCCCGACCCCCTGGTCGAATCCCTTGCCGCACTGGGCGACGACAACGTGCTGTTCTCGGTCGACTATCCCTATCAGGACTCCAGGCAGGCGGGAGACTTCCTCGACAATGCTCCGGTGAGCGAAGCCGTGCGAGCCAAGATCGCCAGCGGCAATGCCAGGCGCGTCCTCAAGCTCTAAGGCCGCGATCTCGTTCCCGAAAACTGAAAAGTTGCGCAAAATGGCTAGCGCCGCCCGGGCGTGGTCTGCAAAATTCTCGGACCTCTGGCTCTCAGCATGTGGCAGGCTGCGAACTGACTGGGTGAGGACGAGAAGCGCGCCGCGATGCATATCTATCGCCGAACCGCGACCGACAGCGGCGACGAGCTGGGACGCGCCATTCCCGGCGCCGATTTCCATTGCGTGGCCGACGCCGGTCGTTCGTTCGGCGGGCGCTACTGGCATCTCCATCTCGATTGGGTGGTGCTGAGCCGCCTGGAGGTCGACCAGTCGAGCGTCGTCACCGCCGACGAGCGGGTGCCGGATTTCAGCGTCTGGCACGTCATGAGCACACGGTGTGCGGCGAACGGGTTCGATGTCGCCGGCAACGAACTCGTCGAGGTCCGGCCGGGCGGCGGCGGCACGATGCGCAGCGCCGACGCCGCGCAGGTCACGACCTTCGGGCTGCAGTCCTCGCTGTTCTCCGAGGCGCCGGAGCTGGATCTGCCGTTCGGGCCATCCTCGGCTCGGCGAAGCGGTCGCTGGCGCATGGCCTCCGAGGCGCCGCGAGGGCGCTTCGAGGCCGTAACCCAGACGATGTGGCGGCAACTGGAGGAGCAACCGCGTCTGCTCGACTCGCCCGCCAACCGCGTCACCCTGCGCAATGCCCTGTTCGAGGCCATTGCGCCGCTCGGCGAGGCGGGCGCATTCCGGCCCGATCGCGCCGCAGTCGGCCGGCACAACCGGATCGTCATGAGGCTCGAGCGCGCCATCGAGGAGGCGGGCGACCAGCCGCTCGACATGGTCGATCTCTGCCGGCAGGTGGGCACATCGCGGCGCTCACTGGAGGCGGTGATGCGGCAGCGCACCGGCAAGTCGCCCTGGGAGTATCTGCGCTGGCGCCGCCTGTGGCGGGCGCGGGCGATGCTGCGCCGGCCGGACGACGGCACGACCGTGACCGACGTCGCTTTCCAACTCGGCTTCTGGCACCTCAGTCGCTTCGCCGCCGCCTACGCGTCGATCTTCGGAGAACGGCCGAGCGTCACCCTGGCGCGCGCCCACGGTTCGAGCACGCACTGACGGCATGATTTCTGCGCAAACCGGATAGCGACCGCTGCCACGTCCGCACTAACCATGCACTGTCGGAAGCATGGCGAGGTGGGTGCGATGCGTTTGGTTTCGCCGGCGTTGCGCGGAGGTCTGGTCGCCGTCCTGGTCGGCTGCGGGACCGGGTTCGCGGGCGCGCATCGGGCGATGGCGCAGGGAGCCGAGGCGGCGCCGACCCCAAGCAGCGGCTCCACCGCCGATGATCCCGACGCCTGGCGCTTCCAGTCGGCCGCCTACGGCTGGCTGATCGGCGTCTCGGGCAACATGACGGCGCGCGGCCAGACCGTCGACGTCAATGCCAACTTCTTCCAGGTCGTCGACAAGAGCGATTCAGTCGCCGCCTTCATGGGCTACTTCGAGGCCGACAAGGGCAAGGTCGGCTTCTACACCGACATCGTCTGGACCAAGCTCGGCTTCGACAAGTCGCTGGTGTCCTACCGCAATCCCCTGCCGGGTGTGCAGGTCAGCGCCACCACCAACGTCGCGCTGACCACGACCATGACCATCATCGAGGCCGGCGGCCTCTATGAGGTGGCGCGCTGGCAGAACGCGCCGGGCTCCTCCACCGCGATCGATGCGCTGCTGGGTTTCCGCTACTGGAACAACACCGCCGACCTCAACCTCAACATCATCGGGTCGGTGGACGTCGCGGCTCTCGGCATCGAGCGCGGCCGCACCTTCTCGATCGCCCGCAACGGCGGAATCGAGTGGATCGATCCGGTGCTCGGCCTAAGGCTGCGCCATCAGTTCACGCCCAGCCAGCACCTGATGGTGCGCGGCGACGTCGGCGGCTTTGGCCTCGCCAGCCAGTTCGCTTGGCAGGCGGCCGCCGTCTACAACTATACTTGGCAGTTCAGCGGCTACTCCCTGGGCGGCCTGATCGGCTACCGCGCGCTCGGCGTCAGCTATGTGAACGGCACGGGCGCCAACACCAACGGCGTCGACGCGGTGCTGCACGGCCCGCTGATCGGCTTCAACCTCCGCTTCTGAATGATCGCGCGCGCCTGCCGATGCCTGGCGATCCTCGTCGCTCTCGGCGGCGCGGCAATGCCCGCCGTTGCCGAGGTCAGCCTGCGCGAGCTGGTCAAGGAGTCGCAGAACCCGCTGCCCGCTCTCGTCTCGGTGCCGTTCCAGAACAACTTCAATATCGGCTATGGCCCCGAGCGCGGGCTGCAGGACGGCCTCAACATCCAGCCGATCATCCCGGTGCCCGTGACGGACGGGCTGAACATCATCACCCGCACGGTTGTGCCGCTGATCTTCAATCCGGCGCTGTCGCGCGACATCGGCGCCATCGGTGGCGTGGGCGACGTCCAGGTCACGCCGTTCTTCTCACCGTCGCAGCCCAGCCCCTGGGTCTGGGGCATCGGCCCTGTCATCCAGCTGCCGACCCATTCCAGCCCGACCCTGGGCAACAACAATCTCGGCCTCGGTCCTTCCGTCGCCGCGTTGCGCTGGGCCAAGGACGATCCCTTCCTGTTTGGTGCGCTCGCCTACACGGCGTGGTCCGTGAACACCGATCCGCGCGCGCGGGCCTACTCCATCGGGTCGCTGCAGCCACTCGCCACCTACATCTTCGACGATGGGCTCTACGTCACGACGTCGCCGCTCATCAAGTTCGACTGGCTGGCGGCGCACGATCGCCAGGTGCTGCTGCCGCTGGGCGGCGGCATCGGCAAGATCTTCCACGTCGGCAAGGTGCCGGTGAGCACCGAAGTGCATGCCTACTACAACGTCATGAAACGGGACCTCGATGCGGACTGGCAGCTCCGCTTTCAGGTCCAGGTGCTGTTCCCCCGCTAAAGGAGACGACCATGCCGGGACCGATTACTGTTTTCAGTGCGCGCAAGATCATCACCCTGGATCCTGCTGTCGAGGAGGCGACCCACGTCGCCGTGCGCGACGGCATCGTCATCGAGGTCGGTGACCTCGACGACTGCGCGGCGTGGGGACCCTATACGCTCGACGACCGCTTCGGCGACAGCGTCCTGATTCCCGGTCTGATCGAAAGCCACGGCCACCTTCTTGACGGGCTGCTGTGGGCCAAGGCCGCGTATGTCGGGCCGGTCGACCGCCACGATCCCTCGGGCAAGTTGCGCAAGGGCATCAACGACGTGGCGGGTCTGGTGAAGCGCCTCAGGGAGATCGAGGCCGGCATGAAGGATCCGGCGCAGCCGCTGGTCGGCTGGGGCGTTGATCCCTCGCTCAACGATCCGATCGCGCCCATCACGCGCCACGATCTCGACCAGGTCTCGTCGACGCGGCCGATCTTCCTGCTGCATGCGAGCTGCCATATCGCCTACGTGAACTCGCCGACGCTGACGCTTGCCAACTATGCCGCCATCAAGGCGCCGGGCGTGACGCGCGATTCGTCGGGAGAGCCGACCGGCGAGCTGCTGGAGATGGCGGCGATGATGGCCGCCATCAAGGCGGTGGCGGCGGACATGATCGGCGGCTCGACCGATGCGGCCCAGTTCTACAACTTCGCCAAGGTCGCCCAGGCGCGTGGCGCCACCACCATCGTCGACGGCGGCGGCAGCACGTACTTCGATCCCGCCTTCCTCAAGGCGGCGCTGGCGGCCACGGGCGCGCCGGACTTCCCGGCCCGCATCGTCGCCCACAACAACGGCATCACCGTGCCGACGGCGGAGGAGATGATCCGCTTTGCCGCCGCGCTCGAGGGTAAAGGCAACGACAAGCTCGTCTTCCAAGGCATCAAGATCATTCTCGACGGATCCAACCAAGGCTTCACGGGACGCCTGCGGGCGCCCGGCTACCTCGCCAGCGGGGCCAACGGATTGTGGAACCGCGGGCCGGAGGAACTGAAGACGCTGGTTCCGGCGTTGCACAATGCCGGCTTGCAGGTCATCGCCCACTGCAACGCCGACCAGGCCGCCGAGCTGTTCATCGAGGCGGTGGCGCTGGCGCAGGCGAAGAACCCGCGCTTCGACCACCGCCACTTTATCGTGCACGGCCAGCTTCTCGACGAGTCGCTGATGCGCCGCATGGCGGCGCTTGGCATTCACGTCACCCTGTTCTCCAACCATCTCTACTACTGGGGCGAGTTCCACCGCGCCCACACGTTCGGCGCCTTCCGCGCCGCCGCCATGAATCCCGCCGCGACGGCCCTGCGGCTTGGGCTGGTTGCTGCGGCCCATAGCGACACGCCGGTGTCGCCGGTCGATCCGCTGCTCACGCTGTGGTGTGCCGCCAATCGCGTGACCGCCGCAGGCCGGGTGCTCGGTCCGAGCGAGCGCGTCGGCGCCTACGATGCGCTCCGGATGATGACCTTCAATGCCGCTTACCTCCTGCATCGCGACCACGAGATCGGCAACATCCGGGTGGGCAAGCGCGCCGACTTCGCCGTGCTGGCCGAGGACCCGCTGGCCATCGACCCCATGGGACTGCGCGACATCAAGGTGCAGGGCACCATCGTCGGCGGCCGGGTCTTCGGCGCGGCAGCGTGATGCCGATGAAGCGGCTGCCCGTCACGGTGCTCGGCGGCTATCTCGGCGCCGGCAAGACGACGCTGCTCAACCGCCTGCTGGCCGACGCGCGCGGCGCGCGGCTGACCGTGCTGGTGAACGACTTCGGCGAGGTCAACATCGATGCCGCGCTGATCGCCAACCGGGACGGCGACACCATCAGCCTGACGAACGGCTGCGTCTGCTGCTCGATCGGCGACAACCTCGGCATGACCCTCTACGACCTGGCCGAGCGGCCGGACGGGCCTCAGCACATCGTGGTCGAGGCGAGCGGCGTGGCCGATCCCGCCCGCATCGCAGCCTATGCCGGCTGCCATCCGCGGCTCGCGCTCGACGGCATCGTCGTCATGGCCGACGCCGAGACGGTGCAGGCGAGGGCGGGCGACAGGTATGTCGGCGACGTCGTTCGCCAGCAGCTTGCCGCCGCCGACCTGATCGTGCTGAGCCGAACGGACCTGATCGATGCTTCGGCGACGCGAGCCGTCCGTGACTGGATCGAGGCCGAGGTGCCCGGCGCACGCGTACAGGAAGCGGCGGCGGTGAGCCGGCTCGCACAGCTCCTGCTGGTCGGAGGTGGGACGGTGGACGCGCCGCTGCCGGCGGGCGAGCACGCTTCGCTGTTCGCCGCCTGGCGCCTCACGAGCGCGCTGCCGCTTTGCGGCGAGGCGTTACGCTCGGCCCTGGCGGCCCTTCCATCCGCCGTGCTCCGCGCCAAGGGCATCGTCAGGCTCGCCGAGTCGCCCGACCGTCGCTTCGTGCTGCAACTGGTCGGCCGCCGCTGGTCGCTCGAGCCTGAGACGGCCTGTGTCGACGCGTTAGCCGGCCCCAGCGAGATCGTCGCCATCGGGCTCACCGGCCAGCTCGATACGGACGCGCTCGCGACGCTGTTCGCCCCCGCCTTGCCGGCCGGACTTCCGCCCGCCGTCGCCGCGATGCTGAGACATGAGGGCAGAGCATGAGCACGCGAACGCCGATAGGATTGGCGCTGCTCGCCCTGGTCGGCGCCTCGCTGCCCATGAACCTGGATCCGGCGATCCACAACATCGCCGTCGTCGCCGCCGGCAACGCCCTGCACATGAGCGGCGCACAACGGTCGCTGGCGGCCAGCATCGGCACGCTCTGCATCGCCGCCACGATCCTCACGACAGGTAGCCTGGGCGACCGGCTGGGTCGCAAGAAGATCATGCTCGTTGGACTATTGGTCACGCTGGCGGGCGGCATCGTGACGGCCCTGGCACAGGACGCCCTGATGTTCTCGATCGGCCGTTCGCTGTCAGGCGTGGGATTTGCGGCGTCGTTCGGCCTTTCCTTCGCGCTCCTGCGGGCGATCGCGCCGCAGCCCGACGCGCTCGCGAAGACCGTCGCCAAGTGGCTCGCGCTGCAGACGCTCGGCATCGTCGTGCTCTGCGTCGCCGGCGGCTACCTGGCGGGCGTGAGCTGGCGTGCGGCCTACCTGGTCGGTCCCGCCGTCGGCGTCGTAGCGTTGTTGCTGTGTCTCAAGTCGGTGCCGGAAGCCCGGGATCCGGTCGTCGGGCGCTTCGATGGCGTCGGCCTGATCCTGGTGGCGCTCGGCCTGGTGGGCAGCCTTTATGGAGTGAGCAACGCTGCTTCGGTCGGCTGGGGCAGCGAGCGTGTGCTGGTCCCGCTGCTGGGCGGCCTGATCCTCCTCGCAGCATTCGCGCTGTGGGAATGGCGTCTGAAGCAGCCGGCGTTTCCCATCCGCTCCTTCACCGACCCCGAGCTGCTGGTCGGCGCGCTGTCCGGCATCGCCTTCAACATCGGCAACGCCGTGGTGGCGATCCAGCTTTCGCTGCTGTGGCAGTACGTCTATCGCTTCACGCCGTTCGAGGTCAGCCTGGGCCAGTTGCCCTTCATCGTCGCCTGCATCGCGGCGGCGAGCTGGGCCGGCAGCCTGGTGGCGCGCGGCGTGTCGATGCGGCTTCTGGTGCCGGGAGGCCTGTTCGCCATGGCGGCGTCGCTCGCCGCGATGGCCTTCGCGCAGCCGTCGACGCCCTACGCCTTTTTCGTGGTGCCGCTGCTGGCGGCCGGCGCCGGCCTGATGCTGACGCAGACGCCGACGGCCAACACGTTCGTGGCCAAGCCGCCGCCGGCGCTGGTCGGCGCCATCGGCTCCTCGCGCACCGCCTTCGGACAGCTCGGCTTCGCGCTCGGGCTGGCGCTGAGCTCATCGATGATCTACGGCATGTTCACGCCTTTGCTGCGCCAGCGTCTGCACGAAGCCGGAGCGACGCCCGGCGAGCAGGCCCAGGCCATCGGCATCCTGCAGTCCTACGTGCAGGCGGGCGACACCGACAGGTTCGACGCCAAGCTCGTCCACGAGGTGATCGCGAACGGCACGTCGGCCTACCTCGCGAGCTATCATCTCACCATGCTGGCCATGGCCGCGCTGATTGCCCTGATCGCCTTGGTGTGTCTGGGGCTGCTGCCCAGGCGCGCGGACGTGCGCTGACCCGGTCAAGAACGGCGTCCGCCGTTCTCGTCCTGCTGGGCCTGCAGCTCATGCCCACGGACGCCGGCGCGCAGTCGACGGACTATGCGCGCATGAAGAAGGCGATCGAGGACGCGATGGGGCTCAGCTTCTCGATGGAAGCGTCGGTCCTGAGCCAGATGGGCGCGCCGGGCGGCACGGTGAATGCCGTCCAGGCGATGTTCACGCCCAACGTGAACTGGAAGGCGATGGACCATTCGGTCCTGGGCGCGGGGTCGCTCCAGTTCAGCTACCTCGCGGCGCAATACTGGTCGGCCGCCAACGCCGCCGAACTGGCGTCGGACCTCGCCCTCAACAGCCCGCTCAACGCCTATCCCGCCAACGTGCGGTTCTTCCGGCGGCTGAGCTACACGCAGCAGCTTCCCGGGGACTGGCTGGCCGTAACGGTGGGTCAGTACCCGTTCGCGAGCTTCGACGGCAACGTCTATGCCAACGATCAGCAGACGGGCTTCCTGTCGAACTCGATGTCCCAGAACGGCAGCCAGAACTATTCGAAGGCGAGCCTCGGCGCCTATGCTCAGCTCATGCCGGAAGGCAGCGTCACGCTGGCGGGCGGCTTCCACGACGCCAACAACCTCGCCGGCAGCTCCATCGCCTTCAACACGGTGGGGCAGGGGCCTTACGCCTGGTTCCTGTACGGCGCCTGGTCACCGTCCGTGCCGCGATTGGGCAAGGGCCAGTACGCCCTCTTCTACTACAACCTTCCAGGCGTGCCGGCGCAGCCGCGCGCCAGCGATGGCCTGTCGTTCAGCGCCTCGCAGCCGATCGGCCAGGCGTGGGGCCTGTTCGTGCGCGCCAACACCGCGTGGAACTCGAGCTTCGCCGTTCAGTCGTCGATCGCAGCTGGTGCCGTGCTGAACGATCCGTTGGGCCGTGCGGCGGCAGACCAGATCGGGCTGGGTGTGGCCTGGAACCGGACCAATGCCAGCCTCTACGCGTCCTCTTCGCTGCGGCCCAGCGAAACGTTGCTCGAGCTCTACTGGACCTGGGCGCTGGACCGGCAATTGCTGGTGACGCCCGACGTCCAGTTCTTCCTGCAGCGCACGCTGTCTCCAGACGCCGGCGTGGCGGCCGTGTTTTCGCTGCGCGTCACGAAGCTGTTCTGATGCAGACTAATCGGTCTTGACCTTCGCCGCCTTCATCAGCGGCACCCACTTGTCGATCTCGGTCTTCTGGAAATCGCTGAGCCAGCGCGCGGTCTGCTGCTCGGCCGGCGGGATCTCCTGGCCGAGATCGCTGAAGCGCTGCCTCGCCTTGGGATCGGCCAGCGCATCGCGCACCGCCTTGTTCAGCACCTCGATCACCGCGTCGGGCGTTCCGCGCGGCACCCACATCGCCTGCCAGACCGAGGTGTAGAAGCCCGGCAGGCCCGCCTCGTCGGTCGTCGGGATGTCGGGCGCGGCTGCGAGCCTGGTCGGCGCGGTGACGGCGAGCGCGCGCACCTTGCCGGCCTGCACGTGCGGCAGGCTGTTCGAGGGCTGATCGATCATCATGTCGATCTGGCCCGCCAGAAGGTCCTGCAGGGCGGGAGCGGCGCCACGATAGGGGATGAACTGGATGGTGGTGCCGCTCAGCTGCTGGAAGTAGAGCGCCGATGTGTGCGCGACCGTGCCGTAGCCACCACCGCCGTCCGTCACCTTGCCGGGATTGGCCTTGATGAAGGCGAGGAGCTCACGAAGGTCGGTGACGGCCAAGGCGTTCTTGACCAGGATCAGCTGCGAGGTCGTGGCGAACATCGCGACCGGCGTGAAGTCGCGCAGAAGGTCGAACTGAACCTGCTGCACGGTGCCGAGCGTGATGTGCGAGCCCTGGTTGCCGGAGATGAGGGTGTAGCCGTCGGCCGGCGAGCGGGCGACGCGCATGATGCCGATCGAGCCACCCGCACCGGTGACCGCTTCGACGACGACCGACTGGCCGAGCGAGGCCTGCATGGGCTCGGCGAGAATGCGGCACAAGGTGTCGAGCGGACCGCCGGCCGAGAAGGGCACGATGATCGTGACCGGCCTGGTCGGGAAGGCCTGCGTCCTCGCGGCGGTCGGCCAGGCGATGGCAGGAATGCTTGCGATCTTGAGAAGAGCACGCCGTCGCATCGTAGCCTCCAAGAGCTTCCGATCACGTCCGCGCAACGCAACGCGGCGAACACTGGCATCGGGATGCAAGGCTGGCAAGGATCGGGCTATAGTCCAGGCCGGACCCGGACGAGGGAGCGCACCCATGGCGTCGACGACCAATGCGTTCACGATTCCCAAGACCATGAAGGCCTGGGTGCTGGGTGGCCCGGACGAACTCAGCCTGGTCGAGAAGCCGGTGCCCGAGCCCGGCCGCGCCGAGGTGCTGGTGCGCATCGACGCCATCGCCGTATGCGCCACCGACATCGAGATCATCAAGCACGGCCTGCCTGCGATCATCGACGGCGGCTCGCCGTTCAACAAGAATTTTACGCCGGGCCACGAATACATGGGTACGGTGGTGAAACTCGGGCCCACCGTCGACGAGTACGAGATCGGCGATCGCGTCGCCGTCGAAGTCCATGCCGGCTGCGGCCGTTGCCTGCGCTGCCGCGAAGGCATGTACACGTCGTGCCTCAACTACGGCTACCGCGAGAAGGGCCATCGCGCCAACGGCTTCAGCACCGACGGCGGCTTCGCCGAGTACGCGATCAACAGCGTCAACACCATGGTCCACGTTCCCGACGACATGTCGGACGA
The DNA here is from genome assembly GCA_021732285.1 of Reyranella sp. Taxonomy (GTDB): domain Bacteria; phylum Pseudomonadota; class Alphaproteobacteria; order Reyranellales; family Reyranellaceae; genus Reyranella. The sequence continues at coordinate 4,282 of JAKFVH010000098.1, read as the reverse complement.
GGAGGCGACGCTGATCGTGACCTCGGGCACCGCCATGTACGGCCTCGATGTCATGGGCGGCATCATCGCCGGCGAGCCGGTCGTGGTGCTGGGGCCGGGACCGATCGGACTGATGGGCGTCGGCGTCGCCAAGGCGCTGGGTGCCTCACCGGTGATCCTGACCGGCACGCGCGAGCGCCGGCTCGAGATGGGCAAGCGGCTGGGCGCCGACCACGTGATCGACGTGACCAAGGAAGATGCCGTCGAGGCGGTCCAGCGCATCACCCGCGGCAAGGGCGTGCACTACGTGCTCGAATGCTCCGGCGCGCCCAATGCGCTGAACGAGGCGGCGCGCATGGTGAACCGCGGCGGCCGCATCTGCCTTGCTGCGTTCCCGGCCGAACCCGTTCCCGTCGACCTCGCTTATCTCGTGCGCAACAACATCTACGTCTTCGGCATCCGCGGCGAGGGCAAGAGCGCGACGCATCGCGCGGCCGCGCTGATGGCCCAGAAGCGTTTCGACGCCAAGCTGATCCATACCCACACCTTCGGGCTCGCCGAGGTGCCGACCGCCATCAAGTACGCGCGCGAGCGCATTGAGGACGCGATCAAGGTGGTCGTGAAAATGCCCAGCACATAGGTCGCGCCACGGAATGGGGCGATTGAACCGCTCTGCAGCGGCCGTTACGCTCGCCCTCGGTTGCATGGGAGGAAACAAGATGAAGATGTTTGCCGCCGCCGGTTTGGCGTTGAGCGCCATTGCCTGGGGCGCATGGTCGCCCGCGAACGCGCAGGCCCAGGCCGCTACCGCCAAGCTCTGCGACAACCCCCGCCAGATGGACGGCTTCAAGACCTGCGCCAACGTCGACAAGGCCAAGGCCGAGGGCGCCTTCACGCTCTACTCGACCGATCCCGAGCAGGGCCAGGTCAAGCTTCTGGCCGCCTTCAACAAGATGTTCCCCGAGATCAAGACCAGCTACGTGCGCCTGCAGGCCGGCGCGCTCTACGCCAAGGTCCTGTCCGAGCGCCAGGCCAAGTCCTACCTGGTCGACGTCATCCAGATCTCCGACATGGGCATGATCCTCGACTTCCAGCGCCGCGGCGGCTTTCGCCCCTACATCTCGCCGCAGATGTCGGCCTTCAAGAAGGAATACAAGAGCGAGCCCGAGGGCTACTGGACCTGGGGCTCGATCATCATGGCGGGCATCGCCTACAACCCCAACAACGTAGCAACCGCCGAGGCGCCCAAGAAGTGGGAAGATCTGCTCGATCCCAAGTGGAAGGACGCCATCAACGTCAAGGTGTCGAACTCGGGCCTGCAGCACGGCATCTGGTACGTGCTGAAGCCGATCCTCGGCCTGGAGTACTTCAAGAAGTTCGCCGAGAACAAGCCGCGCGCCTTCGACTCCTACGTCCAGCAGTACGGCCGCCTGGTCGACGGCCAGGACAAGATCATCATGGGCGCGCAGTACTCGGGCTACATCGAGTTCAAGGCCAAGGGCGCGCCGCTCGCCTTCGTCTTCCCCGAGACCGGCGTGCCGGCGGTGTCGGAGACCTACGGCATCGTCCAGGACGGCCCGCATCCCAACGCCGCCGAGCTGTTCATGGACTGGTTCCTCGCCCCCGTCGGCCAGCAGGCGCTGAGCGATGCCCTGCTGCTGCACTCGCCGCGCGAGGATGTGCCGGCGCCGGGCGGCAGCGTGCCGCTCAAGGACATGAAGCTCCTGTTCCCGGCCGACTGGAACGCCTTCGAGAAGGATCGTCCGGACTTCGCCAAGGAGTGGGACCGCATCGTCGGCGCACGGCGTTGAGCCCGTCTTGACGTCGCTGACTGCGGAGGACCTGAAAGCCCGTCGTAACTGGCAGGCGATCATCACGGTGATCGTCCTGCTGGTCGTCGGCTTCCTGGTCATCCTGCCGCTGGTGTTCCTGGTCGAGGAATCGCTCAACACCGGCGATCCGATGGCCTTCCCGCCGGAATCCTACGGCCTCAAGAACTTCATCGCGATCTTCGACGAGGACATCCATGTCCTCTGGAACACGCTGATCATCGCGGTGATGGCCACGATCATGGCCATCCTGATCGGCTTCACCTTGGCCTGGATCCTGACGCGCACCAACGTGCCGGGCCGCGAGAAGCTCGAACGCCTGATGGAGCTGCCCTACTACATGACGCCGCTGGTGGGCGCGCTCGCCTGGGCGGTGATCGCCGGTCCCAAGAGCGGCTTCGCCAACCAGCTGTGGAAAGGAGCGGGTGGCAGCGGCGACCTTGTCGACATCTACACCCACTTCGGCATCGCCTGGATCATGGCGCTGTTCGAGGGAACGGTCGCCTTCGTCATGATCTCGGCGTCGATGAAGTCGATGGACCCCGCACTCGAGGAATCGGCACGCGTGATGGGCGCCTCCAAGCTCCGCACCATGCTGACCGTGACCCTGCCGCTGGTCATGCCGGGCGTGCTGGGGGCCACGCTGTTCGTGTTCGCCGAGATGCTGGGCTCGTTTGCCGCTGCCCTGGTGATCGGTATTCCCGGCCGCATCTACGTCATCACGACGGCGATCTGGGATTCGACGCTGTCCTATCCGCCCGACTACGGCCGCGCCTCGGCGATGGGCCTGTCGCTGTTCGTCGTCATGTTCCTGATGCTGACCTTCTACCGCCGCATCATCGGCCGCGGCACCTTCACCACCATCAGCGGCAAGGCGTTCCGTCCGCGGCCGATGGACATGGGCCGGATGGCCTGGGTGCTGTTCAGCGTCTGCCTGCTGTACGTCATGCTGGCCGTCGTCCTGCCGATTGCCGCCCTGGTCTTCACCTCGCTGCAGCGCTTCGCCACCGTCATCCTGAGCCAGGCCGAGTTCACCCTGGCCAACTACCAGACCGCGCTGTCATTGGGACCGGTGCGCACCGCCATGGGCAACAGCCTGATGCTGGGCTTCGGCGTGGCGAGCTTCGGCGTGCTGGTGATGGTGATCCTGGTCTGGATCATCTACCGCTCGCAGCTCTGGGGCCGCGGTTCGATCGAGTACCTGGTGATGTTCCCTCAGGCCGTGCCGCGCCTGGTCTTCGGCCTGGCGCTCTTGTGGGCCTGGCTCAACATCCCGATCCCGATCTACGGCACGCTGTGGCTGCTGGCGCTGGCCTATTTCACCGTCATGCTGCCGCTCGGCGTGCGCACGCTTGCGGGCGTGGTGCTGCAGATCGACAAGAGCCTGGAGGAGTGCGCCCGCGTCTGCGGCGCCGGCTGGGTCTACCAGATGCGCACCGTGACCCTGCCATTGCTCAAGCCCGGCATCCTGGCGGCCTGGCTCTTGATCTTCATGGCCTGCGTGCGCGAGCTCGGCGCCTCGGTGTTCCTGATGGGCCCGAACGCCAAGGTGATCGCGCCGTCGATCGTCAACGCCTTCGCCACCAGCGGCACCGAGCTCACGGCGGCCATGGCGCTGATCCAGACCTTCACCGTGATCGTGGCGCTAGCGATCCTGTTCCGCCTCACGCGCGGCACGACCAAGGAGCTTTCGTGAGTGCAACGCGTATCGAGGTGAAGGAACTCGTGATCCGCTACGGCGAAGCCGTGGCCGTCAATGGCGTGAGCTTCACCGTGGACCGCGGCGAGCACGTCACCCTGCTGGGGCCCTCGGGCTGTGGCAAGACCACGACCTTGCGGGCCATCGCCGGCCTCGAGCAGCCGGTATCCGGCAGCATCCGCATCGACGGCCACGCGATGTATGACGCAAGCGAGCGCAAGAACATCCCGACCGAGCAGCGCGGCGTCAGCATGGTCTTCCAGTCCTACGCCGTGTGGCCGCACATGACGGTGTTCGACAACGTGGCCTACGGGCTGCGGGTTCGAAAGCAGGGCCAGGCCGAGATCAAGGCCAACGCCGAGCGCGCGCTCGACCTGGTGCAGATGCGCCATCTCGCCGAGCGGCCGGCTTCCAAGCTGTCGGGTGGCCAGCAGCAGCGTGTGGCGCTGGCCCGTGCGCTGGCCTTCTCGCCGACCGTCGTGCTGTTCGACGAGCCGCTCAGCAACCTCGACGCCAAGCTGCGGGCCGAGATGCGGGTCGAGCTGCGCGAGCTGCAGCGCCGGCTCGACATCACCTCGGTCTACGTCACCCACGACCAGGAGGAGGCGCTCGCCATCTCCGACCGGGTCATCGTCATGAACGTAGGCGTGATCGAGCAGATCGGCACGCCCGAGCAGATCTATAACCGCCCGCGCAGCCGCTTCGTCGCCGACTTCGTCGGTTCGGCCAACATCATCAAGGGCAGGCTTTCAGGCGACGGCCTGTTCGCGACCGA
>JAKFVH010000095.1 GCA_021732285.1 Reyranella sp. | reverse complement strand
CCCGACCCTAACCCGGATATCGCCGGTGACCGCCGCAAGGCCGCTCCCTCGCTACAGCGCACCCGAGGGGCGCGCTCGCTCGCGGCCTTGCTCCCGCCCCAGCTACACCACCACAGGGGACACGACCTTTGCTCTTGATCAGCAAGCGCCGCGCACCGACATGACTACGCCGGTTGGTAGCCGACCGCTCTCGCCGCACACCATTGGGTCATCGTCACTGCCACCGGCGCCATCGGCGCTGGTCAATCCTATGAGTCACGTCGAAGGCGGCCGTTTTCCGACGGTCGAGGCATCATTCGGCTCACCGAGCAGCAACATCCTCCAAACTGATCCCCAACTGGCTCCTTTCCCAGCGCTGGAAAGTCAGCAAGCGCCCGATGACCAGGGAAGTTCCCCACCATGGCTGCAGGCGAAACCGCCTTTGCAGCCCGGCAATGAGCCTCTGCTCGGACGGAGCTCGTCGGATGCAGAGCAGATGTCATCGCCTGTGCCGCCAGCGAACGCTGGCATACCTTCGGCTGTCTTTGATGACGGCATTGGTGTGGGAACGACACCGGCCGACGATGTTCAAATCGCGCAAGCGCCGCCTCGCCCGCAGCAGCGGACGCCAAAACCCACACCCAGTCCGAAGAAACAGGAGCCCGATCCACCGGCGAGCGAACAGAAGCTCCAAGTGAACGCTAACACGCAGTTCGTGCGCGCGAATACCTGGGAGGCAGTCATTCGGCGGCCCCTCCCTGAAAAATTCGAGCCCTGGATGCAAAAGCCGCTACCCGACGATTGGGAAGGGACCCTCACCAAGATAAACCCCGACTACTTGAAATGGACGAAAGCTGCCGCGGAGAAATACGGCGTCTCGCCGTTGTTGCTGGCCCGATTGTTCTACAAGGAGTCCAACTACGATCGAAACGCGCGGAGCCCAAGAGGAGCGAAGGGCGTCGCTCAGCTCAGGCCGGATGCGGTCAAGGAATTGGGACTAAACTCAGACACCTTCGACTATTTCGATGCGGAGAAGTCGATAAATGCCGGCGCCGCTCTTCTCGCCATGTATTACCGCGAATTTAAGGATTGGCGCAAAGCAGTGGCAGCGTACAACATGGGCAATACCGCTCTACGTAACTGGTTTGCAGGGGAGGCCAACGCAACGAGTCCGGGTAACAGGCAAACCCAATACATGCTCCAGCTCGTCTTTCGCGGCGATCCTTAGGCGTTCGAGAAGAAGCCGTAGAACGGAGGAGGCCGAAACCAAAGCGGTACAACCAAAAGTTAGTTGCCGGATTCGAGCGGCATCCGCATTGTCAGGACTGGCGATATCCGTGCCGGAATGCCCTAGTTTCGCATGAGCAGAGTGCGTCATTCGATCTTGCTTGCTGCCCTAGGCAGCTTGCTTGCCTCATTGTCGGCCACGCCGTCCGCTGCACAACGAGACGTCGACTTCGTCGATGGTTGGACGGGCGGATACTACGGTAGGTATGCAGACGGAGATTCGATCTCGGGACAAGAGACCTGGATCGCCTACTATGTAAAGCACGCGCAGGCCCGCAAAGGCCCAGAAAAGCAATTGGCCAATGGCGTCCGTTGGCGGCTGGTGACCGACCAGCGAACCAGTATCGCCATGCCGAGGATCGTCTGGATGTCCGACAGCAAAAAGCAGGATGCTGCCAACCGAATGCTGGAGATGGTGCACGGCGGTGCGATGCTGTTTTCCAGACAGCAGCAGGAAGGTTTCCTCACGTATCTAAGGGACAATGAGGAGAACTTTCCTCGATTTTCAGGGATATCGGAGGAGGACTACAAGAGGCATTTCCGCAATGTGCGCGAATTGATGCCGAAGCGCATCGTTACGCAAACCGATATTGCCCTGACCTATGCATCGAGCAGATTCGTGAGCCTGATCGATCTAGGCTTCATCTTTAGAGATGAAGGCACCTATCTTCCCCGCATCATTCGCGGAGTGACTATCGACCTCGAGCAGCGGCGGATCTTCACAATGGAAGCCTGCCCCGAAGGCAGTTTCAAGGGCTCGCGCGATCAATCCACGGCGCTGTTCCGATTCGCCGATCTCTTGGAAATTTGCGACCTGGACAGTCTCAAGCGGTTTAATGCCGTAGTCGAGGCCGCAGACGATCGGATAAGAGCAGCAATGGCTGGCAGTAAGGATCGTCTGATTAAGGGCTGCCAGGGAACCGGGATTGGGGATGGCCACGAGGTTGTCGTGTATCTGGCGGTCGGTGGACTGGCGGTGCATCTCACACAGTTCTGGCCAAACGCGGCCACCAGATCATGCCCTTTGACGTTGACTGCCCGGAATCCTCTCATCGTTCCCTATCGCGATCTGGAGCCGCTCATGAAGCCAGGCCCGTTGCGCGAGGAGTTGTTGAAGTCGAAGTGAAGGGCCGATCCACTCTTCGCGGACAATCGCGCAGAGCTTTGGCCTATACGCGCCACTTGTGCATGTTGCGTCGCTCCTGTCTCATACGCGGAGAAGGAACCACGACGTGACCAATCATCAGCCGCGCGCCCTCAAAGGCGCATGGGGCATGACCGCCCTGCTCCTCCTGTTCATGCTGATCAACTTCGCCGACAAGGTGGTGGTCGGGCTCGCCGCCCAGCCGATCATGGCCGAGCTGAAGCTCAGCCCCGAGCAGTTCGGCCTACTGGGTTCCTCGTTCTTCTTCCTGTTCGCGATCTCCGGCGTCGTGGTCGGCTTCATCACCAATCGCGTCCAGACCCGCCACACGCTCCTGGTCATGGCGATCATCTGGTCGGTCGTGCAGTTCCCCATGCTGGGCACTGTCACCCTTGAAATGCTGATCGCTTGCCGGATCATCCTGGGCGCAGGCGAAGGGCCGGCCGCGCCGGTGGCGCTGCACTCCATTTACAAGTGGTTTCCCGACCAGCTGCGCGGCGTGCCCACGGCGATCATCGCCCAGGGCTCGGCGCTGGGCGTCATCGTTGCCGTGCCGACGCTCAACTGGATCATCGTCAATTATTCCTGGCACTGGGCGTTCGGCGCGCTCGGCGTCGCGGGTCTTGCCTGGGTGGTGCTCTGGATGATCTTCGGCCGCGAAGGCACGCTGGTCGACCAGCCGGCCAATGTCGCCGAGGGCATGGTCGAGCGCCTACCCTACCGCCGTCTGCTCACCTGCCCCAGCATCCTCGCTGCCTGCTGTGCGGGTTTCGCCAGCTATTGGGGACTGGCGCTCGGCCTCACCTGGTTCACCTCCTATCTGGTCGACGGCCTTGGCTACAGCCAGACGGCGGGCGGCAACCTCACCATCCTGCCCTGGATCTTCGGCATGTGCGTGGTGCTGACCGGCGGCTGGCTGTCGCAGCGCCTCAAGAAGGCCGGCGTCTCGAGCCGGCTGAGCCGCGGCGTCCTCGCCGCCTCCACCGTGGCTCTGGGCGGCTGCATCCTGCCCTTCGTCGGCAGCATGCCGACGCCCGGCCTGAAGGTCGCCGTGCTGGTCGTCGGCGCCGCCATCGGCAGCTCGATCTTCGTCGTCACACCGATGATCGTGAGCGAGCTCACGCCGCAGCCGCAGCGCGCCGCCATGCTCGCCATCACCTCCTCGATCATTACCTTGGCCGGCGTCATCGCGCCGCTCGCCATGGGCGCCGTCATCCAGAACGCGTCGTCGCCCCTCGTGGGCTACGAGCAGAGCTACGTCATCCTGGGCGGGCTCTTGCTGGCAGGCGGCGTCATCGGTCTGCTGTTCATCCGGCCTGAGGCCGACAAGGCGCGGCTCGCAGCCCACACGGTGGTGCTGCCCGCTGCGTTGCCTGCCCGCGCCTGACGCATTCGTATCTAAAAGGAGGATCGCATGCCCGTTTCATTTGGCCGCCGTCCATTGCTCGCCGCCATACCGGCCGCTTCCGTCCTGGCGACCGTCGCACAGGCACAGGCCGATCCCCTCAAGAGGCGCGAGGCCACCTTCAAGATCAAGGACTTCAAGCTCGAAAGCGGCACCGTGATGCCCGAGGTCACGATCGCCTACGAGACCTACGGCACGCTATCGCCGGATGGACGTAATGCCGTGCTGCTGACGCACGGCTACACGTCGGGCCAGCACATGGCCGGCCGCTCCGGCGCGAACGGCGCCGAAGGCTCGTGGGGCGGGCTGGTTGGACCCGGCAAGGCGATCGATACCGACCGCCTGTACGTCGTGTCGTCGAACATGCTGGGCTCGTCCTTCGGCTCGACCAATCCCTCCTTCGCCAATCCCGCAACCGGCAAGCCCTATGGTCCGGACTTCCCCGACATCACGCTGGTCGACATCATCAACGCCCAGAAGGCGCTGCTCGATGGGCTCGGCGTAAAGCACCTGGTGGCGGTCGCCGGGCCGTCGTTCGGTGGCTACCAGACCTTCCAGTGGGGCGTCACCCACCCCGAGTTCATGGACGGGCTCGTGGCCGTCGTCAGCGCCCCCAAGGGCTCGGGCGGCGAGGCGGCAGTGAAGTCGCTGCTCGATTTCCTGGCCAAGGATCCCAACTGGAACGGCGGCCGCTACTACGACAAGGGCGGCGTTACCGGCATCCTGACCGAGATGCGCGTGGCGACGCTGAAGCGCTACGGCATCGACGAGCAGCTTGCCGCCAGGTTTCCCGACAAGGACGCGCGCGAAGCCGAGATCAAGCGGCGCGCTGAGACCTGGTCGAAGGTGTTCGACGCCAACTCGCTGGTCGTGCTGCGCAAGGCCTCGGTGCGCTTCTATGCCGAGAAGGACATGCCCAAGATCAAGGCCAAGGTCCTCTACGTGCTCTCGCGCACCGACAAGCTCTTCCCGCCCTCGATCGCGCCCGACGTCATGGCCAAGCTCAAGGCCGCGGGCGTCAGCGCCGACTATTTCGAGATCGACAGCGACTTCGGCCACTCCGCCTCAGGCCTCGACGCCGCCAAGTGGGCGCCGCGGCTCAAGACCTTCATGGCGGGACTGGAGAAGCGGAGCTAACCTCAACGGAAGGACGGATCACTGGGATCCGGCATTCCAGCAACCGAAGCGTTGCAGGTCCTGAGCTGGGTGACAGCGTCGTAGGTGTCCAGCAGCACCACGGGCGCGACCAGCGAACCGCGGTGGTAAACGAGCAGGCTGGTCTTCTCTCTGAAGTCCGACAAGAACGCTGCGCTCATCCGAGGCATCACGAGGACGGTCACGGAGCCTACGGCTACTGCCTCCAGCTCTTCCTCGTACGTCCTGCCGTTTCCGAATACGAACTTCATCAGGTAGGTCTTCCCCACCTCCGCGAACTGCCAGCTGCCGCGAGCGATCGCGAAGTGGAGTCCACCATCGGAGCGGACGGCGATACGCATCACGGTTCCACTCAGGAAGAGGCGGGTGGCATAGCAGCCATTGCCCTCGCCCGGCTCGACGTAGATATCCCAAAGACCGCCCTGACCCCACTTTTCCAGACCACGACCCTCGGCGGTAGCCGGCACAGCGGCAGCGCCCAACAACAATGCGGCCGCCAGCGACAAAGTCCTCAAAGCCATCGGTGTCTCCTCTCGTTGTCTGGGAGACGAGTCGCGGCATGAAGGCGTTACACGGGGATTTCGTAATCGGAATCAGCCGGTTAGACTGCGCCGAACGTCGGAGACAACCGTGGCGAGAGCGCCGACCCCTCCAGCCGAGCTGTCGGATATCCAGTTGGTCGACAATGTCCTGCAGGGCGCTCCGGGGGCGATCGACGCGTTCTATCACCGCCACAGCCGACTGATTTATCACTGCATCCGGTCCCGTACGGGAGGGCAGGATGTCGACGACATCTTCCAGGCCTTCTTCGAGCGTCTGCTGAAAACCGGCTTCCGCCCGCTGCAGCTCTGGCAGCGCGGCAGCTCCCTGCCGGTCTACCTTTCCAGCGTGGTCCGCAACTTCGTGACCGACTTCCACCGGTCCAAGCGCATGCGCGAGGAAGCCGTCGGCGGCACGATGGAGCTGGAGCCGCTCTCCGGCGCCGAGGCCGAGACGATCACGGCGACGACCCATCTCAAGGAGCTCAGGCACATCGGAATCCGTGCCTGGGCCGTGCTCGAAGCCAGGGATCGCCGGCTGGTCTGCGACAGGCTGCATCGCGACCTCGACAATGAGACTATCGCCAATCGGCTGAAATTGTCAGTGGGCGCGCTCAGGACAGCGATGTCGCGCGCACAGGCACGTTATCTTGCGCAAGTGCGGCAGCTTGCGCCGGAATTCTTTCCGGACAAGGCGTAACGACATGTCGACTGGGTACGTCCTGTTGACTGATGGTAGGATCAAACCATGAACGCTCGCCCGCCCGACGGAAGCGACGAACCGGAGGCTGTTGACCAGGTGATGCTGGCCGTCCTGTCGAATCGCGGGCGCGATGCCACCGTCCTGTCGGCGGATCAGGAACGGCTGCTCGACGACTGGGTGGCAGGTCGACTTGCGTCCAACGACGCGGAACGCGCAGCGGCCCTCGTCCGGCAGAACACCCTGGCGGCCGAGCGCGTCCTCGAGCGGCGATTGCAGGCTGCCGCCAGCGAGAGCCCACCAGTTCCCGAACAGCTCACGGCGGCGATCCTCAGGGCGAGCGCGCCACCGAAAACGTCCGCGCTGGGCGCCTGGTGGCGTTCGCTCGGCCGCTGGCAGTGGACGAGCATTGCTGGTGCGGCAGCGCTGGCCTCGGTTCTGGTCGTCGCCGGCATGCCGGTGCTGCAGCAGATGATGAGCGGCGGTGGCCCGCTGCAGGTGGCGATGGTGACCATCAGCGATCGCGGCCCGTTGTTCGAGGCATCCGACCTCCGCATGAGGGGGACGACGCCACCCGGTCCAGTGGTCGGAGAACGTTTCCGCGACATCGAAATGCCGACCAGCCTGCTCAAGGACCTCATTGCAACGACGGGCCAAGCCAAGAGCGCAGTATCCAGGGAGGTCGAGGGTTATGTCCTCGGCGCCGGTCAGACGGCCGATCATCCCGTCCACGTGATCGTTGACTCCTCCCTGAAGCAAAGGCTCGACGAGAGCGATCGCGATCGAATGCTGGTGCGCGTCTACGACCTGAACGACCCGCGCTCAGCCAACGTCAAAACCCTGATCGGTCTACCGCCCGTCAACAAACGGGCTTTCCTGCTCACCATCAGGCCATGATGCCCAGTCTCGCCGCTCTCGCCAGAGTGTGGATCGGAGGGGTCATCGTGGTGGCCGGTTTGGCCGCCGCCCTGCTGACGCCGACGATGGCTCAACCGGCAGCCAATCAAAGCCTCGCCGCCGATGTCGACCGCGTAGGCGCGCTCATTCGCGACGGACGCAACCTCGATGCGGTCGACCTCGCAAAGAAGGTGGCGGCAGCCGCACCGCCCTCCGAGCGCCAGTTCATCTATCAATGGGCCGGGTGGATTTGCCGGATCACCTCGGACATCGACTGCGCTCACGACCTTCTCGCAACCTCCCTTCCCCAGGTCGACGCACTCCTGAAGACACCCGGCACGGATCGTTCGACCGTGTCACACAACGTTTTGCTGATCGCGTCCTACCTGGTCGCCACTGGGGACTACCAGACATCCGCGCGGTTCCTTACGCCCGCCTACATCGCCGAAGCCGCCTCTGTCGTCCAGGATCCGCTCCTGTTCGCGGAACTGCAGCTGCTCGCCGCGCGACGCGCAAGGCAGGTTTCGGATTTTGAGGCATCACGCGATCACCTCGACAAGGCACTCGTCGCCACCTTTTCCCTGGTCGGCCCGAGCCGCTTCGACGCCTCTCGTCTCCTGGTGCGGATCATGGGTCAGCTTCTGGAGAACTACGACACCGAGCGTGCGCTGAGGTTGCTCGCTGCCGGCGACTCGCTGCTCCAGACGATTCCACCGGACAGCTCTCTGTTCCTGGAGTTCGTGCTGCTGCGAGCCGACCTCATGGCATACGGCCGCGACTACGCCGGCGCTGCCAAGGTGATGCAGCTCGCGCTACCGAAGTTGGACCGCCTGCAGCTTCGGCCCAGGCACAAGCTGGCAATCCAGGCGTCTGCCTACAACAATCTTCTGGGCCTCGAGATTTTGCGCGGCGGCTTCGATACCGCGCGCGATCTGCTGAAGTCGCACCCGCTCATGGCCGCCAAGGCCGAGATCCTGGCCCGCGGCCATTTCGACGACGGCAACGAATTCGACTTCGCGCTCGCCGAGGAGTTCGTCCGGCTGATGATCGGCGATCTGGCCGGGACGGGCTGGGGCGACCTCATGGCGATGCCGCCCCGCTGGACCAAGGACCCCGAGGAGATCCGCAGCTTCGAGGCTTTCGGCCAAGCGTCGGTCGGGCTTCAGCTCGCCAAGGCAGGCAGGCTGGACGAAGCCCGGCTCGCCCTCGTCAGTGCAGCCAGGAAACGCCTGGACGTCATCCGGGAGCAATATCGCAAGTCTGCCTACGCCGCCCCTCTGCCCCGCTGGGCCGACATCGTCCTCGCGGACTTCGCCATCGAAGCAACGCTTTCGCAGGCGACGCCCGACTACGACCTCATCGTGCAGGCCAGCGTTCTCCTGAACCGGACCATCGCCACCAGCGCCGACGATGCGCTCACCCTCCAGGCCGTCCAGCCTTCGGATGATGGCAAGCGGACCGCGCAGAGCCTGCAGACCATTCAGTATCAGCAGGCCGCCTGGGAGAAGGCCCAGGTACTGGCGCTGACCAAGCGAGTCCTGTCGTCCGACGAAGGTGACAGAGAAGCGCTTGCGCGGCAGCGTCAGCGGACTCTCTTCGTCGGCAACGAGTTCACCCAGCAACTCCAACGCCTGAGGATGGCGTTGACCGAAAAGAGCCGCATGGGCACCGTCGACACCGTCGCAAGCCTTGCGACGGTGCAGCAGTTGCTCCTGCCCAACGAAGCGCTCGTCCTGCACGCGCCGCTTCGCGGGCGCATTGGCAAGGTCTGCATTCGCGCCGACGGCGTACAGTCCACGATGCAAGCGATGGACGGCGCCGCTCGTACAGATGCCCGCCTTCTCATGGCGGCACTGACCGCAGCCCATCCGGCGTCGAACGAGGCGGACAGCCAATTCCCGGCTACCCAGGCCGTGCGGCTGGCCAAGCTGCTGTTCGGCGGTCTGGAAGACTGCCTGAGGCGAAGCCCGCGCGTGTATCTGGTTTCCTCACCCGACACCGTGGAACAAGTGCCGCCGGCTGCACTCCTTGCTGAGATACCGCCCACGGTGGGCAACGGATACGATCTGCGCTCGGCGCGCTGGCTGATCCGCGACCACGCCTTCGTCAGGACCAGCTCGATCAACGCCTTCGTGGCCACCAAGAGGCTGTCCCGGCTGAGGAGCGCGACGCTGGATTATCTCGGCGTCGGCGATCCTGTGCTGGCGCCAGCCAATCCGGGAGTGGTGGCGCTGCGCGGCGGCTTGAATTCACTGCAGGAACTGCCGGAAACAGCCGAAGAGGTCCAGCGCGTGGCGGGGCTGTTCGACAAGTCCAAGGCTCGGCTGCTGCAACGACAGTCGGCAACCGAAGAAGACTTCCGCCTACAGCCGCTGTCGGAATTCGACGTCATCCACTTCGCCACGCACGGCCTGATCCGGGAAGAGCTGCCGGGACTGAGCGAGCCGTCCCTGGTGTTCACCCCGCGTCCTGGTGGCGACGTTCTGAACGATGGCCTGCTGACGGCTTCCCAGATCGCCACGCTGCCCCTGAGGGCGCGCCTCGTCGTATTGTCGGCCTGCAACTCCGCACGCTACGAGCCCTCCGTCATTGACAGTGGCATCCAGGGCCTGTCGACGTCCTTCGCCATTGCCGGCGTGCCATCAATGATCGCGGCGCTCTGGCCTGTCGAAAGCGGACTGGCCCGCAACCTGATCATCGACACCTTCCGCACGGCCCGCGGCGGCGACGCCGCGATCGCCGATGCCATGGCAATGGCGGTACGCCGGCACCTCGATGGTCCGACGCCCAGGCCGCTGCTGCATCCACGCTTCTGGGCGGCTCTGGTCGTGCTGGGCGACGGCTCGATCAGCCTCAACGCATCGGCCCAGATGGCCAAGCGCGAGCTCGGGCCTTTTGCCAACGTCGATGCCGCCGAGCGCGCGTCCATCGTTTCGGCCGCAGCCTTGGATACGGATTTCGTTTCATCCGCGCATGGTCATTGGACGGGACAAGGCTTCGGATCGTTGATCCGGCGCGAGACCGTCGATGGAACCGTGAAATGGGAGGTCAAGAATCCAGAGATCGGCGCTGGGCCGGTCGCCGCGGCCAAGCGGACGATTTATGCGGGCGGCTTCTTTCACCAACAGGGCGAGGTGGTCGGACCGATACTGCGCGGCCTCCAGCCCGACGGAAAGGTCCTATGGACACAGAGACTGCCCAACACGCCAGAACGCTCGGCTGTGATGAGCCTGGCCATTGCCCAGGATCAGTCCGCAGTGGCCATGGTCGGACCTATTCTTCGCCAGAAGGCCGAGACGGACTTTTCATTGATCCGTGTCGACGGCAGCGGCCGGGAAATCGCGCGCAAGTCCCTGGGGCTTGCGGTCTACGGCCAGGGATACAATTTCGGCTATCTGCGCGTGGACGGCGCTGCCGGCCTTGCCGTCGTCAATCGCGACCGGTGGGCGAAGTCCGGGCTCGACGCCTACAGGCGGAACGGCCTCGGCGATATCGAGCAATGCTGGGAAGGCGATGCCGCGGACATCGTGCTCATTGATGCCATCACGCTCGATGAGCGCAAGCACCTCCGGATCGATCGGTTCAGAGTCGAAGCTGCTGTCGTGGCGGAGGATGGGTGGATCGTCGTCGGCAACACGCGGGATACCTGCAGTACCCAGGTGCATGCAGCAGCTTACATCGTGACGAACGATGGCTCGGTCCGGCAATTTTGGAGCGACACCTCTCCTTTCTCGACATCAGCGCGAGGAGTGCGCAGAGCGGGCGGTAAAGTCGAAGTCATCGGCTACGCCGAACGCGCAGTCGCCGTTCCGCAAGACGTACCGACACCCAAGGAACGCGACTACAGCAGTCTGCGCCGGGGCGACGAGGCCTACGTATCCGGCCAGCTTTTTGCCGTACGCCTGTCTGCACAAGGCGTCGAGGAAGGAAGAGACTTCGTCGCGGCCGGTTTGCCGACCGCGCCGACGGGCATGCTATCGAATGGGGAACGCAGCGTTATATTCGGGACGGTCGGCTCCCGGCCACTTTGGCTTCCGCGGTGATCAGCCAGCCACTTCCTTGATACGGGCGGTCCGTTCGTATCGGCTCTTGCGGTCGAGAAATGCCCGCAACAACGACGCACAAAGGGTGGCATGGGAATAAGGCAAACCATGGCGCGAGTGCCCAATCACGTTGAGCTCCGCATCGGGCAACAGTCGATGCAGTTCGGCCATGACCGGCACCGGGATGAAAGGACTGCCGTCAGGATGCAACAGCAGCGTCGGGCAACCTATCTCCTTCAATCGCGGAGAAAGATCGGTACCGATCAGCACGCGAAGGGCATTGAGGATCGAAGCGCGTGGCCACTTCTCCTGCTGAGCGGCGAACCAGGCACGTTGGTCAGGCGACAGCGCGTCGTCGTGGAAGCGCAGCAATCCGGCGGCATCGGCAACGGCAAACAGGTCCTCGACCATCTGCTCGAGTGACCATTTGAAGTCCGCCGCCGGGACATGCGAGCGCCCGTAGCCACGCATGTCGAAGCTGACCAGCCGGTGGGCATTGGCCAGCGCAGGGTACCATCCGCTCCAGATCCCGGCACTGGCGCCGATCCCGTGATGGAACAGGATGGCATCGCGTGGCTCTCGGCCGGATGCCACCTGATCGACGATCTCGTAGTGCAGGCTGCCCTGCCGGGTCGTCGCGAGCGGCATGCTTCAGTCGGCGCGCATGCCGGCTTCCTGGATGACCTCCGCCCACTTCTTGCGGTCGGCGGCAATGGTGGCCTTGAGGTCGGCCGGCGAGCCGATGATGGTGTCCATGCCGTTCTCGAGGAAGCGCTTCTGCACGTCGGCCTTGGCGACGGCGGCGCGCAGCGCCTTGTTCCACACATCGGTGAGGTCGGCCGGGAGGCCGCGCGAGCCGAAGACCGCGAACCAGTTCACCACCGAATAGCCCGGGACGAATTGCGAGATCAGCGGCAGGTCAGGAAACATCGGTGATTGCCGGGGCGAGCCGAAGGCGATGGGTATCAGGTTCTTGCCGCCGATCTGGCCCAGGAACTCCGGCATGTTGCCGAACATCACGTCGCAGTTGCCGGCGACGATGTCCTGGATTGCTGGCGCGCCGCCGCGATAGGGCACGTGCAGGAGATTGACGCCGGCCATCTTCTTGAAGAGTTCACCGGCGAGATGCTGCGACGTGCCGTTGCCGGCCGAGGCGTAGGAGATCTTGCCGGGGTTCTTCTTGGCCTGCTCGATCAGCTCGGGGACGGTGCGGAACGGCACGTGCTTGCCGAACACCAGCATGTTGTAGACGCCGACGATGCTGGCGATCGGCGTCAGGTCGGTGTCGACATTGATCGGCAGCTTCTGACCCGGCATCACCGGCGCCACGCACATTGCCGCCATCGCCGCCAGGCCGATCGTCCGGCCGTCGGGCGGCGCATTGGCCACGGTCTCGTTGGCGATGAAGCCCGACGCACCCGACTTGCTCTCGACGATCACGTTCTGGCCGATCTCGGGTTTCAGCGCGTCGGCCAGGATGCGACACAGCAGGTCGGCGGTCCCGCCCGGCGGGAAGCCGCAGAAGAACCGCACGTCGCCGCTGATCTTGGCCTGCGCCCAGGCGGGCGATCCGACAAGGCCAAGCGCAGCGGCATTGGCCGCTGCCAAAAGAGTCCTGCGTTTCATTTTATTTCCTCCCAAAGCGCCGCAAACCTAGCATAGTTTCCCCATGATCAAGCTTCGCCGCCGCGCCGCGCTCGCCGGCATCGCCGCTCTGCCGCTGGCTGGCGGTACGAATGTCCGCGCACAGGCCGTGGATTTCCCCGACCGTCCGCTGCGCCTCGTCGTCGGCTTTCCGCCCGGCGGGCCGAACGATCTTCTTGCCCGCATCGTGGCACCCGGTATCGGCGAGCGGTTGAAGCGCTCCGTCGTTGTCGAGAACCGCGCCGGCGCCAACGGCGAGATTGCTGCCGCCTCGGTCGCCAAGTCGTCGCCGGACGGCAGCAGCATCATGCTGGCATCAAACGGCTCGACCACCGTGGCGCCGGCGCTCAACCCCAACCTGGCGTACGACATCCGCACTGATTTTGCCGCCGTCGCACCGATCGGCATCAATCCCATGCTGCTGGTCGTGCGCAACGACCTGCCGGCCAAGGATGTCGCCGAACTCCTGTCGCTGGCGCGCGCCCAGCCGGGAAAGCTCAACGGCGCATCGGCCGGCGCCGGCGGTGCGACCCACCTCGCGCTCGAGCTGTTCAAGTCGATGGGCAAGGTCGACATCCTCCACGTGCCCTACAAGGGCGGCGGCCCGGCCATGGCCGACCTGATGGCAGGCCTGATCGATATCTACTTCGGCGGCCTGTCGACGGC
Organism: Reyranella sp.; assembly: GCA_021732285.1. Lineage (GTDB taxonomy): Bacteria > Pseudomonadota > Alphaproteobacteria > Reyranellales > Reyranellaceae > Reyranella. Next base: position 5,660 of record JAKFVH010000095.1, on the reverse strand, counting down.
GCTGCCGCATGTCAAAGCGGGCAAGATGCGGGCCCTGGGCCAGACCTCCCTCACCCGCTCGGCCGCGGCGCCCGACATTCCAACCATCGCGGAGGCTGGCCTGCCAGGCTACGAGGCGGCGATCTCCTACGGCATCTTCCTGCCGGCCGGCGCATCACCCGTTCTGGTCGACCGCCTGCATGCCGCCGTCGACGCCACGGTGCGTTCGCCCGATGTCGCGCGCAAGTTCACCGACTTGGGCGCCGATCCTCAGTTCGGCACGCCGTCGGAGTTCGCGGCTTACGTTGCCGACGATCTCGCCAAGTGGGCCCGCCTCGCCAAGGAGGCGGGCCTCAAGGTCGAATAGCGCTACTTGACCGACGAAAACGCCGTCGGCGTCAGCAGCTGGTTCGCGACGTTGGCGACGATGGGGCCGTCCTTCTCGGTCTCGGCGCGCTTGGCAAGCCACTCGGGGTCGGCCTGGAAGGCGTTCCATTTCTTGTCGCGGTCGGCGAGCGATTCCCAGGCCAGCAGGTAATAGAGATCCTGGTTGGATTCGCCCACCAGCGTGGTCCAGAAGCCCGCCTGCTTGATGCCGTGCTTTTCCCACAGCTTCAGGGTGATGTTGGCAAAACGATTGAGCAGCGCCGGAAGACGGCCGGGCACGCATTTGTAGACACGCAGTTCGTAGATCATTTCCTTCCCCTTCTAAAAGCTTGCGTCGAAGCGAGGCACAAAGCCGGCTCCCTTGTGATCGATGTGGCAGGTGAACGGCGCGCCGAAGTGGCAGGGCATCAGGCGTGCGCCCGAACCGGCACAGTGTTCCAGCGCCTCACGCCGGCTCTTGCGGGCGCCGACAGCCTCGGCGCAGGCGAAGCTGTTCCACTTAGGATGATAGACCTGCAGGGCATGATGGAGGATGTCGCCGCAGAACAACGCCTTCTCGCCGCGAGATTCGAACTTGATCGCGATCGTGCCGGGCGTATGGCCGGGTGCGGGCTCGACCTTGAGATTCTCGTCGAGCTGGGCGGCGCCATCGACCAGTTGCGACAGTCCGGCCTCGACGACCGGCAGCACCGAATCGCGAAATGAACCGGCGTTGGCTGGCGCGGTCTTGGGATCGGTATCGACCTTGAGATAGTGATCGTAGTCGGTGCGGCTGAAGACGTATTTCGCGTTCTTGAAGGTCGGCACCCACTTGCCGTTCTCGAGCCTGGTGTTCCAGCCGACGTGATCGACGTGCAGATGGGTGCACATCACCATGTCGACCTGGTCAGGCTCGACGCCGGCCGCCTTCAGCCGCGCCAGGTAGGGCGTCTCCATCAAGTGCCACTTGGGCCGATGCGGCCGGGACTTGTGGTTGCCGACGCAGGTGTCGATCAGGATGCGCTTGCCGCCGACGGTCAAAAGCCAGCTATGGACGCTGAGCTTCAGGGAGCCCGACGGCTCGTCGTAGTGATTGGGCAGCAGCCAATCGCGATGTTGCTGCACCACGGCGGGCTGCCAGTCCGGGAAGAACATCTTGGCGTCGAAGTTGGGCTCGTAGGACTCCTCGATGCGTTGCACCGTGGCCGCGCCCAGCTTCACTTCCGCCATGCCTTTCCTCCCATCCGGGCCGGGACCTTAGCGTCGGCTGATGGGTTTCGGGAAGGCCGGCGTTTCGTCCGCTAAAACAGCCGCGTCGCCATCTTGGCGGCGTGACGACGGCTGCCGAACGCCGCGATCACGCCCACGGCGGAGCCGAACAGCAACAGGGCGCCGAGACGAAAGCCCATGTCGTCCGAATCGATGCTGCCGGGCGCCAGAACGGCGAACAGGATGGTCGCGCAGAACAACGTCGCTGCCATGACCAGATTGCCCATGAGGCCGAACAACATGGCCTGGATCGTCGAGCGTGCCCTGCGGCCCGCAAGGATGCCGATGAGGATGACCGCTGCAATCGTCAGGTAGTAAAGAGCCGCCGCCACAGCACACGCTCCGATCGTTGACCGATCGAAGGATACGCCGCTTCAGCGCACGATCACGCGTGAGGTTGTATCAATTGAAGGACAGCCACGGCGATCAAAACGGCAGGCGCCGTGCCTCGACCTTTTCGAGATGGCGATGCTCGAGGACGGCAATGCCGGCGCTACCCAGCGGCACCACGATCAGCAGCACGATGAAATGGATGCCGAGCATCCACCCATCGAACATGCCCGGAACCACGGCGCCGATGACGACCGTCGAGATGAAGAACAGGACGGCAAAGGCAAGACCGCTGATGCCACCCATCACGGCAGCCGCCAGCGTCGTCGACGCCATGGCGCGGCCGATGAAGTAGCTGAGGGCGAAAGCGACGCCAGCGGCAACGATGGCGGTGATGCTTTCCATACGGGGCACTCCTCCAATACGCTCTCGACTGCGAGAAATCAGAGTCGACTCTGTGCTTGGGATGCTAGTTTGGGGGAATTGCACAGCCTCGGAACCCACAAAAAACGCATGTCTGACCACCCCTCGACCTGGATTTCCGCATCGGAACTCACAACACTTTACGCCCGCCGCGTCCTTTCCCCGGTCGATGTCATCGACACGATGTTGGAACGTGCATCAAAACTGCAACCTTCCCTCAATGCCTTTGTCCTTATCGATGGTGACGGCGCCCAATCGGCGGCCAAGGCCTCGGAAGCGCGCTGGCTGAAGGGCCAGCCCCTGTCGGCGCTCGATGGCGTACCGACCACGATCAAGGACACGACGCCGGTAAAAGGATGGCCGACCCGCTACGGCTCGCATGCCACGGACGAGACAGCTGCTATCGAGAACGCCCCCATCGTCGACCGGTTCCATGGCGCCGGCCTCGTCCTCCTCGGCAAAACGACGACCCCCGAGTTCGGTTGGAAGGCTCTGACCGATTCGCCCCCGCAGGGCACCACCCGCAACCCGTGGAACCTGAAGCACTCCCCCGGCGGTTCGTCGGGCGGCGCGTCGGCGCTCACGGCCGCCGGCATCAATCCCTTCAACCATGGCAATGACGGCGGCGGCTCGATCCGCATCCCCGCGGCCCATACCGGCTTGGTCGGCTTGAAGCCGAGCTATGGCCGCATCGCCCAGTACCCTGCCGACGCACCGTTCGCCGACGTGATCAGCCAGGGTGTGCTGGCGCGCTCGGTGCTTGACACGGCGCTGGCGCTCAATGTCGCCGCCGGCCCCGATCCGCGCGACTGGCGCTCCCTGCCAGCCGACCCGCGGGACCACACGGTCGGTCTCGACGATGGCGTGCGCGGCTGGCGGATCGGCTTGAGCCTCGATTTCGGCCATGTCGAAGCCGACCCCGAGGTGCGCGAGCTGGTCGCCGAGGCGGCCCGGCACTTCGAGGCGCTCGGTGCGCATGTCGAGGATGTCGGCCCGCTGATCGAACCGCTGCAGAAGAGCTTCGAGCCGTTGTGGATCGGCAGCTTCGCCACCCGCCTGCGCCAGATCCCGACCCAGCTGCATGGCAAGCTCGACCCCGGCTTCCGCGCCGCCGCCGAGAAGGGCCTCGCCATCACCCTGGCCGACTATGCGCGATCCTACGAAGCCAAGTCGAAGCTCGCCCGCGATCTCGCCCTCTGGCATCGCAAGTACGATCTGCTGCTGGCGCCGGTCACGCCGACCGCCGCACCACCGGTCGAGACCCTCTACAATTCCGACGCCTTCCCGCGCTGGACCAAGGGCGCGCCCTATACCCTGCCCTGCAACCTGACCGGCCAGCCCGCGGCCTCGATGCCGGCCGGCCTGACCAAGGCCGGCCTGCCGGTCGGCATACAGCTCATCGGCCCGCCGCGCGCCGACCACCTCGTGCTGCGCGCCATGCGGGCCTATGAGAGTTCGTTCGGTTGGACCTGGCCGCAACAGCGGGTCGTGGAGACGTTGACCGCACTCTGACGGGCGACCCCACGCGCTTGTGAATTGGGCAGTGGCCGCGGCTCGGCCACTGTCACTCCCAGTGAACAACGCTTGGGAGGTGAGGGATGCATAGAAACATCAAGGCGGCCGCATTGGCCGCGACTGCCGTGGCCTTGGCATTCGTCGGCGGCTCGCAGGCGCAGCAGCCGCCCCCGCAGTTTCCCGACATGACGTTCTTCGTAACCAGCGTCGGCGGCCCGCAGGGCGCCAACTATGGCGGCCTCGAGGGTGCCGATCGTCATTGCCAGGCGCTAGCCGCCAAGGCGGGTGCCGGCAACAAGACCTGGCGCGCCTATCTCAGCACCCAGGCCGTGGGCGGCGCGACCGCCGTCAACGCCAAGGACCGCATCGGCAAGGGACCGTGGACCAACGCCAAGGGCGTGATCATCGCAACCAGCGTCGAGGATCTGCATTCCGCCAACAACAAGATCGCGGCGGAGACGATCGTCGCGGAGACCGGCCGCCTGGTCCCGAGCCGGCTCTACACCGTCAACCAGCACGACGTGCTGACCGGCACGCAGGCTGACGGCACCGCCTTCCCGCCCGACAAGGACATGACCTGCGGCAACTGGACCAAGAGCGGCGAAGGCAACGCCATGGTCGGCCATGCCGACCGCATGGGGCTGCGCGACGACGAGGCCTCGAAGTCGTGGAACACCTCGCACCCCTCACGCGCTTGCGACGCGGCCTCCCTGGTCGCTACCGGCGGCGCCGGCCTGCTCTACTGCTTCGTGGCGAATTGAAACATCGCCAACTGCACGGTGCGCCGGGCCTCTCCAGACCGTGAGGCCCGGGCGCTGAGGACCTGGATCTGGCCTCCGACGCGGGTGATGGCCCCGCTCGCATCCCTTGAAATCCGCCGCCCTCCGCCATAGCTCATCTGGAGGGAGTTTTTCGGGTTTCCCCATTAGTTTCCGTGGTTGTCGCTTCGCAAGGAGGGATGGCTATGGCGACATCCGATGCTGCAGGAATTGTTCAGTCGGCGGTCGACCGCCCTTCTGCCGGCCTGCCCAGCTTGCGCCGCAGCCATCCGTCCGGCGCCAGAGCTGCCCGACGCGAAATCCATCAACGGTGTTTCGACCATCCGCTTGCCCAAGCCTGCGGAGCTGCCGCGGTCTGCCCGCAGGATCCAAGTCCGGACGCAGCGCAACAAAGACCGCAAGAGCGAGGAGAATGACATGCCAACGTTGAACGACAGGTTGACGACCCATTGGCGGGACGTCGCAAACCTGGTTCTCGGCCTGTGGCTGGCGATCTCGCCATGGGCCCTTGCCTACATGACGGAAGCCAGACCGGCCTGGAACGCCCTCATCATCGGCGTGGTCATCGCCGTCGCCGCGACGGGCGCCCTCATTGCCTTCCACAAGTGGGAGGAATGGGTCAATGTCGGGTTGGCCATCTGGCTGATCGCGGCACCCTTCACGCTCGAGTTTGCGACGCATGCCGTGGCGATGTGGAATCACATCATCGTCGGCCTGCTGGTCGGCATCCTCGCCCTGTGGACGGCGATCGTCACTCCGGAGGAAGGGCTGCCTGCCGGAAGCTGAGCGCCAACTGATTGGACAAGGGGCGGCGACGGCAGCTCTGCTGCTTCGCCGCCAATTGACGTCGAGCGCCTCCCCCAACCCGTGCGCTAGGCCATCTACACATTTTTGAAGGCCCATCCCTCGAAGAAGGTACGGAAGGTAGCTAATCCGTTGTGGAAGGTCACGGGTCCCGGAGGTTTGGCTTGGTATTCATGCCATCCGCCGAGCTTTGCG
>JAKFVH010000135.1 GCA_021732285.1 Reyranella sp. | reverse complement strand
CGGATGTTCTCGTTGGCCGAGCGCTGCAGGGCCATCTGGCCGGAGGCGAGATCGAACTCGTTCACCGCCTGGGCAAAGCCCACGAAGCGCGCATCCGGCAACGCATCGACGGCGAGCGCCAACGGGATGTGTGCCGTCGGCACCATGAGAGAGGCGACGAGGATGCTCCGGCGTCCGATCGCAATCATGACCACCTCCTGCGTTTTCCGGACGCGACCATAGGGCGGGCGGCAGAGGGCGACAAGCGCGAGCCTCGCGATCGTGCATTCTCGGCCTTCACCGAGACGCAATCCGGTTGAATAACTCCCGCAAGTATCCCCTAATGGTCGGGGCAACTGAGGGGCAAGGGGGAGACCATGGAGAACGGGTCAGAGAAGAAGCCACCGAAAGCAGCGGGCAAGGGCCTCAGCGCTCACCTCTTCGGAAGCGGGAGCGGCGAGGAGTCGATCAATTGGCGACAGTGGCTCATTGGTGCCGTGTTCGCCGCCATTGTGGTTCTGCTCGTATATAGCCTGATCGCCGGGACCGCCGTCCTGCGCAATGTCCTGGCGGCGCTCCTGGTGGCGGGAGCAGCCGCGGCCGTCGGCGTGATCCTCGGCTTTCTGTTCGGAATACCGAGGTCCCTTCAACGGGATGACACACAAAACGCCGCCGTGCCGTTTCAATCGGTCAGGACAAATACGAACCTCGAACAGATATCCGACTGGCTCACGAAGATCATCGTCGGCGTCGGGCTTGCACAGGCCGGCAAGATCATCCTCGCCGTGGAAGACGTGGCGGCGAGGATCGGCCCCTTGTTCGTGATGTCCGGACAGGACGCGACAAGGAATGCGAGTGCATTCGTTCTTGTCGTGATGATCCTGTTCTCGATCCTCGGATTCCTCGTCGGCTACCTGTGGGCGCGGATCTACCTCCAGGAAGCGTTCAACGACATGGAACAGAGGGCGCAGAGGCAACCCGAATACTTCGAAGGACTGATGAATTCCTACTTGTATATGCCGGCGCCGAAAGGCTTCACCGAGGCGCTGAAGCTTCGCGACCAATACAAGGCGAGGATCAGCGACTCCCTGACCGATCGCATGTGGACCTACCTGGTCTGTGCCCTGGGGCAGCAATACAAGTACAAAAACGAGGTGCAGCACAGGACAGAGACGGACTTGGCCGAGGACAAGAGGGAATTCGAGGACGCCTTGAGAAACGCCTTGAGGAACGATCCGGAGGCCCTTTCATTGCTGCGCCTCCAATTGGAGCCCGACAAGACCAACAAGAACAGGGGACCCGACGAGCTTTTCGACGGTGATCTGAGAAGCTTCAAGGGTGATGTCGCCGTTCGGAAGCTCCTTGACCTGCCCGTTCCCTAAAGCACATCTCGACATCGCAGCAACGTCGATGCGCCTTCCTGCTTCGATGGAACCGCGTACGGTTCCATCGAAGCCGACGTTGCTCTAGCAGGAGAAACGTTTGGCCATTCCGACGATTTCCTTCACGACCCAGGCCTCCGGCTTGCCCCTGTTTCTGCGGTAGGCATAGCCGCTGCCGACGAGGGAAAAGCCCATGTGGTTCAGCGCCGGAACCACGGATTGAAAGACGCCGAGCTCGCCGCCCTCAGGGGCATATATGGCCAGGCCCAACAGCCTCTCCCTCTTCCACAACTTCGCCTCTATCGGCGTGAGGTGGTCGATCAGCGCCTTCAGGCGACCAGGAGCGCTGAACCAATGGGTCGGTGTCGCAATGAACATGCCGTCGCAATCGAGCACCTGAGTCCTCAGCTGCTTCAGCTCCTTGTTCTGCGGCAAGCGGTAGGTGCCATCGGCGAAGGGTATGTTCTTCCTTCGAAGGTCAATCCGCGAAAACGATACGGCGTCCAGGTCCAGGTTCAGCTCGAACAGCCGGCAGAAGCGCTCTGTCTTGGAATCCGCAAAGTGAGAGGCGTTGATCACCAAGTAGTGCTTCTTCGTGCCAATCATGCTTCTTCCTGCCGGTTCGCACGTCTGTGGAAGCTCAGGATAGAACCGATCGCGATCGAGCCAGAGACATATTTGACGCCGGTACTGCCGAGCCCATCCCATGGGTAACGCCCCTGACACACTGAGGGGTTATCGTTTCGCTCCGTGTCTGCATCGTTGTCCTGCCCTTGAGCCTTCGGCTCCCATGAATGGCCGTCCTGTCAGAAGGTTCTAGTTCGTTCCGCGCCGCCATCGGGCGCAACGGCTCGACGCTGGCGTGTGTCCTGCTCGTCCTGTCGGTCGCGCTGGGCGCCGCGCTCGAGCGAAGCCTGCCGCTCGCGATCTACCTGCTGAGCTTCGGGCACTACGTCCTCTATTGGGTCGCCTTCGCGTTCGGCACGATCGCGTTCGACGTCTTCAAGCGCGACGCCATCGCGATGAAGACCCTCTCGGTCGCAGCCCTTGCCTTCGTCTATCTGCGCACGCCAATCGATCCTGCCTCGCTCGCCGTCATCGCCGGCGGCATCCTGTTGAACGTCCGCGCCGCCCAGGCGCTTGGCCTCGACCGCACCTACTACGGCCACGAAGCGGCCGGCCTGCCGGCGCGCCGCATCACCGCCTTTCCCTATTCGCTGACCAGCCATCCGATGATCCTGGGCAATGTCGCGGCCTTCGGCGGCACGCTGATCAACGCGCCCTTCCGCGCCGACTGGTGGCCGCTGGCGAGCCTGCATGTCGCCCTCAACATCGGGCTTTTAGCCATGGAGCTGGCCGGCTTGCGCCATCGCGGCGCCGTCCGAATCGGCGGCGGCCTCGTCCTGGTTGGCGCCCTGCTCGGCGCCATTTTAGCCATTGCAAAGGGAACCCCATGAGCATCACCGGCACGGCCGCCGAGGCCAAACCGCAGGCCAAGTGCTTTCCCGCGACGATCGGGCGGTTCGACGCGCCGGCCGACCGCGCCGTTGTCGACGGGCTCGTGCACTGGGTCGAGGCGCAGTACGCCGAAGATCTGGCGAAGCGGCCGTCCAAGCACGTCTATGTCAGCACGCTGCCCGCTGCCGTGGCTGCCGAGATCGACCGGCTGCGCGACAGTCCAGTCATCCGCGACCTGATCGCCCGCGAAGTGCCGGCCGGCAGCAGCATCGCGCCGATGAAGCACACCGATGAGCTCTACCTGTCGCACTACAACAAGGACCGCGGCGGCGACCAGGGGCTGTTCGACAAGCACTACGACGGCAACCTGCGCTTCCTGTCGTCCAGCATCGTCGTGCGGGCGCTGATCTACCTGCAGTCCGACGACACCTACAAGGTCGTGTTCGCCGACAGCCGCGTCGAGAAGGCCTTCACCACCTACGAGTTCGGCCTGCTCGACTTCCATCGCGAGCTGCATTGGGTCGAGGGCGCGTTCAACCCGGCCGACCGGCAGCGCATCCTGCTGAAGTGCAACTATCTTGTAACGCTGCCCGGCGGCGCGGCGTTCGGGCGGGTCGCGCTCGCCGCCAACACCGCCGTGTTCTACGTCGTGAAGGCGGCGATGGAGTATTCCAAGAGCCCGAGCACGCCGGCGCAAATCGCCGTCGGGTTCGTGTGCAATCTGTTCCGTCGGCTGAACATCGTCCATCCGGCGATCCCGCTCGCCCTGAGCGCGGGCGTGCTCGCCGCCGTCGCCGGCGCGATCGGCTACGGCGTCTCTGTCCTGTAACCGGAACGCGGTACGAAGGTCGCTGGAAGAAACGCAAGACTCCAACGTGGCCCCCTCCTCTCGGTTCAGCGCCCGCCGGTGCGAACCCGCTCTCACGCCTCCTGTCGCCCGCGCGCCAACGCCACGCCGGCGCTCGCGACCTGCCGCGGCCTCCCCCTCGTAGCCCAAGGAAATCGCCCATGACCGGCTTCTGGAACGAACTGAAAGTGCAGCGTTGGGACGACCACCGCTACTACCACCACAGCAAGGTCAACCAGTCGCTTCATCTCGTCAGCGCGACCAGCTTCCTGTTCGCCTATGTGGTGGCGTTCTCCGATCCGGCGATGGCCGCGCTGATCGGCTGGTTGGTCGCCATGACCAGCCGCCAGGTCGGCCACCTGTTCTTCGAGCCGCGCGGCTACGACCAGATCAACCAGGCGACCGACGAGTACAAGGAAGAGATCAAGGTCGGCTACAACATCAAGCGCAAGCTGGTGCTGCTGGCGGTGTGGGCGGCCTCGCCGCTCTTGCTGGTCGTCGATCCGACCCTGCTCGGCGTCTTTACGCCGCACGCCGACACTTTCGAGCTGATCACCCATGTCGGCGAGCTGTGGCTGGTGGTCGGCCTCTCCGGCATCGCCTTCCGCGTCGTGCAGCTCTTCGTGCTGAAGGATTTGCGGACCGGGCTGGTGTGGGCCACCAAGATCGCCACCGATCCGTTCCACGACATAAAACTCTACCACCGCGCCCCGTGGGAGCTCTTGACCGGGCGCTATACCCGGCACACGGCGCAGTCGGTCGCCGAACCGATCATCCCCGACGAGATCATTCCCGACCTCGGCGAGGAGATCGTCGAGGAAGTCCCCGTCCCGGTCTCAAAGCCGGGCGTCTAGCGGGTGAGTCATTACCTCCCCATCGCGAAGCGATGGGGAGGTGGCCCGAAGGGCCGGAGGGGTCATGGGCTGCGGCGTGGTGCTTCCGACCCCTCCGTCCGCTTCGCGGACACCTCCCCAGCGTCGCTGGGGAGGAATGAGCAGCTTGCCCAGCATCTCGCGCAGAATGCGCCGCTTGATGGCCTTGTCGGTGGCAAGCGCGCCCGGTTCCCACCAGCCGTCGCGGCGCATCGCCTCGGCGGCGGCAAGGAAGCGATCGGCCACCGCCTCGAAGTCGGCGTCGCTGAAGTTGAGGCTGAAGATCAGCCGGCCGGTGCCGATCCAGCTGAGCGCCAGGCCCGCTTCCCTGAGGTAGTACTGGAACATCCAGTTGTAGCGCGACGGGGCGGTGTAGCAGACCGTCCACACCGACGAGAGATGGGCGATCGTGATCGGCAGGCCGGCTTCGGCCAGCCGCCGGTTGAGCGAGGCGGTGCGCCGCTGCCAGGTCGCATCGAGGTCGCGGTAGGCTGCCTGCATCCCCGGCGTCTCGAGATGCAGCAGGAATTCGTTCATCGCCGCCATGACGTAGGGATGGGAGTTGAACGTGCCGCGCGCGAAGCAGATGTCGGCCGGACGGTCGCGGCGGAAGCGCTTCATGAAGCGATGGTCGCCGCACACCACGCCGATCGGAAAGCCGCCGCCCACCGTCTTGCCGTAGGTCACGATGTCGGCTTTTACGCCGAAATAGTCCTGGGCGCCGCCCAGGGCCACGCGGAAGCCCAGGAAGACCTCGTCGAAGATCAGCACGATGCCGCGCTCCGAGCAGACCGCGCGCAGGGCCTTCAGCCAGGCCGCGTAGGCGGCGCGATCGACGCTCTTGTCCGGGCGGCTCGCGACCAGGGTCGAATCGGCCGGCGCGCCGCTGTTGGGGTACATCGCCTGCACCGGGTTCACCAGGACGCAGGCGATGTCGCGCCGCGAACGCAGCACGGCCAAGGTGCGTTCCGACATGTCGGCCAGCGTATAGGTCTCGTGCGCCGGCACCGGATTGCCGACCCCCGGCTGCACGTCGCCCCACCAGCCGTGATAGGCGCCGCAGAACACCACGGCGTGGCTGCGCCCGGTGTGATAGCGGGCGAGCCGCACGGCCTGCATGACCGCCTCCGTCCCCGACATGTGGAAGGAGACCTCGTCCTTGCCCGAGATGCGGGCGAGCCGCGCGGCATTGTCGGCAACCAGCGACGGGTAATGGCCCAGCACCGGCCCCAGCTCGGCAACGCGGGCCGCGCCGCGCTCCATGCAGCCCTTGTAGAAGTCGTAGCCCAGCAGGTTGACGCCGTAGGAGCCGGTGAGGTCGTAGCGGGCATTGCCGTCGAGATCGGTCACCTGCACGCCCGACGATGCCGCGACGAACGAGCCCGCCGGCAGCTCGGCCGCAACGCGCGGGCTGAACTGGAAGGGCACGCGGTAGCTCTCGGTGAACTGCAGATCGGAGATGTGGGCGGTGGCCTCGGCCGTGCGATCCAGCGTGCGCGTGCCTGTCGTGCGCAGCGCGCGCGACAGACGCTCGAAACCAGCACGGCGGCGCGCGGCGATGTCCTCGCTGGCATCGTCGGCGCGGAAGAACTGTGCGTCATCGTAGGTGTAGCGCGGCACGAGCCTGGCGAGCGCGCGCGACATGCGGGCGTGGCCCGCGAGCGAGCGGTGCTTGGCGCCCGACAGCGCAAGCCGCGCGCTGAGCTTGGGCCCGGCCAACGCTACCACGATCAGCAGACCAGCCAGCGCGAAGGCTGCGACCGGGCCGACCTCGAACAGTTCTGCCATCACCTATCCCTCGCCTCTGCGGTTGCGCCATGAGTCTGCTGAAAGTCTTCCATCAGGAAGACATCAACTTCCTGCTGACCAACCGCATCCCGCGACGCCTGGCGACGCGCTGGATGGGCTGGTTCAGCAAGATCGAGAATCCCCTGGTGGCGCGCGCATCGATCGCGGTGTGGCGGCTGTTCGCCGATCTCGACCTCAGCGATGCACGGCAAAAATCCTTCAAAAGCCTGCATGCCTGCTTCACGCGGGCGCTGAAGGCCGGCGCGCGGCCGATCGATGTCGATCCGCAGGTCCTGACGAGCCCGTGCGACGCCATCGTCGGCGCTTGCGGCACGGTCGCGGGCACCGAGCTCGTGCAGGCCAAGGGCTTCCCCTACACGCTGCACGACCTCCTGGCCGATCCGGCCCTGGTCGAGGCCTATCGCGGCGGCACCTACGTCACGCTGCGGCTCACCTCCAGCATGTACCACCGCTTCCACGCGCCGCATGACGGCACGATCGAGCGCGTCACCTACATTTCCGGCGACACCTGGAACGTCAATCCGATCGCCCTCAAGCGTGTCGAGCGGCTGTTCTGCAAGAACGAGCGCGCGGTGATCCGCACGCAGCTCACCAGCGGGCATCTCGTGACCCTGGTGCCGGTGGCGGCCATCCTGGTCGCCAGCATCCGGCTCCATTTCCTCGACGTCGTGATGAACATGAACTATCGCGGCGCCGCGGCGATCGACTGCAACGCGACCGTCAGCAAGGGCTGCGAGCTCGGCTGGTTCGAGCACGGCTCGACGATCATCGTGTTCGCGCCGCCGGGGTTTCGTCTCTGCGTTCGCGAAGGCACGGTGATCCGCATGGGCCGGGCGCTGATGCGCCTGCCCTGACGGTGCTCCGGAAAGGGGGGCGGACGGATACGGCAAACGTCGATCTTGTGAATCGAGCGGGTTGCCGATTCGTGATGCTGGCGTGTCGGTCGGGTGACAATCGCCTTGCCGAACGCCCCGCGGCCGGCAAAATCGCGGCATGTCCTCGTCTTCCCCCTCCTCGGTCGACGCCGTCGTCGTCGGCACCGGTTTCGGCGGCCTCTATGCCCTGTATTGCCTGCGCCAGATGGGGTTCAGCGCCTTGGCCTTCGAGGCGGGCGACGGGGTCGGCGGCACCTGGTACTGGAACCGCTATCCCGGCGCGCGCTGCGACGTGGAGAGCCTGCAGTACTCCTATTCCTTCTCGCCCGAGCTCGACCAGGAATGGACCTGGACCGAGAAGTACGCACCGCAGCCCGAGATCCTGGCCTACGCCAACCACGTCGCCGACCGCTTCGACCTGCGCCGCGACATCCGCTTCTCGACGCGGGTGACGGCGGCGACCTTCGACGAGGCGAAGGCGCGCTGGGTCGTCGAGACCGAGAGATTGGGCGGAAGTGGGGGCGATCGTGTCGAGGCGCGCTTCTGCCTGATGGCGGTGGGCTGCCTGTCGTCGGCCAACAAGCCGCCCTTCGAGGGCATGGCCGATTTCAAGGGGCCGATCTGGCACACCGGCGAATGGCCCCAGGAAGGCGTCGATTTCGCCGGCCAGCGCGTCGGCGTGATCGGCACGGGCTCGTCGGCCATCCAGTCGATCCCGCTGATCGCCGAGCAGGCGAAGGCGCTGACGGTGTTCCAGCGCACGCCCAACTATTCCGTGCCGGCCTGGAACGCGCCGCTCGATCCGGCACATGTGCGCGCCGTGAAGGCCGACTACCCGGCGCTGCGCGCCAAGGCGCGGGCGCGGCCGACCGGCTTTTACTTTCCGTTCAATGCCAAGCCCGCCCTGGAGGCCTCGCCCGAGGAGCGGCGCCGACAGTACGAGGAGTTCTGGGCGAACGGCGGCCTGCCCTTCCTCGGCGCCTATGGCGACCTGCTGTTCAACAAGCAGGCCAACGACACCATCGCCGACTTCGCGCGGGAGAAGATACGCGGCATCGTGAAGGATCCGGCGACGGCCGAGCTGCTCTGCCCCGACAACGTGTTCGGCTGCAAGCGGCTGTGCGTCGATACCGGCTACTTCGACACCTACAACAAGCCGCACGTGAAGCTGGTCGACGTCTCCAGGACGCCGATCGAGCGGTTCACCAACGAGGGCGTCGTCGTCGCGGGCACGCTCCATCCCCTCGACGCCGTGGTCTCTGCCACCGGGTTTGCCGCCATGACCGGCTCGTACGACAAGATCCGCATCACCGGCCGCGGCGGGCTGACGCTGGCCGAGAAATGGCAGGCCGGGCCGCGCACCTACCTGGGCGTCGCCTCGGCGGGCTTTCCCAACCTGTTCATGATCACCGGCCCGGGCAGCCCCTCGGTGCTGGCGAGCATGATCCAGGCGATCGAGCAGCATGTCGACTGGATGGTCGACCTGATGGCGCACATGCGTGACACCGGCGCCACAAGCTTCGAGCCCAGGGTCGAGCACGAGGACCAGTGGGTGGCGCACGTCAACGAGGTGAGCCAGGTGTCGCTGCGCTCGACCTGCAGCTCATGGTACGTCGGCGCCAACGTGCCCGGCCGGCCGCGCGTGTTCATGCCCTATATCGGCGGCTTCCCGGTCTACGTGCAGAAGTGCAACGAGGTCATGGACACGGGCTACGACGGCTTCGTGCTGGACGGTGCGACCGCCGGCAACGCGGCCCCCGAGGTGCGGCTCACCAAGCGCTGGCACGTACCGCTCGACATGGACGTGATCTCGCCGGCGATGCTGGCGGCCAAGCGCGTGCCCGTGGTGTAGATGACGATGATCAGCGACCGGTGAGGTAGTCCCAGGCCGCGAGCGCATGGACCTTCATCACGTGATGGAACTCCGCCAGGCTGACGCTCTCGTCGACGCCGCCCATGCCGGCGGGTGAGCAGCCATAGACGAAGGCGGGCACGCCCTTCATCCGCCAGAAGCGCGTGTCGGTGCCGCCCAGGCTGACGATGGGCTGCGGCGGGGCGGGGAGCAGCGCGTCGGCGCGGCGCAAGAGATGGCCCATCATCTCGTGCGTGGGATCGGAGACGTTGGCCTCGGGCCCGCCCGGCAGCAGTTCCTCGAAGCGCGTGCCGGGATGGCGCTTGGCGATCTCGGCGACCCTGGCCAGCACCGCGGCGCGGCTGATGCCGGCGGGCAGGCGAAAGTCGACTTCGAGCACGCAGTCGGGCGGCAGCATGTTGATCTTCACGCCGCCCTGGATGGTGCCGATGTTGACCGAGACGCGGCGCATCACGTCGGCGGCGCCGGCGCCGAGCGACAGCTCGGCGGCCGCGCGCACCTCCGGCCTGTCGAGCGTGGCGCGCACCGTGGCGGGCTCGTCGGGCGTCATCTTCTCGATCGCGAGCAGGTCCTGGATCAGCGCCGCCGCCACCTTGTTGGCGCTGCCCCCGGTGTGGGGATAGGCGCTGTGGCCGCCCTTCACGGCGATGGTAAAGCGCAGCCACAGCATGCACTTCTCGCCGAAGCGCACGGTGGCAAGGCCGCTCGGCTCGCTGTTGAGCACGCAATCGCCCGTCACTTCCTTCGCGCAGTTCTCGAGCAGCCAGGCGGTGCCCCATTTGCCGCCGGTCTCCTCGTCCGACACCACGGTGAGCGTGACGCGACCCGAAAGCTCGGCGCGCAGCCGGTGGAGATAGGCGAAAGCGAACAAGAGCGCCGTGGTGCCGCATTTCATGTCGACGGTGCCGCGGCCATGCAGGCGGCCGTCCAAAATGTCGCCCGACCAGGGATCGCGCTGCCAGGCATTGCGGTCACCGACCGGGAAGACGTCGAGATGGCCGTTCAGCACCAGATGGCGGCCGGGACCTTTGCCGCCGTCGAAGCTGGCGATGATGTTGGGATTGTCGGCCTTGGGCGCCTCGGTGCGATGGGCGATGCCCTCCTTGTCCAGAAAGGCGCGGAAGAAATCGGCGGCCTGGCGCGTGTCGCCCGGCGGGTTGGCGGTGTCGATGCGCGCGAAGCGCTGCAGGAAATCGACCTGGCGGTCGCGCTCCGCGTCGAGCAAGGCCAGCAGCTTGGCGTCCGCCGTCATGCGCGCGCCAGGTTGGGTGCGGGCGCCTCGTGCACGATCCGGCCGTCCTTGATCACGGCGAGGCAGGATGCGCCGCCGATGGCATAGGCGATGCCGCGCGGATCGTCGGTGTCCCACACCGCGAGGTCGGCTGCGCGGCCGACGGCCAAAAGGCCGGCGCTCGCCTGCAGGCCGAGGGCGCGCGCGCCGTTCACCGTAAAGCCCTTCAGCGCCTCCTCGGGCGTCAGGCGGAAGAGGAAACAGGCGAGATGCATCTGCGCCGCCGGCGAGACGGTGGGCGAGCTCACCGGGTTGGAGTTGGTGGCGAGCGCCATGGGCACGCCGAGCTCGCGGAAGAGCTTTACCGGCGGCTTCTGCGTCTCGTTCAGCGAGAAATGCGCGCCGGCCAAAAGGGTGGCCACCGTGCCGGCCTCGGCCATGGCGCGCACCGTGGCCTCCGAGGCGTATTCGAGATGGTCGGCGGACAGGCCGCGATGGCGGGCGACCACGGCGCCGGCGCCGAAGTCGGTGTACTGGTCGGCATGCAGCTTCACGCCGAGCCCATACGACCGGGCCTTGTCGAACAGGCGGTCCATCTGCGCGTGGTTGAAGCCCACCTTGTCGCAGAAGCCGTCGACCTGGTCGACCAGGCCCTGGCGCACCGCCTCGGGCAGCACCTCCTCGCACATGAAGGCAACGTAGTCGTCGCGCCGGCCGGCAAACTCGGGCGCAAGCCCGTGGGCGCCGAGATAGGTCGAGACCACCGTGACCGGCAGGTCGCGGCCGAGCTGGCGCGACACGCGCATGGAGCGCAGCTCGGTCTCCTTGTCGAGGCCCGCGCCCGACTTGCTCTCGACCGTGGTGACGCCGTTGGCGATCAGGCGGCTCATGCGGACGCGGCTCGCTGCGTAAAGCGCTTCCTCCGACAAGAGCCGCGTGCGCTTCACCAGGTTGCCGACGCCACCGCCCGCCGGCTCGAGATCCCAGCGCTGGCCGCCTTGGCTCAGCACCTCGAAGTCCACAAGCCCTTCCTCGCCGTAGACGATGTGGGTGTGGGGATCGACCAGGCCCGGCGTGACGACCTTGCCTAAAAGGTCGCGGACCGTGGCGGCCGGCGGCGCCTCAGTAGCCGGTCCGATCCAGGCGATCTTTCCGTTGGCGATGCCGATCGCGCCGTCGCGTATCAGTCCGAAGGGACGATCGTCGGCCATGGTGGCGACAGCCGCATTGGTCGCAAGCAGCTCGAGCATGCGCAACGCTACCACGGCCTTGTTGGTCTTCGACAGACGCAATACTGTCGGTGACGCGAGAGACCGACCCGATGCCGCTCAAGTGGGAAATCTTCCACGACCAGAAGCTGGTCCATATCGTCGCCCAAGGACGGGTGACACTGCCGGAGATGGAAGAGCATTTCGACGCGCTGGCGGTGGCCGACGTGCTGCAATACGGCAAGCTGTTCGACGCGAGCGAGGCCGATCCGATCTACACCGACCAGGACGTGTTGGCGATGGGTGCCAGGCTCAGCGCCTACACCGCCACGCTGAAAAGTGGGCCGCTTGCCGTCATCGGCCTGGACGAGAAGGCGCGCTCGGCCTTCCGGCGGTTCGTCAACATCTCGCCCGCCAAGCGGCCGGCCCGGCTGTTCAAGACCGAGGCCGAAGCACGCGCCTGGCTCAAGGAAGTGGCCGACCAGGTCGACGACCAGCGCAACCAGCCGTTCCATACACCGAAGGGGTGAGGCTCACGGCGAGGCGGCGATGCGCTCGGCGAGCTCGGCGGCGCGCGGACTGGTCAACTGGCGGCCACGGGCGGAGGCAATGGCCTCGGTGAACGAGGCCTCATCGACGTCGGACACGATCTCGACCTTCATCGCCGCCGCTGCCGTGGGCATGGCGCGCTCGATGTCGTCCCAGAGCTTGCGATTGTAGGTGGCCGCTTCCCGGGCGGCGGCGCGGAAGATCGCCTGGTCGTCGGCCGACAGCGTGTTCCAGGTCCGCTTGGAGACCAGCAGCACGCCAGGCGACATGGAATGCCGCGTCAGGCTGAAGTAACGCGCGACCTCGTAGTGGCGCGAGGCGACGAAGGCCGGCCAGTTGTCGTCGGCAAAATCGATGGCACCATTGCGGAGCGCGGGATGCACCCGTTCGAACGGCATCGACACGGGCTCGACGCCGAGCGCCTGGAACATCGCCACCCAGGGCGCGAGCGGCGGCACGCGCACCTTGGCGCCGACGAGGTCGGCGGCCTTGCGCACTGGCCGGGTGCCGTAGAACGAGCGCGCGCCCATGTCGTAGTAGCAGAGGCCGACCACGTCCAGGCGATCGAACGTGGCCAGCAGCTCCTGGCCGATCGGGCCGTCGAGCACGTGGCGCATGTGCTCGGTCGAGCGGAAGACATAGGGCAGCGCCGGCACGAAGGCGGCCGGCATCATGCTGGCGAGCGACGCCAGGTTGAGGCGGGCCATGTCGATGATGCCGTTGCGCAGCTGACCCATGATGAAGGCTTCGGAGGCCTTGTTCTCCTCGCCCAGCACGACCAGGCGATGGCGCCCGCCCGTGCGCTCCGCGACGAGCTGGCCGAACCGCACGGTGGCCTGCACCGTCGGGTGGTCGGCCGAATAGATGTCGGCGGACTGCAGATCCCGGCCGGCGGCGCTATTCGCCCACGCCACGGCGGCGATCACGGCCAGGAAGCCCCGTGAAAGCATGACGCACTCCTCCCAGCAACCCACGGCAACGCATGGTACGCGGAGAGGTTGCGGAGGCGGCGGTGTTCTTCTCCCCGCCGCCCGAGCGTCAAAGGTCCACACGCTCCTCGGCCAGCGGCTTGCGCTCCTGCATGTTGAAGCGGCCGGCATAGATCGGCCGCTCGCCGGTCGAGGGGCCGGGATACTGCACGATCAGGATCTCGCCGCCGGTCGCAGTATGGAACTCGCCTTCGAAGTGCGGGTCGGGATGGTAGAGCATCGTCCCCGGCGGGCAGAGCCGGCCGTCGATCGTGAACTCGCCCTTCAGGATCAGCCAGACCTGGGCGAAGCCGTGATAGTGCTCGGGATGATGCGCGCCTGGTTCCAGCCGCAAAATGCCGGCATTGGGCGCGGTCGGCTGCTCGGGCGTGGGATGGAACAGCATCTTGCCGGTCTCGCCCGGCCAGCGGATGGTCTCCCACTCGACCTCGTCGAGATGGCGCACCTGATAGGGCAGATGATCGCGCCGCGAGGCCTCGCGTCTGGTCTCAACACGATGCGCTTGGCGCGGGCGATAGCGAACGCGATCATACCAGGCCTTGTGGCGGGTTCGATCCGACTGGCCCGCACGACTCACCTCGTGGGCCCGCAGCTGAGGTGATAACACCGAAACCCCAAGGAGGTTCCCGCCATGGCGCTCACCGTCGATGCCCTCGACCATCTCGTCATAAACGTGCGCGACGTCGAGGCGGCCGCCGCCTGGTACCAGCGCGTGCTCGGCATGACGCGCGAGGACTTCGATCCCGGACCGGGCAAGGTCCGGCGCACATCGGTGAAGTTCGGCCGGCAGAAGATCAACCTCAGGCCCCTGTCGGCCAGCAAGGAAGAGTGGTTCACCGCCGACCACGAGAAGGCCGGCAGCGACGACCTCTGCTTCCTGACCAGCGCCTCGCCGCAGGCGGTGGCCGATCACCTGCGCGCCTGCGGCGTGGCGGTCATCGAGGGGCCGTCCGACAAGCGCGGCGCCCGGGGAACGATCGTCTCGGTCTATTGCCGCGATCCCGACGGCAGCCTGATCGAGATCTCCTCCTACAAATAGCCGACGCAACTGTCCGGCCCGGCGCGGTGTTCCTGTAGTGACAGGGCCCTCGCAGCCCCAGGAGCGCGCCATGAAGATTGCAGCCCTCGCAGCCCTTGCCCTCGCCGTCGCCGGACCGGCCGTGGCGCAGACCAGCCCAAGCGGCAGCATCGGAACCCTGACACCCCCGCCATCGCAGACGCCTGCGCCCGATCAGGCGCAGGGTCCCCCCGCTGGTCAGCCGGCGCCCAAGCCGGACGATCGCGGCCGCCCGGTGCAAGCGCCGTCGAGCACCAGCAGCCAACAATAAGCGCGAGACGCATGCTGCTCAGCTGAAAGCAGCGCCGGGATTCGCCGCGCGAAGAACAGCGCAAGCTTCGCTACCACGGGTAACCAAAGCTACACTCGGGCTGTAGAACGATCCGCTTAGCCATCACCGCAGCGCGTCGTATAAGAGAGGCGATGCCGAGTGACGCCGTCGATCACCCTCTCACGTTGTTCTTCGATCAGACCAACAAAGTGCTGCTGGCGGCCTTCTCCGGCGTCTTCACCCGGCAGATAACCATCGACCTGGACACGGCGGCCCGCGCCCTGGCGGCGCTTCACGGGCCGTTCGCGGTGATCCTCGATTTCACCAAGGTCACCGAGTTTGCCCTCCAGCTCCGAGACTGGCCGCAGTTCGCGACCAACCGGCGGGCGATCCGCGGCACGCGGCGCATCATGGTGGCGCCGCCGACCGATATCTTCGTGCCGTTGCGCCTGCATGGCCCCCATCACGGCCGAGCGGGCGAAGACACCGACGTGGTGGCGACGCGAGCGGAGGCTTTTAGGCAATTGGGATTGAGGTCACCGGCCTTCGAGCCGATCGCGCCGCCTTAGCGAGCGCGGCGCGCCAGGAGCCCGCGGATCGCCCAGCGGACGATCCACCAGATGGCCAGCATGAACAGCGGGCCGCTCAGCAGCACCATCGCCAGGCCCAGCACCATGCTGCCGTTCGGCCAGTCGACATGGGCCGGCGCCTCGCACCAGGGGGCGAACCAGAAGGCGCAGGCGAGCTGGAGATTGTAGAGCCAGTAGCCCGCCCACATCAGCGAGGCGAGCAGCCACAGCCGCACCAGGCCTCGCCGCCAGTTCCAGTGCAGCGGATTCCACCACGGGATGATCGCGTAGCCCTGCTGGCCCGGCCAGAAGCCTTCGGTGGCAACGGGCTGGCGCATGGCGCGTCCGCCCCGAGGGGAAGCCTGGGAGCCCGCTTTTCCCTTGCGTCTTGTCGTCTGCCGACCTGCCACCTCGACCAGTCCTCTTTCTGCCCTCGCTCCGCCCCCGCTCCCTTATACCGTGAGAGGGGCATGGCGATGAAGGAGTCGCTTGGTCGCTACTGGCCGGAGAACAATTGTTGCGTGGCGGCCCCGCAGGCCACGTCCTTGGCGGTGCCGATCACCGGCGTGGGGATCGGGAAAACGCGGCCGAGCGAGACATGCGGCTGGCGCAGCTTGCCTTGCACGACCACTGCGCCATGCAGGTCCAGAAGGTCGAACTGCTTGGCGTCGGCGTCGATCTCGGCCTTGACGGCCTGGGTGATCAGCGAGGCCTGGCCCCGCACGTGCAGGACCGACTTCTGGGTGTCGAGCAGGGTGCGGTCGAAGGTGACGGTGCCGTGGTTGAAGGTGAGCCGCCCCATGGCGCACTTGATGGGAATGCGGTTGTCGCCGGTGACATAGAGGATCAGCGCGTCAAAAATCTGCAATCCGGCGAGGCTCACCATCAGGCTCGAGACCGAGCCGCCGCCCAGCGCCGCCGCGATATGGCCGTCGGCCGTGCCCATGACCTGGGCGAGCGAGCGGCCGGTGCCGGCCAGCACGACGCGGCCCTGCACCTTGCCGTAGGTCGCGTCGAAGTAGCGCGAATCGCGGAAGAAGTTGCGCAGCTCGATGTCGCTCAGCACCAGGCTGGTGCGCACCTTGGGCGTGTCGGTCTTGGCGTCGACTATAAGCTCGCCCGCGATCTTGCCGGCGCCGGCGCTCTGGCCGTCACCCAGCAGGATCAGGGTGAGCGGCTTGGCCGTCGCCACGCCGTCCTGCACCACGACACGGAACGACAGCGCCTGCACCGGTAGATAGGCGGGCGCGATCACGCGCTTGGCGTCGAGCGTGACGTCCATGTTCATCGCCCGGAGCTTCTCGACCTTGAGCGGCACGTTGGGGAAGAGATCGCCGGTGGCCTCGAGCTGCTGCTGGGTCTGGCGCTGCTGGGGCGAGACGTTGCCGCCGGGCTTGTCGGGCGGCGCGCCGACCAATGGCGCCAGGTCGGCGAAGACCAGCTTCTGCGAGACGAGCTTGGCCGTGAGATGGCCGGGCTTGCGCCGCGTGTCTACAAGCACGTCGCCGGTGAGGTCGCTGTCACCGACATGCCACTTGCTCTCGACGAATTTCCACACGCCCGATTCGCGATGCAGCTTGCCGGTGATGTTGTAGGGCGGAGTCGGCGGACCGGGGATGCCGAGCAATGGATAGATGTCGGCAAGGTCGTGGCCCGACAGCGACAGCTGGACGTCGGCGCCGGTCCATTGGAAGGGATCCATCACCGTGCCCTTGGCCTTGAGCTTGGTGGCGCCGAAGGTGACGTCGAGATCCAAGGGATAGGGCTGCTCGGTGTCGCGCAGCATGACGACCGAGCCGCCGACAAAGCGCAACGTGAGCGGCTGGCCCTCGAGCTTGCCCTTGAGCTGCAGCTCGGCCTTCGACTGGTCGCCGGCCTGGCCGGTCGCCGTCGACACCGTGCCGTCGAGCTCGAGCTTGCGCTTGGGATCGCGGTAGCTGAGCTTGCCGTCGGTCACTTCTAGGCGGCCGATCAGCGGCGCCTCGAAGCGGTTGTCGGGCTCGACCACCTGCTTGGCCACGGCGGCTGCCGCCGGCGCCTCGCCCAGCTCCCAGTTCAGCCGGTCGTTGTCGCCCTTCTCGATCACGACCTCGGGCTTGCGCAGCACCAGGCTGGGCAGCACCAGGTCACCCTTGAGCAAGGGCCACAGGCGGATCTCGAAATCGACCAGTTCGGCCTTCAGCATGTGGGGTTCCTTGGCCCACTCGGCATTGGCGAACCGAACGCCGCTCAGATGGACGTGCGAGGTGAGGCCCCAGTCGACCGAGATGTCGGCGATCGTGGTCTTGCGGCCTGACAGCGCGCTGGCATGGCCTTCGATCCGGCCGCGGAAGTCGTCCGACGTGACATAAAAGTACACGGCCCCGATCGCGATCCCGACCAGGGCCACGAGAACGCCGGCCGTCCAGGCCAGGATCCTGAGAAAGCGGCCCATGGGTGGAAAACGATCCGCTGGCGGGTTTGTTCCAGCCACAACTCGATCACTCGCCGGGGTGACCCTCGCCGCGGGACACTCAGCCCCATGCATACGACCCGACGGAGGTTTTTGGCTGCAGCGTCGGCAACCACCACGGCTGCTGCGGCTCCCGCCCTCGCCCAGAGCAAGGAAACGGAGGCCTCCGGCTTCGAGGAGGCATTGCGCGCCAAGTTCGCCGCCGGCGACGTGCTCGACTGGCGCGGCGGCAATGTGCGCCTGCGCCGGCCGATCGTGATCGAGGTCACATCCACCCAGCTCGGGCCGGGGCTCGACCTCAACGGCGCCAAGCTGATCGCCGACTTCAACGACGCCAACAAGCGCGCCATCACCATCCGCATTCCCGCGCGCGCCAAGAACGTGGCCTTGCGCGGCATGAAGATCATGAACGGCACGATCCTCGCCGACAGCCCGGCGCAGGACGCGATCGGCCTGGAGTGCCTCACCAACCACAGCTGGCTCTACAGCTGGAAGTTCATGAACCTCGACATCGAGCACTTCGCCCGCGACGGGCTGCACTTCGACGGCAGCGTGTTCGAGGGTGAATTGCACGCCGTCACCTGCGCCGACAACGGCCGCAACGGCATGACCTTCCGCAACAACGGATCGATCGGCGACATCGGCATCGTCTCGGCGATCGCCATCTTCGGCGGCCAGCTGCGCAAGAACGGCCATGCCGGCATCGAGACGCAGAGCAACATTCCCTACCAGGAGCCGCGCGACCTCAACATCTCGCAGACCTACTTCGTCGAGAACAAGGGGCCGGGCCTGCTCGCCACCAGCGGCTTCTCCATGGCCATGGGCTGCGGCTTCGAGAACAACGGCGGCTGCGGCATCAAGCTCGCCAACGAGGGCCGCCTGTTCGCCTGCCGCGCCAGCACCTTCAAGTCGCAGCCCTATCTGGTCGAGGCCTTCCTCAACGGCGGCAGCATGATGCTCGATGGCTGCCGCATCGAGGGCTATGGCGGCTTCGAGGGCAAGATGAAGTACGCCAAGATCGGCGGCAAAGGCTCGGTGCTGCTGCGCGGCTCGGGCGATCGCTCGACCGTCGACGTGTCGAACGACATCGCCGTCAAGGTCGTGTGACGCTTCCGCCCTTTACTCCTTGCATGATTGAAGAAATTATCCTGCATGGAATTCTCGATCCGGCGGCTGGCCGTGGCGGGCCTGTTCGCCCTGGCATTCTCGGCGTCCGCCAGCGCCCAAGATGTCCAAGTCATGGACTCGGCACCCAAGGCCCAGGCCGTGATCGGCGAGCCGGGCAGTTCGTTCTTCGTGCGCTTCGACCGTCCGATCGACCACATCCATTCGAACCTGTCGATCTGGCGCGACGGCCGGCCGGTGGAACACCTGCAACCGCGGCTGCAATCGTCGCCCGACGTGCTGTTCGCCCGCGCGCCGACCCTGCCGCCGGGCCAGTACATGCTGCGCTGGTCGGTGCGCACGATGGAAGGCGTCAAGGTCATCGAGGGCGACATTCCGTTCACGATAAAAACCCCGCCCTGAGGGGAAATCGCAACCAATTGCCCCGGGAGATCGTTGCGCCATTGGCAGCGTATCCCGGGCTTGGGCCGGCGGGATGCCGAGCGAGGGATCCCGATGAAAATTGCCCAGGTCGCGCCTCTCATGGAAAGCGTGCCGCCCCGGCTCTATGGCGGCACCGAGCGCATCGTCTCCTACGTGACCGA
>JAKFVH010000246.1 GCA_021732285.1 Reyranella sp. | reverse complement strand
TCCTTGGGCGTCGTGCGGGCGATCAGCAGCATCTTGTCGGCGACCGAGGCCGTCGTGGTGAAGGTCTTCTTGCCGTGCACGATGTAGCCGTTGCCGTCGCGCTCGGCCTTGGTATCGAGCGCCGTGGTGTTCAGCCCGGCATCGGGCTCGGTGACGGCGAAGCAGCCCTTGATCTTGCCCTTGATGATGTCGGGCAGGATGCGCCTCTTCTGCTCCTCGGTGCCGAACACCACGATCGGGTTCGGCCCGAAGATGTTGAGGTGGATGGCCGAGGCGCCCTGCAGGGCCGCGCCCGATTCGGCCACGGTCTGCATCAGCAGCGCCGCCTCGGTGATACCGAGTCCCGCGCCGCCGTACTCCTCG
This sequence comes from Reyranella sp., assembly GCA_021732285.1. Taxonomy (GTDB): domain Bacteria; phylum Pseudomonadota; class Alphaproteobacteria; order Reyranellales; family Reyranellaceae; genus Reyranella. The sequence goes on along the minus strand of JAKFVH010000246.1, from coordinate 18,984 downwards.
GGCATGGCGATGCCGAGCCAGCCCGCCTCGGCCATGGTGCGGTAGAAGTCGTCGGGAAAGCCGCCTTCCTTGTCCTTCTTGAGCCAGTACTTGTCGTCGAACCGCGCACACAGCTTGGCGACGCTGTCCTTGATGGCGAGCTGGTCCTCGGTGAACGCAAAATCCATGGTGATGCCTTAGCGATTGGCTGCCAGCCACGACAGCATGATGCGGTTGAACTGGTCGGGCCGCTCGACATTGGGCAGATGACGCGCAGCGGCGATGCCTTCGTAACGGCCACCCGGGATCTTCGAGGCGATGAGCTGGTTGCGGTCGGGCGGGGTGCCCTGGTCCTCGTCGCCGCAGATCACCAGGGTGGGGGTCTTGATGGTCGGCAACCGGTCCTCGTAGTTGAAGTTCTGGATCGCCGACATGCAGCCCGCCGAGCCTTGCGGCGTGGTGCCGCTGATCGTGTCGCGGACCTCGCGCCAGCGCACCGGGTTCACTTTCTTGAACTCGTCGGTGAACCAGCGCTCCATCGTGCCGTCGGCCAGCGCCGCCAGGCCCTTGGTCCGCACGGTCGCCTTGCGCTCTTCCCAGGTCCCGGTCGAGCCCGGCGGCGTCGACGGCTGGGTGTCGCAGAGCGTCAACGACAGCAGGGAGCTCGGGTTCGCGAGCGCGAAGCCCTGGCCGATCATGCCGCCGATCGACAACCCGATGTAGTGCACCTTCTTGATGTCGAGCACGTCGAGCGCGCCCTTCACGTCAGCTGCCAGCACGTCCATCGTGTAATCGCCGTCGACCGGCGCGCTGCCGCCGTGGCCGCGCATGTCCAGCCGCAGCACGCGATAGCCCGCGGCCAGCAACGGCACCATCTGCTCGACCCACATGCCGCCGTCGGCGTTCAGGGAATGGGTGAAGCACACGGTCGGCGCGCCCTGCGGGCCGGCGAGATCGAAATAAACGCGTCGTCCGTTGAGAGAGAGCAGCATTGTCGGTCTCCAAACTTGCTGTCATTCCGAGCGCAGCGAGGGACCTTTCCTGTGGCCTCAAAGGCCCCTCGCTTCGCTCGGGGTGACAGCGGGTTACATCGCACTAATCCCACCGTCGATCACGACCTCGGAGCCGGTCATGAAGCTCGATTCGTCGGAGGCGAGAAAGACCAGAGCCCAACCGACTTCCTCGGGCCGGCCGAGCCGGCCGATCGGCACCTGGCGGCCGAGCTTCTGCTGCATCACCTCGTTGCCGAAGCGGTCGCGGTAGCGGTCGAGGATGGGCGTGTCGATGAAGGTGGGATGCACCGAGTTGCAGCGGATGTTGTAGCCCGACTTGGCGCAGTGCAGGGCCACCGACTTGCTGAGCAGCCGCACGCCGGCCTTGGCCGAGTTGTAGGCCGCCATGTTGGCGCCGGCGATGATGCCCGAGATCGACGAGATGTTGATCACCGAGCCGCCGAGCTTGTGGGTGTGCTTCTTGATCTCGGCAACGCCGTGCTTGCAGCCCAGGAACACGCCGTCGAGGTCGATCGCATGGACGCGGCGCCATTCCTCGAGCGTGATGTCCTCGACGGTCTTGCCGAGCCCGATGCCGGCGGAATTGAGCAGGACGTGGATCGCGCCGAACTTGTCGACGGTCTCGGCGATCGCCGCCTTCCAGTTGTCCTCGCTGGTGACGTCGAGCTTCACGAAATGACCGGCCGAGCCCAGCTTGTCGGCCACCGCCTTGCCGCGATCGACGGCGATGTCGGCGACCACGACCCTGGCGCCCTCCTGCGCCATCAGGTTGGCGGCATTGGCGCCCAGCCCCGAGGCGCCGCCGGTGATCAGGGCCACCTTGCCGGCCAGACGATCGGTCATGTCTTCTTTCCTCCAGCTCTGGCTTCGCGATGGGCGATGTAGCTCGTTGCCGCCACGATGATGGCCGCCCCCACGAACGTCCAGCCGTCCGAGGTCTTGCCCCAGAGCAGCACGTCAGACAAGGCGGCCCACACGATGCCGAGGAAAGTGATGGGTTGCAGGGCGGAAATGTCGAGCAGGCGGTAGGCCCAGGTGACGAAGAAGTAGCCCATCGTCCCGAAGAAGCCCGAGGCCAGGAACCACAGGAGCTGCTCGCCAGTCGGCGTATGCCAGAACCACAGGCCGAACGGTGCGAAGCACACCGCGCCGACCACGCTCTGCCACAGGACGACCACCTCGGGGCGATCGCGCCCGGCCACGACCTTGGCGATGAGGTTGGAGCCCGCGATCAGCGGCACGGCGATCATCATCATGACGACGCCGGGGTTCAGCGCGACGATGCCCGGCCGCACGATCACCAGCATGCCGAAGAAGCCGACACCGACCGCCAACCAACGCCGCCAGTGCACCTTCTCGCGCAGGAAGATGACGGCGCCCAGGGTGACGAAGATCGGGCCGGTGAACCCCAGCGCCGCCATGGTGGCGAGCGGCAGCCAGACAACGGCCTCGTACCACAGGCCGTAGCCCGGCGTATGGAACAGACCGCGCAGGCAGTGGAGCTTGAAGTCACGCGTGCGCATCCCGCTTGGTCCAACGCGCCACAGCATGTAGGGCGCGATGAACGCGATGCCCGCCAGCCAGCGACCCCACGACACGAGCAGCGGCGGCAGCTCGCTCGCCAGCTCCTTGGCCGAAATGTTGAGGCAGTTGAAGAACAGCCCCGACACGACGGCGAGGAAGAAGCCGCGCGCCACGCGCGAGGGAATGAGGCGCGACAGCGAATCGGGCGCGTCGAGGACGGGCACGGACATCGCCAAGCGGCTTGCCCTTTGCATCGGCAGGGGTCAAGGCGCCGGTTTCGCATCGCCTTGCAGGCGCCCGCAATTGTTTTCGGACCGGCTTCAAGTAGGCTTGGCACATCGGGGGAAGGGGTGTTCGATGGTGCGTCGCTTCATTTGCGTCTGGATCGCCGGTCTCATTGCCGTTGCTGGGCAGGCAGCGGCGCAGGAGCCCTATCCCAACCGCACGGTGCGCTGGGTCGTGCCGTTTCCGGCCGGCGGCCCGACCGACACGCTGTCGCGCATCCTGGTGGCGCGACTGGCCGAGATGTGGGGCCAGAGCGTCGTGGTCGAGAACAAGGGCGGCGCCTCGGGCGCGATCGGCACCGACTTCGTGGCCAAGTCGCAGCCCGACGGCTACACGCTGATGCTGGGGACGCAGAGCACCAACGCGTCCAACATGCTGTTCTTTCCCAACCTGCCTTACGATCCGATCAAGGATTTCCAGCCTCTGACGCTGATCGGCACGGCCTGCATGGCGCTGGTGACGGCGCCCAACGTGCCGGCCAACACGCCCAAGGAATTCGTCGAGTGGGCCAAGAAGCAGGATGGCGGCGTCAGCTACGCCTCGGCCGCGCCCGGCAGCTCCCAGCACGTCGCCGCCGAGCTCATGGTCCGGCGCGCCGGCCTGAAGGCGACGCACGTGCCCTATCGCGGCAGCTCGGCCGCCATGCCCGACCTGATGAGCGGCCGCGTCGCCTTCATGTTCGACAATCTGCCGTCGGCCTTGCCGGCGGCGCGCGCCGGCAAGGTCAAGGCGCTGGCGCAGACCTGCGCCACGCGCTCGCCCTCGGCGCCCGACCTGCCGACGATGGAGGAATCGGGCTTCCCCGACTTCGCCATCGAGGGCTGGTACGGCATCTTTGCGCCGGCCAGGACTCCCAAGCCGATCGTCGACAAGCTCTCGGCCGACATCAACAAGGTGCTGAAGGAGCCGGAGTCGATGGAGAAGTGGAAGACGCTGGGCTTCGACCCGATCGGCACCACGCCCGAGGCCTTCGCCGAGCGCCAGAAGGCGGACCTCGCCTACTGGAAGAAGATGATCGACTACACCGGCATCAAGGTGGAGTAGGGAGCGACCGCGCCGACGTCAGTGCGTCGGCTTGGCGTTGCCGTCGAGCGTCATGCGGTAGCGGCTTATGGCGATCGCCGTGACGATGACGACGATCGCGAGCAGCGCCGACAGTTCGCTGTGGATGTCCTCGAAGGTCGCAGCCTTCAGCATCACGCTGCGGGCGATGCGGATGAAGTGGGTCGTCGGCATGACCTCGCCCAGCCATTGCGCCCATTGTGGCATGCCGCGAAACGGGAACATGAAGCCGGAGAGCAGGATCGACGGCAGCAAAGTGAAGAAGGACGCCTGCATGGCCTGGAGCTGGTTCTCCGCCAGGGTCGAGATCGTGAATCCGATCGCGAGGTTGGCGATGATGAACAACGCCGTTCCCAGCAGCAGCATGGACACGTCGCCGTTGATCGTGATGTCGAACAACAGCCAGGAGAGCACGAGGATGATGGCCGTCTGGATGGCCCCGATCACGAAGTAGGGGATGATCTTGCCGATCATGACCTCGAACGGCCGGACCGGCATGGCCAGCAGGTTCTCCATGGTGCCATGTTCACGCTCGCGCGTGACGGCGAGCGCGGTCATCAGCACCATGCTCACCGACAGGATCACCGCGAGCAGGCCGGGCACGATGTTGAGGCGTGCCTTCCCTTCGGGGTTGTACCGGCGATGCAGGACCAGCTCGACGGCATCGGAATGGCCCCGGCGTCCGCGCAGCGGTCCGATCAGGTCGCGGGACAGCGCCTGCTCGATCGCGGGCCCCGCCGCCGCCAGCGAGTTGCCCACGCTCATCGGGTCGGTGGCATCGGCATCTATCATGACTTGCGCGCGCTCGCCGCGGACGAAGCGGCGCGTGAAGTCGGCCGGGATGCTGACGACGAACTGCACCTCGCCCCGCTGCAGCAGCTCGCTGGCCTCGTCGTCGGTGCGCGGCTGGTGGGTGAAGTCCATGTAGCCGGTGTTGCCGATCGCCGACAGAATCGTGCGAGCGATCATGCTGTCGTCGCCCGACACGACGGCAGTCGGCATGTGACGCGGATCGGTCTCGATGGCGTAGCCGAACAGCAGGAGCTGCAGGATCGGCAACACGAAGATCACGGCGAAGCTCATGCGTTCCCGGCGGAAAGGCAGCACTTCCTTGGTGACGACGGCGCCGACGCGCCGCCAGAAGCCGGCCAGGCGGACCGGCGACACCTTGACGTCAGGCGGATTGGAGAGCGGCCTTCCGGCGAGTTCAAGAATCCAGCGCATTGTCGCGGGCCTTCCCCATGAGATGGATGAAGATGTCTTCCAGAGTCGGCTCCGCCTCATCCCAGCGGATCGACGGGCTGCTGCGATGCGGCTCGATCGCCTTCAGGAGCGCATCGCGGTCGGGGCCGCAGACGTGCAGCGTCGTACCAAACGCGGCAGCTGCGGTGACGCCGGGAGCGCCCTGCAGGTCGATCGCCAGGCGATCGGCGCCGGGGCCCGATGCTACGAAGCCGACCAGGCTGGACGACTCGACGATCTCATGGGCCGTGCCGCGCGCCATCAGCTCGCCATAGGCGATGTAGGCGATCTCGTGACAGCGCTCGGCCTCGTCCATGTAGTGTGTCGAGACCAGCACGGTGATGCCCTGCGCGGCATAGGCGTGGATCTCGTCCCAGAAGGCGCGGCGCGCCTTGGGATCGACGCCAGCGGTCGGCTCGTCGAGCAAGAGCAGCCGCGGCTCGTGCAGCACGCAGGCTGCGAGCGCGAGGCGCTGCTTCCAGCCGCCCGACAGCGAGCCGGCGAGCTGCTTCTGGCGCGTCGCCATACCGAGCCGTTCCAGCGAGGCGTCGATCCTCTCGCGCATGCGGTCGAGCCCGTAGACGCGGCCGACGAACTCGAGGTTCTCGCGAATCGTGAGCTCCTCGTAGAGGCCGAAGCGCTGGGTCATGTAGCCGGTCTGGCGCTTGATCGCCTCGCGATCGCGCAGCAGGTCGTAGCCCAGGCAGGTGCCGCCGCCGCCGTCGGGCGTGAGCAGGCCGCAGATCATGCGAAGCGTCGTGGTCTTGCCCGAGCCGTTGGGACCGAGGAAGCCGCAGATGCGGCCCGGCTCGACGGCCAGGGTCACACGGTCGACGACGGTGCGCGTGCCATAGCGCTTCACCAGTTCATGAACGTCGATCGCCAAGCTGTCGGCCAGCCCGGAGGCTGGCGTCATCGCTGGGCCTGCGCGGTGCCGGCGTTGAGCAACTTCACGCTGACCGGCAGCCCCGGTTGCAGGCGACGGGTCGGGTCAGGTCTCGCTTCGATCATGAACACCAGCTTGGCCCGAGCACCCTGCGAGTAGATGACCGGCGGCGTGTACTCGGCGCGTGGCGAGATGTACGAGACGGTGGCATGGTTTTCGGGCGCGCATCCGTCACAGGTGAAGTTTATCCGCACGCCCGGCCTCACCTGCTGCATGTGCGACTCGGGCACGAAGAAGCGCAGCTTGACCCGGAAGTCGGGCAGCAACGACACGACCGGTTGGCCCGCCGCCACCCATTCGCCGATATTGAAGAAGGTGTTCTCGACCAGCGCATCCTCGGGCGCCTCCGGCGCCAGCTGGGTGAGCTGGTCCTTGGCCTGCGCAAGTCTGGCTTGGCCTTGCTGGATCTGAGCTGCGGCCGCGGCGATCTCCGGCTGGCGCGCCGCGAGGTCGCCGGCCTGTTCTCTGGCTGCCATGGCCGCGGAACGAGCCTTCAGCTCGGCGACCCGGGCGACGGAACGCTCATAGGCCTCGCGGGAGACGAAGTTCTTGGTCACCAGGTCTCGCTGGCGCGCGAGCTCGGACTCGGCGGCGCGCAGATTGGCGTCGATCTCGTCGCGCTGCGCGCGGATCACGGCCTGCTCCTCGGGTCGCTTGCCCGTCATGAGGTTCTCGTGCCGTGCCCGGTACTCGGCGAGGGCCGCCGCGGCGCGCTCCACTTCGGCTTGCGCCTGCGTGGTGTCGATGACGTAGAGCTGGGTTCCCTTGTCCACCCGGTCGCCACGCTCGAGCTTGCGGACCGCGAGGCGACCGGCGACAGGCGGCGCCACCAGGGTTGTCTCGCCTTCGATATAGCCGAGGTAGTGGCGTGCCGAGACGGAGCTCCAGAAGAGCGCCTCAGCCTGTCCGTAGCTTACGGCGAGGGCGCCACCGGCAAGCACGACGGCACCTGCGATGACGGCGAATTTCACGACCATCCCTCCCGTGGGCTGTTCGGAAGTGCACGGCTAGGCCGGCTGAGTTACAAATCTTACTGTCGGCTCAACTGGCGAGGAAGGCCGATTTCGGTTCTGTTTTGTATCGGATATTTGCGGTGCTAGGCTGCCGCAGGAGGTCGCCATGGATACCCTGACCACGTCGAAGCCCCGCACCCTCGAGTCCAGGCCGATCGCGCCATCGCTGTTCGCGCATTTCGTGCTGCGATCGTCCAATTTGGCGAAGATGGTCGACTGGTACTGCAGCGTGCTCAACATGCACGTCGTGCAGCGCAACGACTTCATCTGCTTCATGACCTACGACGACGAGCACCATCGGCTCGCAGTCGTGAACGTCGAGGGCCTGCACGAGCCCGACAACAAGGCGTGGGGCCTGGCGCACGTCGCTTACACCTTCCGCGACATTGGTCAGCTGCTGTCGACCTGGCGTCGTCTCAAGGACAAGGGCATCGAGCCCTACCGGCCGATCCATCACGGCCCGACGATCTCGCTGTACTACCGTGACCCGGACGGCAATTCGGTCGAGCTGCAGGTCGATCGCTACAAGACCAAGGAGGAGTGTTCGGCCTACTTCACGACCGACGCGTTCCGGAAGAATCCGATCGGCGTCGCCTTCGATCCGGCAACGCTCGCTGCCGCCTACGAGGCCGGCACGCCCGAGGCCGAACTGATGCGCGTGCCCGACGGGCCGCCGGCGCCCCTCGGCTCGGCGCGTCGTTAACGAAAAAGGGCCGCCCTCAGGGCGGCCCTTGTCGATTCCGGAACGAACCGGCTCAGTTGTACTTGGCGATCTCCATGCGGCCGACCTGGTCGCGATGGACTTCGTCCGGACCGTCGGCGAGCCTGAGCGTGCGCTGATGGGCGTACATGCTGGCCAACTTGAAGACCTGGCTGACGCCGCCCGCGCCATGCAGCTGCAGGCAGCGATCGACCACCTTGGAGCTGATGTTGGGCACCGCCACCTTGATCATGGCGATCTGCTGGCGGGCTTCCTTGTTGCCGAACCTGTCCATCGCCCAGGCGGCCTTCAGCACCAGCAGGCGGGCCATGTCGATCTCCATGCGCATGTCGGCGACGTGGGCCTTGGTGACACCCATCTCCGAGATGCGCTGGCCGAAGGCGACGCGGCTCTTGGCGCGCTTGATCGCCATCTCGAGGGCGCGCTCGGCGACGCCGATGGCGCGCATGCAGTGATGGATGCGGCCCGGACCGAGGCGGCCCTGGGCGATCTCGAAGCCGCGGCCCTCGCCCAGCAGGATCGCCGACTTCGGCACGCGCACGTTGTCGTAGATCACCTCGGCATGGCCGTGCGGGGCATCGTCATAGCCGAACACGTGCAGCATCTTGACGATCTTGATGCCGGGTGCGTCGCGCGGCACCACGATCATCGACTGCTGGCGGTAGGCTGGCGCGTTGGGATCGCTCTTGCCCATCAGGATGATGACCTTGCAGCGCGGATCGCCCATGCCCGACGACCACCACTTGCGGCCGTTGATGACATAGCCGTCGCCGTCGGCCTCGATGCGGCACTCGACGTTGCGCGCGTCGGACGAGGCCACCGCCGGCTCGGTCATGGCGAAGCAGGAACGGATCTCGCCGTTGAGCAGCGGCTTCAGCCACTTCTCCTTGTGCTCGGCCGAGCCGTAGCGGGCGAACACTTCCATGTTGCCGGTGTCGGGCGCCGAGCAGTTGACCGCCTCGGAGGCGATCGAGGAGCGGCCCAGGACTTCGCAGATCGGCGCGTATTCGAGGTTGGAGAGACCCATCGTGCCGTGCGTGTCGCCGGAGTCGCGGTCGGCGGGCAGGAACATGTTCCACAGGCCGCGTTTCTTGGCTTCGGCCTTGCACTCTTCGATCACCTTGGGGAGCTGCCAACGGTCCTTGGCCTTCTCCATCTGCTCTTCGTAGACGGGCTCGGCCGGATAGATGACCTCATCCATGAACTTGTTGAGCTTCTCGACCAGCGCCTTGGTGCGGTCCGAGTATTCGAAATCCATCCGTCTCTCCCTTGTGCTGCGGCGGACTCTGGCGGAAAACCGGGCCGATGTGAACGGCCATTCAGGTCGCACCCGCCGCCCTTCGCAGCGCCATGGGTTCGCTGAGCGGACCTGACCATCGTTTCCTTGCCGATCACGGGTTCCCCCTCCTTAATCGGCGCAAGCAGGACAGCATCGGGAGTAACGCCTTGGACAGTGTGATGCAGACGCCCTTCAAGCCAATCGACTTCCTGAGCCGCGACATCAGGGTCGACCGGCGCGGCGACGGCACCATCCTGCTGCAGTCGAATCACGAGCTGAAACCCTACGAAAAGCATGTCCCGGCCTTCTTGGCGAAGTGGGCCAGGGAGGCGCCGGACCGGGTCTGGCTGGCGCAGCGCCGGGGGCCGGAGCGCGAGTGGCTGAAAGTCATCTATGCCGAGGCCAAGCGGCAGGTCGATGCGGTGACCCAGGCGCTGATCGATCGCGGCTTCGGCCCGGGCAAGCCGGTGATGATCCTGTCCTCCAACTCCATCGAGTTCGCCTTGCTCACCATGGCCGCCATGCAGGCGCGCGCGCCGCTGGCGCCGGTGTCGCCGGCCTACTCGGTGATGAGCCAGGACCACGCCAAGCTGCGCTACGTCTTCGATCTCGTGAAGCCCGGCCTGGTGTTCGTGCAGAACGGCGAGATCTATGCCCGCGCGCTGGCGGCGCTGGACCTCGCCCATCATGACGCTGGGGGCGTGCTGCTGGTGCATGTCGACAAGGCGCCGCCGCAGATGCAGTCGCTGCCCTGGAGCGAGCTTTTGGCGACGCGGCCGACCGATGCCGTCGCGCGCTCGCTCGAGCAGATCGACGCCAGGACGGTCGGTAAGTTCCTGTTCACCTCGGGCAGCACGGGTATGCCCAAGGCGGTGGTCAACACCCAGGAGATGATGTGCGCCAACCTGGCGATGGGCCAGATGGCACGCACCCGCAAGGCCTCCGATCCGCCGGCCGTGATGCTCGACTGGCTGCCGTGGAACCACACGATGGGCGGCAACGCCACGTTCCAGGGCAACCTGTCCGAGGGCGGCACGACCTACATCGACGACGGCAAGCCGCTGCCCGGCCTGTTCGAGGAAACCCTGCGCAATCTGCGCGAGATCTCGCCGACCTACTTTGCCAACGTGCCGGCGGGCTACGCCATGCTGGCGACGGCCCTGGAGAAGGACGAGGGGCTCGCCCAGCGTTTCTTCAAGAACCTCAATTCGCTGGCCTACGGCGGCGCCACCCTGCCGTCCGATCTCTACGAGCGCATGGAAGTGCTGGCGGTGAAGCACACCGGCTACCGGCTGCCCTTCGTTACCGGCTGGGGCTCGACCGAGACCGCGCCGACAGCGACCACGGTGCACTGGGCCTCCGAGCGCGTCGGGCTGATCGGCCTGCCGTTCCCGGGCGTGCAGCTAAAACTCGTGCCGACGGGCGAGGAGGGCCGCTATGAGCTCCGCCTCAAGAGCGTGATCGTGACACCCGGCTATTTCCGCCGGCCCGATCTAACGGCCCAGATGTTCGACGAGGAGGGCTTTTACAAGATCGGTGACGCCGGCCGCTTCGTCGATCCGGACGACCCGAGCTGGGGTCTGATCTTCGATGGCCGCGTGGTCGAGGATTTCAAGCTTTTAAGCGGCACCTTCGTGCTGGTCGGCACCTTGCGCACCACGGCGATTGCCGCCGCCTCGCCGGTGCTGCAGGACGCGGTGATCTGCGGCCAGGATCGCGAGTATGTCGGGCTGCTGGGCTTCCCCAACTTCGCCGCCTGCCGGCGTCTCGCCGGCGACGAGGGCGCAAAGCTGCCGGCCGACGAGCTTCTGTCCCACCCCGCGGTGATCGGTGCCCTGCGCGATGGGCTCGCCCGCATGAATGCGGAATGCAAAGGCTCGTCGATGCGCGTCAGCCGCGTCATCCTGATGGCCGAACCGCCGTCGGTCGACGGCCACGAGATCACCGACAAGGGCTACATCAACCAGCGGGCCACGCTCGAACGCCGCAAGGCCCTGGTCGACAAACTCTATGCCGGCGGCGATGGTGTGATCGACATACCCTGACGGGCCAACCATGGATCGCCTGGACCCCATCGAGCCGACCGAAAAAGACGCCCCGCTGCGTTACGACATCCGGCTGCTCGGGCGGATCCTGGGCGACACGGTGCGCGCCCAGGAGGGCGATGCGGTGTTCGAGCTGGTCGAGCACATCCGCCGCACCGGCGTGCAGTTCCATCGCAATGCCGACGAGGCGGCGCGCCAGGAATTGCAGAAGATCATGAGCGGCCTGCCGACCGACCGGGCGCTGCGCATCATCCGCGCCTTCGGCTATTTCTCGCATCTCGCCAACATCGCCGAGGACCAGCACCACATCCGCCGCACGCGCGCCTATGCCAAGGCCGAGGCGCCGCCGCGGCCGGGCACCATGGCCTATGCGCTCAGCCGCGCGCGCCAGGCGCGGTTCAGTCGCCAGCAGCTACAAGACTTCTTCGGCCGCGCCCTCTGCAGCCCGGTGCTGACGGCGCATCCGACCGAGATCCGCCGCAAGAGCTCGATCGATCGTGAGATGGAGATCGCCCGCCTGCTCGACGAGCGCGACCGGATCGAGTTCACGCCCGAGGAGCTCGCCGCCAACCGCCGGGCGCTGCGCCGCAACGTGCTCACCCTGTGGCAGACCAGCCTGGTGCGCGGCACGCGCCTGCGGGTCATCGACGAGGTCGCCAACGGGCTGTCCTACTACGACTACACCTTCCTGCGTGCCTTGCCGCTGTTCTACGCCGATCTCGAACGCCTGCTCGGCGCCACCGACGCCGCCTGGCAGGACATGAAGGTCCCGTCCTTCCTGCGCATGGGAAGCTGGATCGGCGGCGACCGCGACGGCAATCCCTTCGTCACCGCCGACGTCACGCGCCAGACGCTCACCATGCAGAGCGAACGCGCCGTGCGCTTCTATCTCGAAGAAGTGCATCAGCTCGGCGGCGAGCTGTCGCTCGACGGCCGCATCGTGGGCGTATCGGCGGGATTGCGGGCGTTGGCCGAGCGTTCTCCCGACCGTGCCGTCGAGCGCCAGGACGAACCCTATCGGCGCGCCATCGTCGGCATGTATGCGCGTCTCGCCGCCACCGCCTGGGCGCTCGACAAGCTGGAGGCGTCGCATCCTCCGGTCGGTCCCGCGCCGGCCTACGACTCGGTGGATGACTTCAAGGCCGATCTCGACACCATTTTCGATTCGCTGTCGGAGCACGGCGCGGCGCCCCTTGCGCGCGGCCGTCTGCGTGCCCTGCGCCGCGCGGTCGACGTCTTCGGCTTCCATCTGGCATCGCTCGATCTGCGGCAGAATTCGGACGTGCATGAGCGCGTCATGGCCGAGCTCGTCGAGGCCGCGGGCCTCGGCGACTATCGCGCGCTCGACGAGCCCGGCCGTATCGCGCTGCTGACACGCGAGCTCGGCAACATGCGGCCGCTCTCCTCGGCCCATCTCAGCTACGGCGAGGAGACGGCGAACGAGCTTGCCATGCTGGCTGTCGCGGCCGATGCCCATCGCCGCTACGGCCCGCGGTCCATGCCCAACTACGTGATCTCCAAAGCCGACAGCGTCTCGGACATCCTGGAAGTGGCCGTGCTGCTGAAGGAGGTCGGCCTGCTGCGCCCGCGCGAGGGCCGGCTCGACGTCGACATCGTGCCGCTGTTCGAGACCATCGGCGACCTGCAGCATTGCGGGCCGATCATGGAGGGGCTGTTCGCCCTGCCGGCCTACCGCCGGCTGCTCGCCTCGCGCGGCAACGTGCAGGAGGTGATGCTGGGCTATTCCGACAGCAACAAGGACGGTGGTTACCTCACCTCGACCTGGGAGCTCTACAAGGCCGAGCTGACGCTGGTCGAGCTGTTCCGCCGCAATGAAGTGGGCTTGCGCCTGTTCCACGGCCGTGGCGGCTCGGTCGGCCGCGGCGGCGGGCCGAGCTTCGAGGCCATCCTGGCCCAGCCGTCGGGCGCGGTGCAGGGCCAGATCCGCGTCACCGAGCAGGGCGAGGTGATCGGCGGCAAGTATTCCAATGCCGAGGTCGGCCGGCGCAATCTGGAAACCCTGGCGGCCGCCACCTTCGAGGCAAGCTTGCTGCAGACCGAACGGCCGGTACCACCGGCCTGGCGCGCCATCATGGAGGAGCTGTCGGCCAACGCCTTCCGCGCCTATCGCGCGCTGGTCTACGAGACCGATGGCTTCAACACCTACTTCCGTGAATCCACCGTGCTGGACGAGATCGCCAGCCTCAATATCGGCAGCCGTCCGGCGTCGCGCTCCAAGAAGCAGGGCATAGAAGATCTGCGCGCCATCCCCTGGGTGTTCAGCTGGGCGCAGTGCCGGGTGATGCTGCCGGGCTGGTACGGCTTCGGCACGGCGGTGAAGACCTGGTTGGCGGCTCATCCCGACGGCCTGGCGACGCTGCAGACCATGCACGCGGACTGGCCGTTCTTCCGCACAGCGCTGTCCAACATGGACATGGTGCTCTCCAAGAGCGACATGGCGATCGCCTCGCGCTATGCCGAGCTGGTCACCGACGCCGACCTCGGCACGCGCATCTTCGATCGCGTGCGCCAGGAATGGCAGGCCTCGGTCGACGCGGTGCTGGCCATCATGCGCCAGCAGACCTTGCTCGAGACCAATCCGCTGCTGGCGCGCTCGATCCGCAACCGCTTTCCCTATATCGACCCGCTGAACCATGTGCAGATCGAATTGCTGCGTCGCCATCGCGCCGGCGACACCGCGCCGGAGGTGGTGCAGGGTATTCATCTCAGCATCAACGGCATCGCGGCCGGCCTGCGAAACAGCGGATAGGAGGAGCGTTCGATGGACTTCAAGAATAAGGTTGCTTTGGTCACCGGCGGCAGCAACGGCATCGGCCGCGCCACGACACTGGGCTTCGCCGGACGCGGTGCAAAGGTCGTGATCGTCGATCGCGATGCGGCAGGCGGCGAGGCGACGGCCGGCATCGTGCGCCAGAAGGGCGGCGAGGCGCTGTTCGTGCAGGCTGACGTCACCGACGCCCAGTCGGTGCAGGCCTACGTCAAGAAGGCCGTCGATACCTATGGCCGCATCGACTGCTTCCACAACAATGCCGGCATCGAGGGCAAGGTCGCCAACATCGCCGACTACGACGAGGCGATGTTCGACCAGATCATGGCCGTGAACGTGCGCGGCGTGTTCCTCGGCCTGAAATACGTGCTGAAGCAGATGCTGGCCCAGAAGGGCGGTGGCGCCATCGTCAACACCGCCTCGACCGCGGGCCTGATGGGCTCGCCCGGCATGAATGCCTATGTCGCCTCCAAGCATGCCGTGCTCGGCCTGACCAAGACCGCCTCGGGCGAGGTGGCGCGCCAGGGCATTCGCGTCAACGCCGTGTGCCCCGGCCCGATCGACACCCGCATGATCCACGACCTCGAGAAGCAGCTGAACCCGGGCGATCCCGGCAAGGTCGAGGCGACCTACCAGGCCTCGATCCCGATCGGCCGCTACGGCACTCCCGAGGAAGTGGCCAACACCGTGCTGTTCCTGTGCTCCGACCTCGCCGGCAACATCACCGGCGCACACTTCGTGGTCGATGGCGGCCGCACCTCGACGCCGGGGGCGGTGACATCGATGAACAGGTGAGTTTGCACCAGGCCTGGGCAGCGCTACCGCCCAGGCTGAAGATACTGGAACCGGTGCAGTTCTCTTCCGACGATTGGTCGCTCATTGAACGCATGCACGCGGATTTCAATGATCGCGAAGCGCATACTCACCTGCCCATGCCAATCGCCCGCTTTCGCGAGGCTGCAAGGAAAGAGGTTTATCAGCATGCGAAGCGCTTCAACGACGTCAAAACGAAATATGTCGATGACAGCTGGCTGCTAGAAAACGGTACGCCCGATACGATGACGCACTACATGCGCCTCTATAATGACGACGTTGATGAGATGATGAGCGTACTCGTCCCCTCAGCGCGCTATCGCAAAGGGCACTATGCGTACGGCAAGTTCACAGTTCCCCAACCACATGGCCTGCACGCCGACCATAGTGCAGAAGACCCGGATAGCGCGGGCGAACCAATCTGCATCGCCAGGATTGAGACACTGGGGACGCATTATGTTGCCGGTGATTACACCGCGCACGACGCCAAGACGCAGAGCATGCTCAAGGCCTTGAGATATTGGATCGCTGTTCCCGAGGGCGAGCCGGAAAGTATTCTCGATGAACTGTTGAAACGGCAGACGCTCAAGACCATTCCGGTAAACCACGTCATGCTGATGGTGGCCGGAAACAGTTCCAGGAATTCCCAGGTCACGCAGCATATCGCCGCCCGACCGCCCGACGGCGGTCTGCATTCGGCGTTTTTCCAGAGGCAATACAAGCTCTCGCGCGCTGGCTAGTTCGCGGTCATCCCGCCGTCGATCACCAGTTCGCTGCCCGTGACCCACGACGATTCGTCGGAGGCGAGGTAGAGGCAGCCGGCGGCGATGTCGTAAGGCGTGCCGAAGCGGCCGAGCGGCGTCGCTTCAATCCGCTTGCGCGCGACGTCGGGATTGGAATGGCCGGGCACCGTCATCGGCGTGTCGACGAAGCCCGGATGGACCGAGTTCACGCGGATCTTGTCGGGCGCGTACTGGATGGCCGCCGCCTTGGAGAAGATGCGCACGGCGCCCTTGGAGGCGTGATAGGCGGCGTTGGCGTGGCTGCCGATGATGCCGCAGATCGACGAGATGTTGATGATCGAGCCGCCGCCCGAGCGCTGCATGGCCGGCACCGCGGTCTTGGTGCCCAGGAACACGCCGGTCGAGTTGATCTCCATCACCCAGTTCCAGTGTTCCAGCGTCTGGTCGGCGAGCCGCGGCCCCGCCGTGTGGCCGGTCTGGATGTTGAGCTTGGGGTCGCGCCCCGAAATGCCCGCGATGTTGCACAGGATGTCGACGCGGCCCCAGGCCTTCTCGGCCTGGCCGACGATTTCGGACCACCGCCCTTCGTTGCGCACGTCCTGCTCGGCGAAGCTCGCGGTTCCGCCTGCCGAGGCGATCTCCTTTTCGATCGTCTTGCCCTGCGATGCGTTGCTGTCGGTCAGCAGCACTGACGCGCCGTGCTGGCCGAACAGACGCGCCGTCGCGGCGCCGATGCCGGAAGCGCCGCCCGTGACGATGGCGACCTTGCCTAAAAGTCTTTTGCCGGGCTCCATGGTCCGTCTCCTCTTTTCCTCTGGTACTCTGGCACAGATGCAAGGGTTGGCCACATGAACGTGCTTTCGAGGACTCGTCCCGACACCCAGGACATCGCGGTGTCCTGGTTGAAGTCGTTCGGCGAAGCGCTGCAGTCGGGTGATGCGGCGGCGGCCGCAGGATGTTTCGCAGCCGGCGGCCACTGGCGAGACGTGCTGGCTTTCACTTGGCGGATCCAAACCGCGAGCGGCTCCGCGGCGATCGAGGCGGCGCTCGCGCCGACGCTGGCGCGCACTAGGCCCTCCGGCTTCCACATTCCCGCCAACCGTTCGCAGGCCCGTCGCGAGCGGCGGGCAGGCACCGACTGCATCGAGGCGATCTTCGAGTTCGAGACCGCGTTCGGCCGCGCCAACGGCGTAGTCCGCCTGGTCGAAGAGGGCGGTGCTTGGCGCGCCTGGACCATGGTGACGACTCTCGAGGAGCTGCACGGCTATCCCGACGGCCGGCCCAGGGCGGTGAGCGACGCCGAGAAATATTCGCGCGACTTTGGCGGCGAGAACTGGCTCGACCAGCGTCGCAAGGCGCAGACCTACACCGACCGCGATCCGGCCGTGCTGATCGTCGGCGGCGGACAGGCCGGCCTGTCGGCCGCGGCGCGGCTCAACCATCTCGGCGTCGATACGCTGATTGTCGACCGCAACCAGCGCATCGGCGACAACTGGCGCCTGCGCTACCACTCGCTCACCCTGCACAATGAGGTGCACGTCAACCACCTGCCGCTGATGCCGTTCCCGCCGACCTGGCCGGTGTTCATTCCCAAGGACAAGCTCGCGAACTGGTTCGAGACCTATGTCGAGAGTCTCGAGCTGAACTTCTGGACCGGCACTGAGCTGGCCGGCGGCCATTGGGACGCCAAGGAAGGCTGCTGGACGGTGACGCTGAAACGCAGCGACGGCAGCGAGCGCACGATGAAGCCGCGCCACATCATCGTCGCCACCGGCGTGAGCGGCATCCCGATCTGGCCGGAGGTACCGGGCCTCGATTCCTTCAAGGGCGCGGTGATGCACTCCGGCCAATACACCACTGGCGCCGACTGGAAGGGCCGCAAGGCGCTGGTCATCGGCACCGGCAACAGCGGCCACGACGTGGCGCAGGACCTCTGCGCCTCAGGCGTCGACACCACCATCGTGCAGCGCAACCCGACCTACATCGTGAGCATCCGCGAGGCGCAGAAGGTCTATTCGACCTATAGCGAAGGCCTGCCGTTCGAGGATTGCGACCTGCTCGCCACCTCGATGCCCTATCCGGTGCTGCGCCGCGCCTACCAGCTCTCGACGGCCGAGATGCGCGAGGCTGACCGCACATTGCTGAAAGGCCTGGAGGCGCGCGGCTTCAAGCTCACCTTCGGCGAGGACGATACCGGCTTCCAGATGATGTATCTGCGGCGCGGTGGCGGCTACTACTTCAACGTCGGCTGCTCGGACATGATCGTCGATGGCCGCGTCGGCCTGCTGCAGTACGACAACATCGATCGCTTCGTTCCGGAAGGCGTCGCCTTGAAGGACGGCACGATCAAGCCGCTCGACCTCGTGGTCGTCGCCACCGGCTACGAAAGCCAGCAGGAGTTCGTGCGCGCGACCCTCGGCAACGACGTCGCCGACCGCATCGGCCCGGTCTGGGGCTTCGATGAAGGTGGCGAGCTGTGCAACATGTGGGGACCGACGCCGCAGGACGGGCTCTGGTTTACCGCCGGCAGCCTGGCGCAGTGCCGCATCTACTCGCGCTACCTCGCGCTCCAGATCAAGGCCCGGGAAGACGGCCTGATCTAGTCTTGCCGGACCGCGAGCTTCCAGCTCGCTCATGATTCATGAGCGCGCAGGATGCGCGCGGTCCGGAAGACGATGAACATGAGCGGGTGCGTCGCGGTTTACCGCGACGTTGGAGGCCCGCCGTCCGGCAAGAGCTAGCCCAGGCGCAGCTCCCGGTAGCCGTCAGCTGCCACGGCATCGCAACGCTCACGGAAGGCCGGCGCGCTGCCGCTGTAGCGGGCGATGATGCGGGTCTGCTTGCCCTCGACGTTGCGGTTGATGCCGGTCATCCAGGAATCGATCTCGTTGGACAGGAGCCCCACGCCCAGTGCCTTGACGTGGTCGGTCCACGATTGCACGCCCGCGGGCGTCGCCTCGACGCGCGTGACGTCGTGCTTCTGCGCGTGGCCCAGCAGGTCGGTGACCCATTCGACGCTGTATTCGATGCTGCGTGGGATGTTGCCCAGCGCGGTGTGCGGGCCCATCTGCATCATCATGTTGGGGAAGCCTTCGACCATGATGCCGAGATAGGTCTGCGGGCCGCCCCTCCACTTGTCCTTCAGCTTCAGGCCGTCGACGCCCTGGAAGTCGATGCGGTCGAAGGCGCCGGTGATGGCGTCGAAACCCGTGGCGTAGATGATGATGTCGAAGTCGTACTCAGCGTCGCTGGTCTTGATGCCCTTCGGCGTGATGCGCTCGATCGGCGTTTCCTTGATGTCGACCAGCTTGACGTTGGGCTGGTTATAAACCTCGTAGTACTTGGTCTCGAGCGGCACGCGGCGGGTGCCGAAGCCATGGTTCTTGGGGATCAGCTTGTCAGCGACCGCCTGGTCTTTTACGCGCTGGCGGATCTTGCGGGCGACGAAGTCGCTCACCATCGCGTTTGCCGTGCGGTCGACGAGTATGTCGCGGAAATTGCCCTGCCACATGCCGAAGCCGCGATTGCCGT
>JAKFVH010000245.1 GCA_021732285.1 Reyranella sp. | reverse complement strand
ACCTTGCGCTGGATGATGTCGATGTCCTTGTCGATGCGGTTGGCGCGCACGCGCCCCGTCGACAGGTCGCTGGCATAGGCGACGAACGCCGCCGTCAGCAGCGTCTCGGTGGCGGGATCGGCGCCGGCCTCCACCGCCTTCTCGACCTCGGCAAGCCCGTACCACTTGGGATCGAGCCCATGGTCTGTCGCACTGCGAATCGCCTTGAGGAGCGCATCGGCACGTGCGCGGTTGGCGCTCGATCCGGTCCAAAGGCTCTCGTTGGCAAGGGAGGGAAGGGATCCCGCAAGGGGGATCAAGAACGCCAGCAACGCGGCGATAAAGCGGAGTCGATTCACGCTGCGTGTATAGCAGGAACCGTCCGATTCGTCCATGAAGAGGCGAAGCCATGGGCGTGCAGGAAAGCCAATAAATCTGCAGTCGCTCGCTGTTTCAGCTCGGGCGTGCCGCCGCCCGCACGGGCGCCCTTGGTGACGCAGTGCCGGCGCGCCCAGGCCTGGTAGTCCGGTTCGCTCATCGCCTGGCCGGCGGCCACCACGAAGTGGCGCCCGTCATCCTCGATGAAGTTCGTGCAGCACGACCAGTTCTCGGCGTCCTTGATGTCGAACACCGGCCCGACCGATTCCCAGCCGTGATGGGCGTTGCCATAGACTTTGACCTTGATGCGCCCGTTGCCGGCCGCCCGCATGCGCTCGGCGTACTCGACGGCGAGCGGTGCCGGCGTGTAGTCGTCGCGCGCCGCCAGCATGAAGAACATCGGCTTGTCGTGGGTCGTCGGATCGCGGTGCTGGGCAGTCGCCCCGGGGCAGATCGCGACATGCAGGTCGAACAGGTGTGGGAAGCCCTGGCGCCAGCGCTGGCGTACGGCGATGGCGGCATTGAGCGACGCGCCGCCGCCCTTGGAGACGCCCATGACGCCGATCCGGTCCTGATCGATACGGCGGTCGGCGCGCAGCAGGGCGAGGGCGGCGAAGGCGTCGCCCTCCATCTGGGCGGCGGACACCAAGGTCTGGTCCGCGACGGTGCGGCGCACCCCGCGGCCGGTGAAGCTGTCGACGATCAGGGCGGCGACGCCGGCCTCGTTCAGCGCCTGGGCATAGAAGTGCTCGCGGTGGCGCTGCACGCCCGCGCTCGAGGTCAGGATCACCATGCAGGGTACCGGTTCAACGGCTTCAGGCAGGTGCAAGCTGGCCGTCAGCCGCGCCGGCCGGCAGGCGGCGGGGTGGTCGAAGGTCAGCGTGTCGAAAGACAGCGATTCCATGGACCCTGTTTACCTTGTCGCCTAGGTTGCGCGCCATGAGCGCCAGCCCCAAGGTCCAGACCAGAGCCGTCGTCGTCGACGAAGCTGGCATGCGGCTCGACCGCTGGTTCCAGCGCCATTTCCCCGAGCTGGGCCACGGCGCCCTGCAGAAGCTTTTGCGCACCGGCCAGGTCCGCATCGACGGCAAGCGCGCCGAGGGCAAGGATCGTGTCGAGCCCGGCCAGACGATCCGCCTGCCGCCCGGCGTCACCGCGGCGCCACCGCCCAAGCCGCGCGAGATCCCGACGGTCTCGGACCGCGACGCCCAGGAGATCCGCGGCCTGGTCATACACAAGGACGCCGAGGTCATCGTGCTGAACAAGCCGCCGGGGCTGGCGGTGCAGGGTGGGACCGGCACCGAGCGGCATGTCGACGGCATGCTCGACGCGCTGCGCTTCGGCTACGAGGAACGGCCGCGGCTGGTCCACCGCCTGGACAAGGACACCTCAGGCCTGCTGCTGATCGCGCGCACCGGCCTGGCCGCCCGGCGCCTGGGCGACTCTTTCCGCGATCGGGAGACCGAGAAGCTCTACTGGGCGGTCGTCGTCGGCATGCCGCCGCGGCCGGAAGGCGCCATCGACCTGCCCTTGGCCAAGCGGCCGGGTGCGCGCGGCGACCGCGAGCTGATGCAGGTCGATGAAGAGAACGGCCAGAAGGCGCTGACCCACTTCCGGGTGCTCGACCATGCCGGCAAGCGCGCCGCCCTGCTGGCGCTGTGGCCGCGCACCGGCCGCACGCATCAGCTGCGCGTGCACTGCGCCGAGATCGGCTGCCCCATCCTGGGCGACGGCAAGTACGGCGGCGAGGAAGCCCTGCTGTCGGCCGTCGCCGATGCCCGTCGCCTGCACCTGCATGCCCGGCGTCTCGTGCTGCCGCACCCGTCGGGCAAGGGCGAGCTGGCAATCGATGCACAGCCGCCGCCTCACTTCCGCCGTACCGTTGAAGCATTCGGCTTCTCGTTCGACGGCGTTTGAGCGAGAATCGGCGGGTAATGCGCGTTCCCTGGAAGCGGTTGACCTGGATTCTCGCGGCGGCTCTGCCCGTCGCCGCGGTGGCCGGGGTCGTCTGGGTCGGCACGCGCGATCTCTCCCGTTTCCAGAGCCGCATGACCGAGCAGGTGCGCAAGGTGACGGGCCGCGAGCTCACCGCCCGCGTGCCGCTCACCATCAAGCTCGGCACCCAACCCGCCATGGTGGCCGAGGGCGTCACCCTGACCAACGCGAGCTGGGGCTCGCGCCCGGATCTTGCGCGGGTGCGCAAGCTCACCCTGTTCCTCGACCCCGCGTCGCTGTTCCTGGGCGAGGTCAAGATCGGCCGAGTCCTGCTCGAAGGCGCCGATATCCTGGTCGAGCGCAACGACGTGGGCGACGCCAACCTCGACATGCTGCCGCCGCCCGACGGCTCGGGCCCGCATCCCGGCGAGAACCGCTCGCTCAGGCTGCGCACGGCCGCCGCCTTCCCCTGGATCAACACGATCGAGGTGCGCGACTCGGTGCTCACCATCGCCGAAGGGCAGGGCCGTCCGCCGGTGGTGCTGGAAATTCCGGCCGCGACCTTCAAGTCGCAGGCGCCCAACCAGGCGCTGCAGCTCGAGGGCAAGTTCACGGCGCCGCAGGCCACGCCGCTCGAGCTCACCGGCACCGCCGGCTCGTTCGACGGCTGGATGCGGGGACAGCCCGGCAACATCGATGTGCAGGGCGGCTTTGGCGGCGGCAAGATTGCGATCAAGGGCAGCGTCAACGCCAAGGGCACCACGCTGGCAATCACGTCGGAGGGACCGGACGTCTCGGTGTTCGGCCCCTATGTGCGCCTGCCGGTGCCGGCCGGCGGCCCGTATGTGCTCAACGCCAAGGCCGGCACCTTGCGCAGCAACTTCAAGGTCGAGCTGACGACGCTGAAGGTCGGCTCCAGCGAGCTCACCGGCGAGGCGCTGTTCCGCGTCGATCGCAAGGGCACGCCGACCGTCACCATCAACGCCGACGTGAGCCGCCTCGATCTCGGTGACCTGAAGGCCGCACCCTCGACCGCGCCGGCCGCGAACCCGCCGCCAAATGCGCCGCAAGCGCCGGCGCGACTGGTGCCGACCATGCCGTTCTCGGCGACATGGCTCGGCCGCTCGGCCCTGTCGGTGACGGTGCGGCTGAGCGAGATCGTGGGGCTGGGCAGCAAGGTGCAGAACGCCTCGGTCACGCTGACCTCGGGCGAGACGCGCTTTGCCTTCCGCGCCGCCGCCACGGTCGGCGGCGGCTCGGCGGGCTTCGACCTCGTCTACGATCCGACCGGCCGCATCGGCCAGGCGACGCTGACCGCCTCGGCGAGCCGCGTCTCGCTCGCCGACCTCACGACGCTGTTGGGCTTCGACGTCGGCCTGCGCGATGCCGTGGGCGACATCGACCTGCGCCTGCGCGGCGGCGGCCGCAACACGCGCGATGCGCTCAATTCGGCCAGCGGCTCGATCGAGGTCGCGGTCACCAAGGGCCAGTGGCCGCGCGGCCCGCTCGCCAGCTGGCCGGGCGAGACGCAGCGCCTGCTGGGCGGCGGCGACACCGGCGTGCCGTTCAACTGCATCGCCGGCCGCTTCGAGGTGAGCGGCGGCATCGCCTCGCTGCGCCGGCTGGTGGTCGACACGCCGCGCACCACCATGGTGGGTGGCGGCTACCTCAGCCTCAGGACGGAGGGCTTCGAGTTCATCCTGGCGCCCGAGGCGCGCGACAACCAGAACGCCGGCCTCGCCTCGCCCCTGCGCATCAAGGGCGGCAGCGGCCGCGAGACGGCGAGCGCGCTCGAGCCCAACCTCGCCCGCCTGATCATTCCGGCCGGCGCGGTACAGAGCATGAGCGGCCAGATCAACCAGGCGGCCAAGCAGGCGCCGGCCGGCGCCAATCCTTGCGCGATCGTGGCGCCGCGCGTCGAAGGCCTGCGCCCGGGCCTGAGGGCCCAGATGCCGGTGCCGTCGGCCGCCGACATGCGCCAGCGCGGCGGCCGCCCGCAGGCCCAGACGGCGGGACCGCAGCGCAGCCAGCGCTGAGCGGCACTTGTCGTGGGGCTGGCCGGGCGTGTAAGCCCTCGGCTCGATGAAGCGTTTTTATAAGGAGACGGCCGTCGATCTCGGTGACGGCGGCCATCGCGTCCTGCTCGACGGCAGGCCCATGCGCACGCCGGCCAAGGCCGTGCTGGTGGTACCGACGCGCGCGCTCGCTGAGGCGATCGCGCGCGAGTGGGGCCAGGTGCCCGACAAGGCCGACATCAACGCCGCGCACCTGCCGCTGACGCGGCTCGCGGCGACCGGCCTCGATCGCGTGACGACGCAGCGCGCGCGCGTGATCGAGGACACCGCAAAGTACGCGGGCTCCGACATGCTGTGCTATCGCGCCAGCGAGCCCGAGAGCCTGGTGAAGCGCCAGCAGGAAACCTGGCAGCCGCTGCTCGACTGGGCGGCCGAGCGCTACGGTGCGCGGCTCGTCGTCGTCGAAGGTCTGGCGTTCGTCGAGCAGCCGGCCGACGCGGTGGCTCGGCTGCACGACGTGGTGGCGACGCACAGCGACCTCGGCCTGTCGGCGCTCTTCAATCTCACGCACATTTCAGGCTCGCTGGTCGTGGCGCTCGCCGCCGCGGAGGGGCATCTTTCGGCCGCTGACGCGTTTGCCGCGGCCCAGCTCGACGAGCTCTATCAGGTCGAGCGCTGGGGCTCCGATCCGATCGCCGCCAAGCGGCATGAAGGCATCAGGCACGACATCGAGGCCGGCGCGCGCTTCCTCGCGCTCCTGGAGCAGCAGCGGTTGAAAGGATGACCATGACGGCGGGCGCGAAATTCCGGGACGTGCTGGCGAAGAAAGGCCTCGTCGAGGCGATGGCGGCGCACAGCCCCTTGTCGGCCATGCTGGTGGCCGAGGCGGGCTTCGATGCGATCTGGGCGTCGGGCTTCGAGCTCTCGGCGATGTACGGCGTGCCCGACGTCAGCGTGGTATCGATGACCCAGCATCTCGACATGACGCGCGCCATGGTCGATCGCTCGGGCCTGCCGGTGGTGGCCGACATCGACACCGGATTCGGCAACGCCATCAACGTGCTCTATGTCATCGAGCAGTACGAGCGCGCCGGCGTCGCCGCCATCGTCATGGAGGACAAGAGCTTCCCCAAGGTCACCAGCCTGATCGCCGGCGGCCGCCAGGAAATGGTCCGCATAGAAGAGTTCCAGGGCAAGATCGATGCGGCACGCGCCGTGCGCAAGGACAAGGACCTTGTCCTGGTCGCGCGAACCGAGGCGTTGATCGCGGGCCTCGGCCAGGACGAGGCGCTGAAGCGGGCGCGCGCCTACGAGGCGGCAGGCGCCGACATGATCCTGGTCCATTCCAAGCAGAAGACGCCGGACGAGATCGAGGCCTTCGTGAAGGCGTGGGACGGCAAGGTGCCGATCGCGCTGGTGCCGACGGCCTATCCGCAGATGACGGTGGCGCGGGTGCGCGAGCTCAGGAAGATCGGTCTCTTGATCTGGGGCAACCACGCCGTCCGCGCCTCGGTCGGCGCCATGCGCAAGACCTTCGCCCAGATCCGCAAGGACGGCGGCATCCACGGCGTGGAGGGCAGCATCGCCTCGGTCGAGGACGTGTTCGACCTGCAGGGCATGGGCAAGGTCAAGGACGACGAGAAGCGGTTCCTGCGGTGACGCGACGGATTGGCATTCTCGCGATATTTCTCGCGACGATAGCCGCGCCGTCGTTCGCGCAGGACCTGACCGGCGAATGGCAGTTCAAGCGGAAGGCGCGCGAGGGCTATCACACGGGCATTCTTGTCATCGACAAGGACGGGCAGGTGCGGCAGAGGGGCCGCAGCCCGCTGCAGGACTATTCGCAATGTGGCCACGTCGTCGCAGCGGGTGACAAGGTCGAGATCGTCTTCACCTCGGTCAAGAGTGGCCGAGGCTACAGCATCGATCACTTCTACTGCACCGTGCAGGGCGAAAACGCTCTGCGCTGCTTCAATATCGACGGCATCGGCAAGGAAGACGACCTGTTCCGCCTCGAGCGGACCGGTCGCACTCGGGCTTCGCCTGACGGACAAATGGACGATGTCTGCCCCACCCGGGACCGGCCTCAGGTCTAGACCTCGCTGCTGTTTTGGCCGAAAACAGACGCAATGAGCCGGAGTTCGTGAATGCAGCAGATGTTGGAAGAGCTTGAGCGTCGTCGCGCGGCGGCGCGCCAGGGCGGCGGCCAGCGCCGCGTCGAGGCGCAGCACGCCAAGGGCAAGCTGACGGCGCGCGAGCGCATCGATGCGCTGCTCGATCCCGGCTCGTTCGAAGAATACGACATGTTCGTCGAGCATCGCTCGATCGACTTCGGCATGGAGAACCAGAAGATCCCGGGCGACGGCGTGGTGACCGGCCACGGCACCATCAACGGCCGGCTGGTCTATGTCTTCAGCCAGGACTTCACCGTGTTCGGCGGCGCGCTGTCGGGCATGCACGCCGCCAAGATCTGCAAGGTCATGGACATGGCCATGAAGGTCGGCGCGCCGGTGCTCGGCCTCAACGACTCCGGTGGTGCGCGCATCCAGGAAGGCGTCGATTCGCTGGCGGGCTATGCCGACGTCTTCCAGAGGAACGTGCTGGCCTCGGGCGTGATCCCGCAGATCTCCATGGTCATGGGCCCGTGCGCCGGCGGCGCTGTCTATTCGCCGGCCATGACCGACTTCATCTTCATGGTGAAGGACAGCTCCTACATGTTCGTCACCGGTCCCGACGTGGTGAAGACCGTGACGCACGAGACGGTGACCCAGGAGGAGCTGGGCGGCGCGCTCACCCATACGCAGAAATCGGGCGTCTCCGATCTCGCCTTCGAGAACGACGTCGAGGCCCTGCTGCAGCTCCGCCGCTTCGTCGACTTCCTGCCGTCGAACAACCGAGAGAAGCCGCCGCTCAGGCCGACCCACGACCCGGTCGACCGCGACGATCTTTCGCTCGACACGCTGGTGCCGGACAATCCCAACAAGCCCTACGACATCAAGGAGCTGATCCTGAAGGTCGCCGACGAGGGCGACTTCTTCGAGCTGTCGCCGGAATGGGCGGCCAACATGGTGATCGGCTTCGGCCGCATGGCCGGCCGCACCGTGGGCTTCGTCGCCAACCAGCCGATGGTGCTGGCGGGCTGCCTCGACATCGACAGCTCGCGCAAGGCCGCCCGCTTCGTGCGCTTCTGCGACGCCTTCAACATCCCGATCGTCACCTTCGTCGACGTGCCGGGCTTCCTGCCGGGCACCACCCAGGAATTCGGCGGCATCATCAAGCACGGCGCCAAGCTTTTATATGCCTACGCCGAGGCGACCGTGCCGAAGGTGACGGTCATCACTCGCAAGGCCTATGGCGGGGCGTACGACGTGATGGCCTCCAAGCACCTGCGCGGCGACGTGAACTACGCCTGGCCGGGCGCGGAGATCGCGGTGATGGGTGCCAAGGGCGCGGTGGAAATCATCTTCCGCTCCGACATCGGCGATGCCGCCAAGATCGCCAAGCGTACCGACGAATACCGCGAGAAGTTCGCCAACCCGTTCGTGGCGGCCAATCGCGGCTTCATCGACGACGTGATCATGCCGCACGGCACGCGCCGGCGCGTCTGCAAGGCGCTGGCGACGCTCGAGAACAAGAAGCTCGAGAACCCGTGGCGCAAGCACGGTAACGTGCCTCTGTGACCTCGATGGCCGTGCATCTCAAGCCGGAGGAGCGTATGAGGCGGGGCCGCAAGGTCCGCCTGCACCTCATCGTCGCGTTGCTCACGCTTCTCGTGCTGATCGCCGTCAACGCCCTGTTCAGCAGCCGCTATCCGTGGTGGCTGTGGGTGCTGACGGCCTGGATGCCGTTGATTGCCGGCCATACCGCCTGGGCCATGGGCCTGTTCGACCGCGCTAGAAAGGAACCGTGAGAATGGCCGTCAAGAAGAAGGCCGCGAAGAAGAATGTCGCGATCAAGAAGGCTGCTACGAAGGCGCCCACGAAGCCAGTGGCCAAGAGCCATCCGCTGTTCGACAAGATCCTGATCGCCAACCGCGGCGAGATCGCCTGCCGCGTGATCCGCACGTGTAAGCGGCTCGGCATCAAGACCGTCGCCGTCTATTCCGAGGCCGACGCCGATGCGCTGCATGTGCGCGAGGCCGACGAGAAGGTGCTGATCGGCCCGCCGCCCTCGACCCAGTCCTACCTGCTGATCGACAAGATCGTCGAGGCTTGCAAGAAGACCGGCGCGCAGGCGGTCCATCCCGGCTACGGCTTCCTGTCGGAGAAGCAGGAATTCCAGAAGGCGCTGGCCAAGGCCGGCATCGTCTTCATCGGCCCCGACGCCTTCGCCATCTACGCCATGGGGGACAAGATCGAGAGCAAGAAGCTCGCCCAGAAGGCCGGCGTCAGCACCGTGCCGGGTTGGCTGCATTCGCTGAAGGACGCTGACGAGGCGGTGAAGATCGCCAACAAGGTCGGCTATCCGGTGATGATCAAGGCCTCGGCCGGCGGCGGCGGCAAGGGCATGCGCATCGCCTACAACGATGCCGAGGCACGCGAGGGCTTCGTCTCGGCGACCAACGAGGCCAAGGCCTCGTTCGCCGACGACCGCGTGTTCATCGAGAAGTACGTCGAGGAGCCGCGCCACATCGAGATCCAGCTGATCGCCGACGGCAAGGGCAACTGCCTCTACCTGTGGGAGCGCGAGTGCTCGATTCAGCGTCGCCATCAGAAGGTGATCGAGGAGGCGCCGAGCCCGTTCCTCGACGCCAAGACGCGCAAGGCGATGGGCGAGCAGGCCGTGGCTCTCGCCAAGGCCGTGAAATACAAGAGCGCCGGCACCGTCGAGTTCATCGTCGACAAGAACCGCAAGTTCTACTTCCTCGAGATGAACACCCGCCTGCAGGTCGAGCATCCCGTCACCGAGCTGATAACCGGCCTCGACCTGGTCGAGCTGATGATCCGCGTCGCCGCCGGCGAGCAGCTGCCGCTCGAGCAGAAGGACGTGAAGCTGAACGGCTGGGCCGTCGAGGCCCGCCTCTATGCCGAGGACCCGTTCCGCAACTTCCTGCCCTCGACCGGCCGGCTGGTGAAGTACCGCGAGCCTGCGCGTGGGCCCGACGTGCGCGTCGATACCGGCGTCTATGAGGGCGGCGAGATCTCGATGTTCTACGATCCGATGATCGCCAAGCTCTGCAGCTACGGCAAGACCCGCATCGACGCCATCGAGCGCATGCGCCGCGCGCTGGACGAGTTCTATGTCAGGGGCGTCTCGCACAACGTGCCGTTCCTGGCCGCGCTGATGGCCCATCCGCGCTTCCGCGCCGGCAAGCTCACCACCAACTTCATTGCCGAGGAGTTCAAGGGTGGCTTCACCACCGCGCACCTGCCGCCCAAGGATCCGGCGATGCTGGCCGCGGTCGCTGCCGTCGCTGACCACGTCAAGGGCGCTCGGCTCGGCGCCAACGAGCAGAGCCGTGTCGTCATGCTCAATCGCCAGCCGATGACCGTGGCGGTGAGCGCGGGCAATCCGGGCGGCTTCACCGTCGAGGCCGACGGCCGTCAGATCGCGGTCAAGACCGACTGGTCGCCCGGCGAGCCGCTGATGCATGCCACGATCGACAAGCAGCATGTCGTCGTCCAGATCGACGCGCTCGCCTCGGGCTGGCGCCTGATCAACGAGGGCGGCCAGGCCGAGGCGCTGGTGCTGACGGCGCGCCAGGCCGAGCTCTACGCCCTGATGCCGGTCAAGGCGGCGCCCGACACGTCGAAGTTCCTGCTGTCGCCCATGCCGGGCCTGCTCGCCTCCGTGGCGGTGAGCGAGGGCCAGGAGGTCAAGGCGGGCGAGGCGTTGGCCGTGGTCGAGGCGATGAAGATGGAGAACGTCCTGCGCGCGGTGCGCGACGGCACGGTCAAGACCCTGCACGCCAAGGCCGGCGACAGCCTGCGCGTCGACCAGAAGATCATCGAGTTCGCCTGAGCCGATGGCGCTGCAGGCCCGCCTCACGATCAGCGGCCGGGTGCAGGGCGTGGGCTATCGCGACTGGGTGATGACGAGGGCACTCAGGCTCGGACTGACCGGCTGGGTGCGCAACCGGATCGACGGCGCGGTCGAGGCGCTGATCGTCGGCGACGACAAGGCGGTGGGCGAGATGATCGACGCCTGTCGCCGTGGCCCCACGATGGCCCGCGTCGACAACGTGGATATCGAGCCGGTCGATCTCGACGTGCTGCCGCAAGGTTTTACGCAGCTGCCGACCGCCTGAAGTTCTTTCCTCCCTGCGCAAAGCGCGGGGAGGTGGCCCGAAGGGCCGGAGGGGTCATGAGCGGCAGTGCCGATGCTCATGACCCCTCCGCCCGCTTCGCGGGCACCTCCCCATCGCTGTCGCGATGGGGAGGAAAGTTCCTAAGCAGCTTGCGACGGCCTAACACCTTCGCCGAAGACCTCGTCGAAGGTCTCCGCCAGCGCCGTGTCTAGATCGGCCATGGTCACCGGCAGTCCGAGGTCGACCAGCGAGGTCACCCCGTGCTCGGCGATGCCGCAGGGCACGATTCCCGCATAGTGCGACAAGTCGGGCTCGACGTTGATCGACAGCCCATGGAACGATACCCAGTGGCGGATGCGCACACCGATGGCCGCGACCTTGTCTTCACGCGGTGTGCCGTCGGGCAGGGTTGGCTTGTCGGGCCGCACCACCCAGACGCCGACCCGACCGGCGCGACGCTCCGCCGTCACGCTGAAGCGGGCCAAGGTGCGGATGGTCCAGTCCTCGAGGTCGGACACGAAGCGCCGCACGTCCTGGCGGCGGGCGCGCAGGTCGAGCATGGCGTAGACCACGCGCTGGCCGGGCCCATGATAGGTGTACTGCCCGCCGCGGCCCGCGACATGCACGGCAAAGCGCATGGGCTGCAGCAGGTCCTGCGGCTTGGCGCTGGTGCCTGCCGTGTAGAGCGGCGGATGTTCGAGCAGCCAGACGAGCTCGCGCTCGCGGCCGGCCCGGATGTCGGCGACGCGCTGTTCCATGACCGCCAGCGCCTCCTGGTAGGGCACCGGGCCGTCGGAAATGCGCCATTCGGGCTTGTTCATTGTGGCAAAATCGGAGCTTCCGGGGCCAAGCGCAATAGGGCGTGACCGCTCACCCATTGGCGCAGCTATTGGCCCTGCCGAGTTGCCTTGCCACTGCGAGGTCTATTTGGTATCCCCCGCCGCATCGACCGGCGCGGCCATGGCGGAATTGGTAGACGCGCTAGCTTGAGGTGCTAGTGCCGCGAGGCGTGGAAGTTCGAGTCTTCTTGGCCGCACCAAACTCGCCGGTTCGATCGAAAAGGTGATATTGCCGCCCATTGGGGACCCCCAATTGGCGGCCCTTTTTGTTAAGGGGATAACGAGGAGGCGAGCTTGGCGGATGAACTAACCGAAAGCGCGCTTCGCTACCATCGCATACCCCGACCCGGGAAGATCGAGGTCGTCCCGACCAAGCCGCTGGCCACCCAGCGCGACCTGTCGCTCGCCTATTCGCCCGGCGTCGCCGCCGCCTGCAACGAGATCGTTCGCGACCCCGCCACCGCGGCGGAGCTCACCGCGCGCGCCAACCTGGTGGCGGTGGTCACCAATGGCACCGCCGTCCTGGGCCTGGGCGACATCGGCCCGCTCGCCGCCAAGCCGGTCATGGAAGGCAAGGGCGTTTTGTTCAAGAAATTCGCCGGCATCGACGTCTTCGACATCGAGCTGGCCGAGAAGGACCAGGAGCGGCTGGTCGAGGTCGTGGCCGCGCTGGAGCCGACCTTCGGCGGCATCAACCTGGAAGACATCAAGGCGCCGGAGTGCTTCTACGTCGAGCAGAAGCTGCGCGAGCGGC
The DNA here is from genome assembly GCA_021732285.1 of Reyranella sp. Classification (GTDB taxonomy): domain Bacteria; phylum Pseudomonadota; class Alphaproteobacteria; order Reyranellales; family Reyranellaceae; genus Reyranella. Next base: position 7,215 of record JAKFVH010000245.1, on the reverse strand, counting down.
TCTCGATCCCGGTGTTCCACGACGACCAGCACGGCACGGCGATCATCGTCGGCGCTGCCGTCCAGAACGGCCTGGCCCTGGTCGGCAAGGACATCGCCAAGGTGAAGCTGGTGGTCTCGGGCGCCGGCGCGGCGGCGCTGTCGTGCCTCGGCCTGCTCGAGAAGCTCGGACTGCCCAAGGAGAACATGTGGGTCACCGACATCGCGGGCGTGGTCTGGAAGGGCCGCAACGAGCTGATGGACCCGTGGAAGGAGCGCTATGCCCGTGACACCCCGGCCCGCAGCCTGGCCGAGGTGATCGCTGAGGCCGACATCTTCCTCGGCCTGTCGGCCGGCGGCGTGCTCAAGAAGGAGATGGTCGCCAAGATGGCGGCCAAGCCCCTGATCCTGGCGCTCGCCAATCCCAACCCGGAGATCACGCCGGAGGACGTCGCCTCAGTGCGCGACGACGCCATCGTCGCCACCGGCCGCAGCGACTATCCCAACCAGGTGAACAACGTCCTCTGTTTCCCCTACATCTTCCGCGGCGCGCTGGATGTCGGGGCCAGGACCGTCAACGACGACATGAAGATCGCCTGCGTGCGGGCGCTGGCGTCGCTCGCCCGCAAGGAGCCATCAGAGGTCGTGGCGCGCGCCTTCGGCGAGCAGGCGGGCGGCGGCTTCGGCGCCAACCAGATCATCCCCAAGCCGTTCGATCCGCGCCTGATCGTCGAACTGGCGCCCGCGGTCGCCAAGGCCGCGATGGACTCGGGCGTCGCCACCCGGCCGATCGCCGACTTCGAGGCCTACCGCCAGCAGCTCAACCAGTTCGTCTTCAAGTCCGGCCTGGTCATGCGGCCGGTGTTCGAGCAGGCGCGGGCCAATCCCAAGCGGGTGATCTTCAGCGCCGGCGAGGACGATCGCGTCCTGCGCGCCGTGCAGATCATCCTCGACGAGGGCGTCGCCGTGCCGATCCTGATCGGCCGGCCCGAGATCGTGCGCCGGCGCGCCGAGCGCCTGGGCCTGCGCTTCCGGCCCGGCGTCGATGCCGAGCTGATCGATCCCTCCAACGACCCGCGCTACGACCGCTACTGGGGCGCCTATCACCAGCTCATGGAGCGGCGCGGCGTCACCGAGCCCACGGCGCGCAACCTGGTGCGCACCAGCCCGACCCTGATCGCCGCCCTCGCGGTCCGCCTCGGCGACGCCGACGCCATGATCGCCGGCACCTACGGCCGCTTCCGCACCCACTTTGCCCATGTTCGCGACGTCATCGGCACGCGCGAGGGCGTGCACCAGATGGCGGCGCTCAGCCTCGTGGTCATGCCGACCCGCTCGCTGTTCATCGCCGACACCTACGTCAACGACGATCCCGACGCCGATACCCTGGTCGACATCACCCTGCTGGCCGCCGACGCCGTGCTGCGCTTCGGCATCCAGCCCAAGGTGGCGCTGATCTCGCATTCGAGCTTCGGCAGCTCCGACCACCCCTCGGCGCGCAAGATGGCGGCGGCGGTGAAGATGCTGCAGCAGCGCGCGCCCAACCTCGAGGTCGACGGCGAGATGCACGGCGATGCCGCGCTCGATCCCGAGACCCGCAACAACGTCTTCCCGCGCTCGCGGCTGAAGGACTCGGCCAACCTGGTGATCTGCCCGTCGCTCGATGCGGCCAACATCGCCTTCAACCTGCTGAAGAACGCCGTCGACGGCCTGCATATCGGGCCCATGCTGCTCGGTACCGCGCGGCCGGCGCATGTGCTCACCTCGTCGGTCACTGCCCGCGGCATCCTCAACATGACGGCGCTTTCCGTCGTCGAGGCCGAGCGTCTGGCCGGGGCGGCGCGGGGATGAGCGAGCCCGACGTCCTCGACGAAGTGCCGCCGGAGCTGGTCCGGCGGGTCGAGGCCGCGCTCGCCCAAGATCAGACCGAAGACGTCAGGAGCCTGCTGGCGGGCCTCAGCGCCACCGGCCAGGCCTCGATCCTGGAACAGGTCGCCGAGGCCGAACGCGACAAGCTGGTCGGCATCCTCAAACGCGACCTCGATCCCGAGACCCTGATCGAGCTCGACGAGGAGGTCCTGGAGGACGTTCTAGACCAGCTCGACAGCAAGGACATCGCCGCCGCCGCCCGCGAGCTCGAGACCGACGACGCGGCCACCATCCTCGAGGAGCTGCCGGAGCAGGAGCGCCAGGAGGTTTTGGCCGAGCTGCCGGCCGCCGAGCGCGCCGAGATCGAAAGCGCGCTCGCCTATCCCGAGGGCACCGCCGGGCGCCTGATGCAGCGCTCGCTGGTCAAGATCCCCGACGGCTGGACCGTCGGCGAGGTGATCGACCATTGCCGCGAGGCGACCGACCTGCCCGACGACGTCTATGACATCTTCGTCGTCGATTCCGTGGGCCGGCTGCGTGGCTCGGTGCCCTTGGGCCGCATGCTGCGCACCAAGCGGCCGGTGCCGATCGCCGAACTCGTCGATCCCGACATCCCCTCGGTGCCGGCCAGCGCCGACCAGGTCGAGGTGGCGCATCTGTTCCGCGACAAGAACCTGGTGTCGTGCCCGGTCGTCGACGAGCGCGGGCGGCTGGAAGGCGTGATCATGGTCGACGACGTGGTCGACGTGATCGACGAGGAGGCCGAGGAGGACCTCCTGAAGATGGGCGGCGTCGGCACCGACGACATGCATGCCCCGCCGGTGCGCACGGCCCGCCTGCGCGCGGTGTGGCTGACGGTGAACCTCGCCACCGCGATCATCGCCTCGCTGGTGATCGGCCAGTTCGAAGGAGCCATCGAGAAGATCGTGGCCCTGGCCGTGCTGATGCCGATCGTGGCCTCGATGGGCGGCAATGCCGGCACCCAGACCGTGACCGTGGCGGTGCGCGCGCTCGCCACCGGCCAGCTCACCGCCGCCAATGCGCTGCGCTTCGTCGCCAAGGAGGCGGCGGTAGGCGGCCTCAATGGCATGATCTTCGCCCTGGTCATGGGCGCGGCCGTCGTCGCCTGGTACCACGACTGGCGGCTCGGCGCCGTGATCGGCGCCGCCATGATCTGCAACCTGATCGCCGCCGCCCTCGCCGGTACGCTGATCCCGCTGGGTTTGCAGAAATTCGGCGTCGATCCGGCAGTGTCGTCGACGGTGTTTTTGACAACCGTGACCGACGTGATCGGCTTTTTGGCCTTCTTGGGGCTAGCGACGGTCTTCCTGCTTTGAGTCTCTTCCGGACCGCCGGCCTCCGGCCGGCTCATGATCATGATGCCGGCCGGAGGCCGGCGGTCCGGAAGACCATGAACTCTGACGCGCGAAGTTGAGCCGCTGATCACGGTTTCGCAGGGCGCCTCCAGCGGGCTATCGTCCGGCCGGGGAGGAGGCCCGATGACGACGATCGTGCGCATGCTGGCCGTGATGGCGCTGATGCTGATGGCCTCCGCTGCGCAGGCACAGAACAAGGTGCCGTCGGAGCGCGGGCTGGAGGCACTGGTGAAGGCGACGCTGCTCACCTTCAACGACGCCAACGTCACCGGCAACTACGAGGTCTTCCACGCCAAGCTCTCCAAGCCGTTCCGCGAGCAGTACCCGGTCGAGCGGCTGGCCCGGCGGTTCCAGGAGTTCAACAAGAAGCACATCGACTTCGACGTCATCGCCGCCCTGAAACCGAGCTACGACCCCGCACCCAAGGTCGACGACGAGGGCAGGCTCCTGGTGAAAGGCCACTTCCCAACCGAGCCGCTGCGGGTCAACTTCGACCTCGCCTTCATCCCGTCCGACGGCGAATGGAAGCTTATAAGCATCAACGTCAAGATCGACGACCCGAAGTGACGACAATCCTCTGACAGGCAAGACAGGCTCATGATCCCCAACGCAATGCCGCCGTTCGATTTCGGTCTGGGCGAGACCGCCGATGCGCTCCGCGAGCAGGTCCAGCGCTTCTCCGCCGACCAGGTGGCGCCGATCGCCGCCGAGCTCGACAAGACCGACCGCTTCCCGCGCGAGCTGTGGCCCAAGATGGGCGACCTCGGCCTGCACGGCATCACCGTCGAGGAGGAGTATGGCGGCTCGGGCCTGGGCTATCTCGAGCACGTCATCGCCGTCGAGGAGGTGAGCCGCGCCTCGGCCGCCGTCGGCCTCTCCTACGGCGCCCACTCGAACCTCTGCGTCAACCAGATCCGCCGCAACGGCAGCGACGAGCAGAAGAAGCGCTTCCTGCCCAAGCTGATCTCCGGCGAGCATGTCGGCAGCCTGGCGATGAGCGAATCGGGGGCGGGCTCCGACGTCGTCTCCATGAAGCTGCGCGCCGACAAGAAGGGCGACCGCTACGTCCTGAACGGCACCAAGATGTGGATTACCAACAGCCCCGACGCGCAGGTGGTCGTGGTCTATGCCAAGACCGATCCCGCCGCCGGCTCGCGCGGCATCACCACCTTCATCGTCGAGACCGACCGCAAGGGTTTCAAGGTTGCCCAAAAACTCGACAAGATGGGCATGCGCGGCTCGTCGACCGGCGAGCTGGTGTTCGAGGATTGCGAGATCCCGGCCGAGAACGTGCTGGGCGCCGTCGGCAAGGGCGTCAACGTGCTGATGAGCGGGCTCGACTACGAGCGCGCGGTGCTGGCGGCAGGACCGCTCGGCATCATGCAGGCGGCCATGGACGTCGTCGTGCCCTACGTGCATGAGCGCAAGCAGTTCGGCCAGGCGATCGGCGAGTTCCAGCTCGTGCAGGGCAAGCTCGCCGACATGTACACCACCATGAACGCCTGCAAGGCCTATGTGTACGCCGTCGCCAAGGCCTGCGACCGCGGCCAGACCACGCGCAAGGATTCGGCCGGCGCGATCCTCTATGCCGCCGAGAAGGCGACTCTGGTCGCGCTCGATGCCATCCAGCTTCTGGGCGGCAACGGCTACATCAACGACTATCCGACGGGCCGGCTGCTGCGTGACGCCAAGCTCTACGAGATCGGCGCCGGCACCAGCGAGATCCGCCGCATGCTGATCGGCCGCGAGCTGTTTGCCGCGACCGCCTGACAGAGGGTTTGACGGCAACGACGTTTACGTACACACTGTGTATGTAAACCATGCCGCGTTACCTCACCGAACAGGACATCGCCGACTTCCGCGCCGAGCTGTGCAAGGTCGCGACCGAGCGTTTCGCCCGCTTCGGCTACGAGGGCGTCACCATGCGCCAGCTTGCCGACGCACTGGGCTGCAGCCCCAAGACGCCCTACCGCTATTTCAAGGACAAGGCCGATATCCTGGCGACAGTGCGCGCCCAGGCGTTCGAGAAGTTCTCCGATGCGCTCGAGACGGCGGTTACCAACGCGCCGGGGGATCCAGTCTCCAAAGCCCAGGCCGTTGGCGAGGCCTACCACCGCTTCGCCATGAAGAACCCGCACGCCTATCGCATCATGTTCGACATCGAGGCGCCGATCGACGACAGCCATCCCGAGCTCGGCCCCAAGGCGCGGCATGCTGCGACTTACATCACGAGCACGGCCGAACGGCTCGCCAAGGCGGGATTGATCGATGTCGATCCCACGCTGTTCGGCTGGTCGATGTGGGCGGCCACGCACGGGCTGGTGATGTTGCAGCAGGCCGGCATGCTGGAACATGCTCCCGACTACCGGACGCTGGCCCAGTTTCACGGCGCGCTGATGCTGAGGGGAGCGGCGCCGACAGCTCCGGCGAAGAAGGCAGGGAAGAAGCGATGACAGCGGGCGTAACGGCGGGCGAGCGTTTCCGAAGCTGGGCCGACATCCAGGCCAACGCCGCGCGCGGCGCCGGCGGTTTCGCTGCCCTCGGGCTCGGCGAGGACGACAGCGTCGCCCTGATGCTGCGCAACGACTTCCCGACCTTCGAAGTCAACATGGCGGCGGGCCAGCTCGGCGTCTATGGCGTGCCGATCAACTGGCATTTCACGCCGGAGGAGGCGGGCTACATCCTGGCCGACAGCGGCGCCAAGGTGCTGGTGGCCCACAGCGACCTTTTCGCCCAGATCGCGGCGGGCGTGCCGGCGAGCGTGAGGGTGCTCGTCGTGCCGACACCGGAGGAGATCGCCGCCGCCTACAACGTGCCAACTGAAAGGCGGCGCGCCCCCGACGGCGTCGAGACCTGGGATTCCTTCATCGCGCGCCATGAACCCAACGCCCTGCCGCCCAAGGCAGCGCGCGGCAGCATGATCTACACCTCCGGCACGACCGGCCGGCCCAAGGGCGTGCGCCGCCAGCCGTCGTCGCCCGAGCAGCAGGCTTTGGCGGCCGGCGAGGCCGCCAAGTACTGGGGCATCAAGGCCGATTCCTCGATCGTCGTGATGATGAACGGCCCGATGTATCACTCAGCGCCCGCGGCCTACGGCATGGGCAGCGCGCGGCTTGGCCTCAACATGGTGCTGCAGCCGCGCTTCGAGGCCGAGGACATGCTGCGGCTGATCGATCGCCACAAGGTCAGCCACATGCACATTGTGCCGACCATGTTCGTGCGCCTGCTGCGCCTGCCCGACGAGGTGAAGCGGCGCTACGATCTCTCCTCGCTGCGCTGGGTCACCCATGGCGCTGCCCCCTGTGCGCCGGCGGTGAAGCGCCAGATGATCGAATGGTGGGGACCGGTCATCAACGAGTACTACGGCGCCACCGAGACCGGCATCGTGGTCTGGCACGATTCGCAAGCCGCGCTCGACAAGCCCGGCACCGTGGGCCGCGTCGTCGAGGGGGCCACGATGCGCATCGTCGACGAGCAAGGCCGCGACGTGAAGCAGGGCGAGGTCGGCGAGATCTACCTGCGCGGGCCGCATCTCGCCGAATTCACCTACAACAACGACGACGCCAAGCGCCGCGAGATCGCTCTGGGCGATCTCGTGACGGTGGGCGACGTCGGCTACCAGGACGCCGACGGCTACCTCTTCCTGTGCGATCGCAAGCGCGACATGATCATCTCGGGCGGCGTCAACATCTACCCGGCCGAGATCGAGGCGGTGCTGATCCAGATGCCGGGCGTGCGCGACTGCGCGGTGTTCGGCATCCCCGACGAGGAGTTCGGCGAGCAGATCTGCGCCTATGTCGAGCCGCAGGCCGGCACGGCGATCGATGCGACCGCCGTCAGGGGCTACCTCGGCCAGCACCTGGCCCGCTACAAGGTGCCGAAGGTCGTCGAGTTCAGCGCGGCGCTCCCCCGCGAGGATTCGGGCAAGATCTTCAAACGCAAGCTGCGCAACCCATATTGGGAGAAGGCGGGCCGCTCGATTTGACTTCCTC